>NZ_BAAAZG010000029.1:14762-52789 GCF_039536785.1 Actinomadura miaoliensis
ATGGCCGCGCCCGCGCCGACGGCGCCCATCCGCTCCATCAGGTCGGTGGCCCAGCCCGCGATGCCGCCGGTCGGCTCGGCGGCGCCGCCCGCCGCACCGGACGTCGCAGCGGTCGTGGTGGCGGCGTCCTCGGGGTCGGGGCCGGTGTCGGTCTCGTCGCCGGCGCGGGGCAGGCGGAACCACACGCCCTTGCTGCGCCGGTCGTAGGTGACGCCCCAGGACGCCGACAGGGCCGCGATCGACGGCAGGCCGCGGCCGCTGGAGGCCTCCATGCCGGGCATCTCGATGACGCGGGTGGGGTGGCGGTCGCGGACCTCGATCTGGATCTCGCCGTCGGTGAGATGGCAGACCACCTCGAACGAGGTGCCCGCGTAGGCGACGGCGTTGGTGGCCAGCTCACTGGTGGCGAGCACGGCGTCGTCGACGGCCTGGTCCATGTGCCAGCCGGTCAGCACCCGGCGGACGAACCGCCGGGCCTCCGCCACGGACGTGGCGGCACAGGGGAAGGTGGCCGACACCGTCTGCGCCGAGGCCGGTCGCGCCGTGTGCGCCGCCGCCGTCTGCCGATCCAACAGTCGTTCCTCACTTCGAGCTTGCACGGGGCCCGGCTATCGTGACAGACGGGTTCGCCGTCCGGCCAGGAGAGGTCCCGCCACCGGCGGGATCCGGACGGGCGGTCCCGACGGCGGGGCCCGGCCGCGGCACCCGGGCCGCCGGGGAGCGGGGGGACTTCCGGGACATATCCCGGCCCGGCGGACGGAAGCGGCCAGGCCGCCACAACACGACAGACCGTAACACGAAGACTACGAGGCAGCCCCCGCCGCGTCGTGTCATACCCCCGTCCGGGCCGGCTACCGGGCCCGATCCGCGCCTGGCCGTGCGTTCTTGGCGGCGATACCGGCGGTGCGGAACGTAAAGTACAGGTGCGGCCACGCCAGAAGGTGTCCGTCGTTCCCGGGTACCCATATCGCGGGCCAGGAGGATGAAACAGCATGCCCCGAACCGCTCCCCGTTCGCTGAGCCATCGCAACGGGTCTCACGACACCACCCCGCGCTACAGCGACGCCGACCTGGCACCCCTGCTGAAAGCGCTGGCGGCGGTGCGGGACGGCAAGCTCCGCAACGAGCTTGACGTGCCGGGTGAGGGCGCCGTGGCGCAGGCCGCGGCGATCCTGGAGGAGATCCGCGAGAACGGCGAGCACATCGCCTCCGGCCTGTCGCGGGTGCGGCGTGAGATCGGCCGAGAGGGGCAGCTGCGCGGGCGGCTGCGGCCCGGGGCGCTCAAGGGCACCTGGGGCAGCGCGGTCGAGGACGCCAACGCGATCATCGACAAGCTCACCGACCTGGCCACCGGCATCCACAAGGTGGTGGAGGCGGTGGCGGCGGGCGACCTGAACCAGCGCGTGGAGCTGCGGGTCGGCGGGCGGCCGATGCGCGGGGAGCTGCTGCGCATGGCCCGGTCGGCCAACTCGATGGTGGAGCTGCTGGACCAGTTCACCTGGGAGGTCACCCAGTTCGCCCGGGAGGTCGGCACCGAGGGACGGCTGGGCGGCAAGGCGTCGGCGCGCGGCATGACCGGCCGCTGGCGGGACGTCACCGCGGCGGTGAACCTGATGGCCGACCGGCTGACCTCGCAGGTCCGCGACATCGCCGAGGTGACCACGGCGGTCGCCAAGGGCGACCTGACCCGCAAGGTCACGGTGGAGGCCACCGGTGAGCTGCAGGAGCTGAAGCTCACCGTGAACACCATGGTCGACCAGCTGTCGGCGTTCGCCGACGAGGTCACCCGGGTGGCCCGCGAGGTCGGCACCGAGGGGCAGCTGGGCGGGCAGGCCAACGTGCGGGGCGTCAGCGGAGTCTGGAAGGACCTCACCGACAACGTCAACGCCATGGCCAACAACCTGACCTCGCAGGTGCGCAACATCGCCCAGGTCACCACGGCGGTGGCCGAGGGCGACCTGGGCAAGAAGATCACGGTGGACGCGCAGGGCGAGATCCTGCAGCTCAAGCTGACGGTCAACCAGATGGTCGACACCCTGTCGGCGTTCGCCGACGAGGTCACCCGCGTCGCCCGGGAGGTCGGCACCGAGGGCCGGCTGGGCGGCCAGGCCCGGGTGCCGGGCGTGAGCGGCGTGTGGAAGGACCTGACGGCGAACGTCAACGGCATGGCGTCCAACCTGACGTACCAGGTCCGCAACATCGCCCAGGTGACGACGGCCGTCGCGCAGGGCGACCTGACCAAGAAGATCACCGTCGACGCGCAGGGCGAGATCCTCGAGGTCAAGGACACCGTCAACACGATGGTGGACACGCTGTCGGCGTTCGCCGACGAGGTGACCCGCGTCGCCCGCGAGGTCGGCACGGAGGGCCGCCTGGGCGGCCAGGCGCGGGTGCACGGGGTCAGCGGGGTCTGGAAGGACCTCACCGACAACGTCAACTCGATGGCCGGGAACCTGACCACGCAGGTGCGCAACATCGCGCAGGTGACCACCGCCGTCGCGCAGGGCGACCTCACCCGCAAGATCACCGTGGACGCGCAGGGCGAGATCCTGCAGCTCAAGGAGACCATCAACACGATGGTCGACATCCTGTCGGCGTTCGCCGACGAGGTCACCCGCGTCGCCCGCGAGGTCGGCACGGAGGGCCGCCTGGGCGGGCAGGCGATCGTGCCGGGCGCGGGCGGCATGTGGAAGGACCTGACCGACAACGTCAACGGGATGGCGTCCAACCTGACCACCCAGGTCCGCAACATCGCGCAGGTCGCCACGGCGGTGGCACACGGCGACCTGACCCGCCGCATCGACGTCGACGCCCAGGGCGAGCTCCTGGAGCTGAAGACCACGCTGAACACCATGGTCGACACGCTGTCGTCGTTCGCCTCCGAGGTGACCCGGGTCGCCCGGGAGGTCGGCACGGAGGGCCGCCTGGGCGGGCAGGCCGAGGTCGAGGGCGTGTCGGGCACCTGGAAGCGGCTCACCGAGAGCGTCAACGAGCTGGCCAGCAACCTGACCACGCAGGTGCGGGCGATCGGCGAGGTGGCCCGGGCGGTGGCGCGCGGCGACCTGACCCGCTCCATCACCGTGGAGGCGCGCGGGGAGGTGGCCGAGCTCAAGGACAACGTCAACCTGATGGTCGCCACGCTGCGCGAGACCACCCGCGCCAACCAGGAGCAGGACTGGCTGAAGACCAACCTGGCGCGCATCGGCGGGCTCATGCAGGGCCACCGCGACCTCATGCAGGTCGCCGAGCTGATCATGAGTGAGCTGACCCCGACCGCCAGCGCCCAGTACGGCGCGTTCTACCTGGCCGAGGACCCCGAGGACCGGCCGGACGGCGCGGACGCCGACGACGCCGGGCTGGTGCTGATCGCCGGGTACGGGATCCGCCGCGACCGGATCGGCACGGTGCGGTTCGCCAACGGCGAGGGCCTGGTCGGGCAGGCCGCGCGGGAGCGCCGCACGGTGCTGCTCACCGACGCGCCGCCCGGCTACGTCAAGATCGGCACGGGGCTGGGCGAGGCCGCCCCGGTCAACATCATCGTGCTGCCGATCGTGTTCGAGGACACCGTGCTCGGCGCGATCGAGCTGGCCTCGTTCGGCCGGTTCACCGACGTGCACCTGGCGTTCTTCGACCAGCTGATCGAGACGATCGGGGTGACGCTGAACGCCATCCGCGCCAACACCCGCACCGAGGCGCTGCTGGCCGAGTCCCAGCGGCTGGCGCAGGAGCTCCAGGAACGGTCCGACGAGCTGCAGCGCCAGCAGGGCGAGCTGCGCCACTCCAACACCGAGCTGGAGGAGAAGGCGGCGCTGCTGGCCCAGCAGAACCGCGCGATCGAGATCCAGAACTACCAGATCGAGCAGGCCCGGCGGACCCTGGAGGAACGCGCCGAGCAGCTGGCGATCTCCTCGCGGTACAAGTCGGAGTTCCTGGCGAACATGTCGCACGAGCTGCGCACCCCGCTCAACAGCCTGCTGGTGCTGGCCAAGCTGCTGACCGAGAACGCCGAGGGGAACCTGACCGACAAGCAGGTCGAGTTCGCCCGCACCATCCACGACTCCGGCACCGACCTGCTGGAGCTGATCAACGACATCCTGGACCTGGCCAAGGTCGAGGCCGGGAAGATGGAGGTGCACCTGCAGGAGCTCGGCGTGTCCGCGCTGGTCGACTACGTCGAGGCGACGTTCCGCCCGCTGTCGCAGGACAAGGGCCTGCGGTTCGGCGTGGAGATCGCCCCGGACGTCCCGGCGACGCTGTACACCGACGAGCAGCGGCTGCAGCAGGTGCTGCGCAACCTGCTGTCCAACGCGGTGAAGTTCACCGCCGAGGGCGAGGTGCGGCTGCGCGTGGAACGGGCCGGCGACATGGACTTCACCGTCCCGGCGCTGTGGAACACCCCCGACGTGCTGGCGTTCCGCGTGATCGACACCGGGATCGGGGTGAGCCAGGACAAGCTGCAGGCGATCTTCGAGGCGTTCCAGCAGGCCGACGGCACCACCAGCCGCCGCTACGGCGGCACCGGGCTGGGCCTGTCGATCAGCCGCAACATCGCCCGGCTGCTGGGCGGGGAGATCCACGTGGAGAGCGAGGTGGGCCGCGGCAGCGTGTTCACCCTCTACCTGCCCGTCCAGTTCCCCGCGCAGGACGACCGGCGGCGGCCCGCGCCCGAGGAGCAGGGCGCGGCGGCACCGGCCGTCCGCACCGTCCAGGCGGCGGGAGCGGCCGCGCCGTCCGCCCCGTCCGCGCCGCTGGAGGCCGTGCCGTCCGGCCGCGGCGACGACGTCCCCGCCCGTGAGAGCGCCGGCGACGAGGGCCCGCTGAACGGGGTGCTGCCCGAGCCGCCCGCCGACTTCCTGGACACCGCGTTGTCGGGCCGCAAGGTGCTGATCGTCGACGACGACGTGCGGAACGTGTTCGCGCTGACCAGCGTCCTGGAGGGCTACGGCATGGAGGTGCTGTACGCCGAGGACGGGCAGGCGGGCATCGACCTGCTGCACCGCAACCCGGACGTGGCGCTGGTGCTGATGGACGTGATGATGCCCGGCCTGGACGGCTACGCCACCACCGCCGCGATCCGGGAGATGCCGCAGTTCGCCGAACTGCCGATCATCGTGATCACGGCGAAGGTGATGAAGGGCGACCGAGAGAAGAGCCTGGCCGCGGGCGCCTCGGACTACGTTCCCAAGCCGGTGGACGTCGACCGGCTGCTGGACGTGATGCGGCGCTGGCTGCAGCCGTCGGTGGTTCGCTGACCCGTTCGAGAACATGTCCGCTGAGGGGCGCGGGGACCCGTGGGATGATCGGGGCGGCGGCCGGGCGCGGTGGGGCGGGGCACGCGCCGGCGGCCGGCGCCGTGACCGGGGCGCCGCGGCCCGGCCGGGGGATCGGATCGAGGAGAGAGGCCACGCGTGGACGACAAGGCGAAGATCCTTCTCGTGGACGACCGCGAGGAGAACCTGATCGCGCTCGAGGCCATCCTCAGCTCCCTCGACCAGGACCTGGTGCGTGCCCGCTCCGGCGAGGAGGCGCTCAAGGCGCTGCTGACCGACGAGTACGCGGTGATCCTGCTGGACGTGGTGATGCCCGGCATGGACGGCTTCGAGACCGCCCGCGACATCAAGCGCCGCAAGAAGACCCGCGACGTGCCGATCATTTTCCTCACCGCCGTCGACAGCGACCCCGACTACGCCTTCCGCGGCTACGCCGCCGGGGCGGTGGACTTCATCTCCAAGCCGTTCGACCCGTGGGTGCTGCGCGCCAAGGTGTCGGTGTTCGTGGAGCTGCACAACAAGAACAAGCAGTTGCGCGAGCAGACGGCGCTGCTGCGCGAGCAGGCCGCGATGCTGCGCGACCAGGCCGACCTGCTGCGGGCCCGTCGCGAGGGCCTCGCCGGACGGCTCACGGCCGTCCAGGACCAGCTGGAGGTCGTGGGTAAGCGCCTGCCGCAGAACATGCGGGCCGAGTTCACCGAACTCGAACGCCGTTTCGCCGATCTGCGCTCGGTCCTCGACGCCCCCGGGGAGACCGCTCCCTAGGTCGCCCATCAGGCCTTTCCTGGGCCGATCCCCGGGCCGGCGCTGGGCTCCGCGGCGGTGGCGCGCGTTTCCTGTCCTTCCCGCCACTGACAGGTGCCCTCCGGGCCAGGCTTGGCGACGGCCGGTGCCGGGGACGGTACGGCTGCGGGAGGAGATGCCCATGGACGCTCCCGCGCTCTTCGCCGCCGGCGCCGCCACCGGGCTGCTGGCGGGCGTCACCACCTGCGCGGCCGTGCAGCTCGGCCTGCTGACGGGTGCGATACGCGACACCGAACGGCCGTCCGGGCCCGTGGCCGCGTTCCTGACCGCCCGGCTCGGCGCCCACACCTGCCTGGGGGCCGTCCTGGGCATGGTCGGCGGCGCGGTCCAGCCCGGCCCCCGCGTACGCGGCGCCCTGCTGGCCCTGGCGGCGGTGGCGCTGCTGCTGTTCGCCCTCGACCTGCTCGGCGTCCGCCCGGTACGGCGCCTCCTCCCCCGCCACGGCGACACGTGCCACGCCCCTGCGGCCGGCGCCGCGTCTGCCGAGGTGGACAGGCCGTCCTGTCACGCCGCGGGCTCCCCGGGCGCGGACGGGTCCGCGCCGTCGACGCGGCGCCCGGGAAGCGGGTCGCGATGGCGGCCGGCGGCGCTGGGGGCGGCCACCGTGCTGCTGCCCTGCGGCCTGACCCTGTCGGCCGAGCTGATGGCGGTCGCGTCCCGCTCCCCCGTCGGCGGCGCCGCCGTGATGGCCGGGTTCGTGATGGGCGGCGCGCCGGTGTTCGGCCTGGTGGGCGTCGCGCTCGGCCGCCTGCGCGGCCGCCTGACGCCCCTGGTGGCGGTGGCGCTGCTGGCCGTCGCGGGCTGGACGCTGCTGTCCGGGCTGCGCCTGGGCGGCTGGATGCCCGCGGGCGGGGGCGGTGACACGGCCGCGGCGGACGCGTCAGCGGTGCACGTGGACGCCTCCGGCAGGCAGATCGTCACCATATGGGCGCTCGACCGCGGCTACCGCCCCGCCGTGGTGGCGGCCCGCGCCGGGGTGCCCACCGTGCTCGTCCTGCGCACCGCCGACACGCGCGGTCACACCCGCGCCTTCACCATCCCCTCCCGCGACGTGGACATCGTGCTCCCCGTCAACGGCGACACCCGTGTCGACCTGGGCGCCCCCAGGGCCGGGCGGCTCAACTTCGTCTGCGCGTCCGGCCACTACCCGGGCTCGATCACCTTCCGCTGACCCGACAGGAGATCACGGCGGCGGCTGCGGTCGTGATGCCATGGGGCAGGCATGCGCGCCCGGCGGGCGGGCTGGGCCCTCCCGCCGGGACGCCGGGCGCCGGGGGCTACGAGCCGGATGCGGCGGCGAGGCGGGCGCGGGCGGCGGCGATGCGGGCGAGGGTGCGCTCGCGGCCGAGGATCTCCAGGGACTCGAACAGCGGCAGGCCCACGGTGCGGCCGGTGACGGCGACGCGGACGGGCGCCTGCGCCTTGCCGAGCTTGAGGCCGTGCGCCGCGCCGACCTGCTCCAGGCGGGTCTTGAGCTCGTCGGTCTCCCAGGGCGCGTCGCGGTAGGCCTCCTCGGCGGCGGCCAGGATCTCGGCGGCCGGGCCCTTCATCGCCTTGGTCCAGGACGCCTCGTCGAACGCCGGCTCGTCCAGGAACGCGAAGTCGACCATGGGCACGATCTCCGCCAGGACCCCCACCCGGGTCTGGGCCAGCGGCGCGAGCTCGGCGAACACCGCCGGGTCGACCTCGAACGGGGCGTCCTCCAGGAACGGCAGGCACGCGGCGGCGAACTCGTCGGCCGACAGCGCGCGGATGTACTCGCCGTTGAACGCGCGCAGCTTCTTGACGTCGAAGAACGCCGGGGAGGTGTTGACGTCCTCGATCCGGAACTCCTCGACGATCTCGTCCCAGGGGACGATCTCGCGGTCGCCCGACGGCGCCCAGCCCAGCAGCATCAGGTAGTTGCGCATCGCCTCGGCCAGGTAGCCCTCGGCGCGGTAGTCCTCCAGGGCGACCTTGTCGCGCCGCTTGGACAGCTTCTGCCGCTTCTCGTTGACGATCACCGGGACGTGCGCCCACACCGGCGGCTCGGCGCCCAGCGCCTCCCACAGCAGCTGCTGCTTGGGGGCGTTGGGCAGGTGCTCCTCACCGCGCACCACGTGCGTGATGCCCTGGCTGATGTCGTCGACGGCGTTGGCCAGCAGGAACGTCACCGACCCGTCGCCGCGGGCGATGACGAAGTCCTCCAGCACGGCGTTGTCGAACTCGGGCTTGCCGCGCAGCAGGTCGACGACGGCGGTCTGGCCCTCGTCGGGGGTGCGGAACCGCAGCGCCCGTCCCGGCCCCGGCTCCAGTCCGCGGTCGCGGCAGTACCCGTCGTAGCCCCGGGACTGGCCGTCGGCGCGGGCGACGACGTCCTCGCGGGTGCAGTCGCAGTAGTACGCCCGGCCCTGCTCGCGCAGCCGGGTGGCCGCCTCGCGGTGCCTGTCGGCGTTGGCGGACTGGAAGTAGGGGCCCTCGTACTCCTCGCCGTCGATGCCCAGCCAGGCCAGGGCGCGGATGATGCCCTCGGTCCACTCGGGCTTGTTGCGGGAGGCGTCGGTGTCCTCGATCCGCAGCACCAGCGTCCCGCCCGACTGTTTGGCCATCACCCAGTTGAACAGTGCGGAGCGGGCCCCGCCCACGTGGAACATGCCGGTGGGCGACGGTGCGAAACGAACACGGATCGAAGAGGCGGAAGACATGCCTCCAAGCCTAGTGGGGCCGCGGCGCGCCGCCGACTCGAGCACGGCCCGCCGCTACGACCGCCGCGGTTCCCAGTGCGGATCGCGTCCGGTCAGGCCGAGCAGCCGGTCGAACAGCGGGGCCGTGCCGGGGACCGCCACCTCCGGGCCGAACGCCCCGTACTTGCGGCCGGTGTCCGCCGTGCGCTCGATGTGCTCATAGGCGGCGCGGACCACGTCGTCGCGGAAGGCGGTGCGCTGCCCGGTGGCGGCGGCCAGGTCCCAGCCGTGCAGCACGCACTCGACGAACACGATGCCGCCGATGAACGTCGCGGGCATGTCGCCCTGGCCGGTGAGGTTGGTCGTGCCCTCCCACGCGGCCGGTTCCGACCACGCCTCGGCGGCCTTGTGGACGTGAGCGGCGTACAGCTCGGCCCAGTCGCCGTCGGCGGTGAAGTCGTGGTCCGGGCCGGGCTCGGCGGGGGGCGGCAGCTTGTGCGCGGCGCCCTCGGCCCGTCCGCTCCAGAAGATCATGTGGTTGACCAGCGCCCGGACGTCCCAGTCCGGGCAGGGCGTCGGCGCGTCCAGCCGGTCGGCGGGCACGGCCCGCATGACGCGGGCGGCCGCCTCGGCGGCGGGCACCATCAGCGTGCGCATCGTCATCGAGGTCTCCTTCCGAACAGGCGTCACCACGTTAGACGGCGGCACCGACGTTTTCTTGGAGGAATGCGACACGATCACGGCGGCGCCCGCCCTGTCGCCCGCCCTGTCGCCCGGCCTGTCGCCCGGCACGAGTCGCCTGGCACGATCGGGACATGAGCGATCCACTCGGCAACCTGGCGGCCTTCCGGGAGAGCGCCGCGCCACGGCTGCGGGGCTTCTCCCACACGACGGTCCCCGACTCCCCCGGGCTGCGGCGCGCCGGGGTGGTGGTGTGCGTGCTGGAGCACGACGGCGCCCTGTCGGTGGTGCTCATCAGGCGCGCCTACCGTGGGCGGAACGCGGGTCAGTGGGGCCTGCCGGGGGGAGGTGTGGACGCGGGCGAGACCCCGGTCGAGGCGGCGTTGCGGGAGCTGCGCGAGGAGGTCGGCCTGGAGGCGGAGCCTGAGGACGTCCTGGGCAGGCTGGACGACTTCCCGGCCACGTCCGGGTTCGCCATCACGCCCGTTGTCGTGGCGTTGGACTCCCCAGGCCCCCTGCGTCCCGACCCGGACGAGGTGCACTCGATCCACCTGGTGACGTTGCGGAGGCTGGCCGCGGACGACACCCCCCGCTGGGTCCCCCAACTGGACGGCGGGCGCCTGCTCCAGATGCGCCTGGGGCCCGACTGGGTCGTGCACGCGCCGACCGGGGCGATGCTCTGGCAGTTCCGCGAGGTGGTGCTGCTGGGGCGGGAGGTGCGGGTCGCCGGCCTCATCCAGCCCGACTGGACCCGCACCTGACCCTCATGGCCGCGGGGCCGCCTCGACGGGAGCCGCCTCGATGATCCGGTAGGTGGTGGGCTCCAGCCGGTCGGACACCGACACCGGCCGCAGCCCGGCCGCGGCGAGCAGGTCGCGGAACTCGGCCTCGGTCCGTTCCCGGCCGCCGGTGGCGACGAGCATGTTCACGTCGCTCATGAGCGCCCCGCGGAACTCGGGCGTGACCAGGGGCGGCAGGACCGGCTCCACGATCAGCACGCGCGCGCCGGGCGTCATCGCGGCGCGGCAGGTGCGCAGGACGGCGGCGGCCTTCTCGTCGTCCCAGTCGTGGATCACGCTCTTGAGGAGGTAGGCGTCGGCGCCCTCGGGGACGGCCTCGAAGAAGTCGCCCGGGACCACCTCGCAACGGTCGGCGACGCCTGCCCCCTCCAGGGTCCGCCCGGCTCGTTCCAACGCCGCGGGCAGGTCGAACAGCACGCCTCTGAGGCCGGGCACGGCGCTCATGATCTCGGCCAGCAGCGTGCCGTTGCCGCCGCCGAGGTCGGCGATCGTGCGGTAGCGGCCGAAGTCGTGCGCCTTGACGACGGCGGGGGCGACGTCGCGCGTGCCCTCGGCCATGGCGGCGTTGAACGTCGCCGACAGTTCGGGGTTGCGTGCGAAGTACTCGAAGGGGGTCCCGCCGGTCACCCGCTCCCAGGCGTACTCGCCGGTGCGCACGGTCTCGGTCAGCTCCCCCCAGGACCGCCACACCTCCGGAGCGCAGAACAGGCCGACCAGTCCGCGGATGGAGTCGGGGACGTCGCCGCGCAGCCGCCGGCCCTCGTCCGTCAGGGCGAAGCGGTCCGGCTCCGGCTGCCGTACGGCGCCGAGCACGGTGAGCGCGCGGAGCAGCCGCAGCAGCGACGGCGCGTGCGTGCCGGTCCGCTCGGCGAGTTCCCCGGCGGTGCGGGGGCCGTCGGCGAGAGCGTCGGCCAGACGCAGTTCGGCGGCCGTGTAGATGATCTGCGCGGGCATGAAGCCGAACGCCATGTCCAGCAGCGGCGATCGCGCCATGGTCCTCTCCTTTGCTCCGGGTGACCTTGTGTTTTCCCAGGTCGGGTAGGTGACACGGAGGTTAGGGGCGCGGCGGGGGCGGCGTCTTGGACGAATGACACCCCGCCGCGTCGGGCCTTGGACCATGCGCGGTGACATATCTGGCCACAACGGGCGCGCGCCCGAGGGTGCGGCAGGAACATTTCCTCCGCTTGGCGTCAATGGCGGACTGTCACCGGATCAACGCCCGGCTCGTTACCAATCAGACAATCACTGTTTTATCGCCTTAATTAACACTAGTGGGTGACTCCAGTCCCTGACGCCAGGAGAACCCCATGCGCCACAGAAGGCCCGCTTTCACCGCCGCCACCGTCGCCCTCGCCGGGGCCGCCGCGTTCGTCACCGCGCTGCCCGCCCCGCCCGCCTTCGCGGCGCCGCCGCCCCCGCCCGACAAGAGCACCTCCGTGTCGCACCTGGCCGCGCTGCGCGTCGCCTCCGAGGGGTCCTCCAGCGGCTACAGCCGTGACAAGTTCCCCCACTGGACCACCGTCTCCGGCACCTGCAACACCCGCGAGGAGGTGCTCAAGCGGGACGGCAGCAACGTCCAGGTCGGCACGAACTGCTACCCCACCTCCGGGTCGTGGGTCAGCCCGTACGACGGGGCCACCTGGACCAACCCGTCCGACATCGACATCGACCACATGGTGCCTCTGGCCGAGGCGTGGCGGTCGGGGGCGAGCAACTGGACGACCAGCCTCCGCCAGCAGTTCGCCAACGACCTGACCAGCTCGCAGCTGTGGGCGGTCACCGACAACGTCAACCAGGAGAAGGGCGACAAGGACCCGGCCGAGTGGAGGCCGCCGCTCACCTCGTTCCACTGCATGTACGCCCGCTCCTGGATCGACGTGAAGTACCGCTACGACCTCAGCGTCGACAGCGCCGAGAAGTCGGCCCTGACGCGTCTGCTCGACACCTGCTGACCCTCCCCCAGGCGAGGCCCCGGCCGCACCGTGTGCACTCCCGGCCGGGGCCTCGCCCTTGTCCGGGGTCAGCGCGGCGGTGTCGGCCAGGGAGCGTCAGCGGGGCAGGGCGTGCAGCCAGTCGCGGGCCTGGTCGAGGTGCTCCTCGGAGAGCCCCCGCCTCGGGTCGACGGCGACGAGCAGGTGCTCCCCCACGCCGGGTTCCGCCGCGATGCAGTCGGTGGCGTCCGGCTCGTCCTCGAACCACACGAAGGGCCGTCCCTCCACCCACCGCGCCACGTGCCGGGCCTTCCACGAGCCGAGCGTGACGCCGTTGCCGGCGCCCGGGAACGGGGGGATCGGTACGAACGGCAGGTTCGGCAGCCCCACCCTGGGGGCGATCCAGACGTTGGCCTCGTCGCACCAGTAGCTCGCCCATGCCAGTTCGGCGCCCGTGGCGCGGGCGAGGTCCCGCAGCATGGGGCCGTGACGTGAGTTGAGCCAGAGCCGGTAGGTGACGCCGTTGGGCGAACAGCGGTGTCCGCGGTAATCGCGCGCGGGTCGCTCGAACGGGTTCAGCACACCGTCCACGTCGAGCAGCACCAGAGGCGTCGCCATGACAGGACCGTAGGGCATCGGCGTCCCGGCCGTCGACGAAGCGTCCCAAGAACCGATCTTCTGCACCTTCCCGGCATTTTAGGCGGCCCGTTTTGACATGTTTGGGTCTCTTATCCGAAACTGCACCGGGTCCGACGCGGAGACGACCCGTGGGAAGGCGGTAACGACGCGTGAGCGACAACGATCCGCGGGCGGCGCACCCGTCCGCCCGTACCCGGCCGGACACCGCCGCGGCGCACCCCCGCCCCGGCGCCCCGGTGGACGCCGGCGACCTGGGCTACCGCAAGTCCCTGCAGACGCGGCACGTCAACATGATCGCGATCGGCGGGGCCATCGGCACCGGCCTGTTCCTCGGCGCCGGCGGACGGCTGGCCAGCGCGGGCCCCTCCCTGGCCATCGCCTACGCGGTCTGCGGCTTCTTCGCGTTCATGGTGGTGCGCGCACTCGGCGAGCTCGTCCTGTACCGGCCGTCGTCGGGGTCGTTCGTGTCCTACTCGCGGGAGTTCATGGGCGAGAAGGGCGCCTACGTCGCCGGATGGATGCACTTCCTCAACTGGTCGACCACCGGCATCGTCGACATCACCGCCATCGCCCTCTACATCCACTACTGGGACGCCTTCACCCCGATCCCCCAGTGGACGCTCGCCCTGATCGCCCTGGCCGTCGTGCTCACCGTCAACCTGATCTCGGTGCGAATCTTCGGGGAACTGGAGTTCTGGTTCTCCATCGTCAAGGTGGGCGCGCTGGTGGCGTTCATGCTCATCGGCATCGGCCTGCTCGTCACCGGGCACCACGTGGGCGGCCATGACTCGGGCCCGGGGCTGATCTTCCAGCACGGCGGCGTGTTCCCGCACGGCGTGCTGCCCATGCTGGTCGTCATCCAGGGCGTGGTGTTCGCCTACGCCTCCACCGAGCTGGTCGGCGTGGCCGCGGGCGAGACCCAGGACCCCGAACGGGTCATGCCCAAGGCCATCAACTCCATCGTCTGGCGGATCCTGCTGTTCTACGTCGGCTCGGTGGTGCTGCTGGCCATGCTGCTGCCCTGGAACGCCTACTCGGCCGACGAGAGCCCGTTCGTCACCGTGCTGGCGAAGCTGGGCGTCCCCGCGGCGGGCGACGTGATGAACCTGATCGTGGTGACCGCGGCGCTGTCGAGCCTGAACTCCGGGCTGTACTCCACGGGACGGATCCTGCGCTCCCTGGGCGCGGCCGGGTCGGCGCCGCGCTTCACCATGGCGATGAGCCGGTCCCAGGTCCCCTACGGCGGCATCCTGCTGACCTCGGCGATCTGCGTGCTGGGCGTGGGGCTCAACTACTGGGTGCCGTCGCGGGCCTTCGAGATCGTGCTGAACCTCGCGGCCATCGGCATCCTGGGCACCTGGGCGATGATCATGCTGTCCCACCTGCAGTTCGTGCGGCGGGCCCGGCTGGGCCGGGTGCGGCGGCCCGCCTACCGGCTGCCCGGCTCGCCCGTCACCCAGCCGCTCACCCTGGCGTTCCTGCTGGCGGTGGCGGTGCTGATGTGGTTCGACCGGGACGGGGCCGGGCACATGACCGTAATGGCCGTGCCGGCGATCGCCGCGGCGCTGCTCGTCGGCTGGTTCTTCGTCCAGCGCGGGCACCGCGGGCACCCCGGGACGGCGGGCGCGGTGCGCGACCCCGACGCGGCCGAGTGACCTCCGGCAGGGTGAGACCATGTGCCGACTTTTCGGGATGACCACCGGCGGCCCCCGCGTCCGGGCCACGTTCTGGCTGCTGGACGCCCCGCAGAGCCTCAAGGCGCAGAGCCGCCGCATGCCCGACGGCACCGGCCTCGGCTGGTTCTCCCTCGGAGACGAGCCGGTGCGCGACCGGGCGCCGATCGCGGCGTACCAGAACGCCGACTTCGCCTCGCACGCCCGCAACGTGGTGTCGCACACCTTCGTCTCGCACGTCCGGTACGCCTCCGGCACGCCGGTCTCGGTGCACAACGCCCACCCGTTCGACATGAACGACCGGCTGTTCGCGCACAACGGCGTGGTGAAGAGCATGGACGTGCTGGACTCCTGGCTGACGGACGTGGACAAGGCCCTGATGGAGGGGGATACCGACTCCGAGCGGGTGTTCGCCTACGTCACCGCCGAGATCCGCAGGCACGGCGACACCACCGCCGGGCTGGTCGCGGCGATCCGCCGCATCGCCGCCGAACTGCCGGTGTACTCGCTCAACCTGCTGCTGGCCGAGGCGTGCAGGCTGTGGGCGCTGCGCTATCCCGAGCAGAACGAGCTGTGGGTGCTCAAGCCCCGGCTCGGCGGCTTCCGGCACCTGCAGTCCCCGCACGAACCCGGCAGCCTCGACGTGGCCGGCCCGAACGGCGACGGCCGTCACACCGCGCCCGCGTACGTGATCGCCAGCGAGCGGATGGACGACGACCCGGGCTGGCGGCTCCTGGAACCCGGCGAGCTGCTGGTGGTGGACGGCCTGAAGGCCACCTCCATGTTCCCCTTCGCCCCTCTGGCGCACCCGCTGACCAGCGCCGACCTGTCCGCCAGCGAGGCCGCCTCGCAGGCGGAGACCGGGCCGCCCCTGAGCTGACACGCGGCCGCGGCGCCGGACGACGGGCGGCGCCGCGGGCTGCGGGCGGCGAGCGGCGGGCCGGGAATGTCGCAGGCACCGCCTACAGTGGCCGGGGTGAGTGACGAACTGACCCTGATGGCCGTCCACGCCCATCCGGACGACGAGGTGCTCGGCACCGGCGGCGTGCTGGCGCACCACGCCGCCGAGGGCGTCCGCACCGTCCTGGTGACCTGCACCAACGGCGAGCAGGGCGACGACGACAACGGAGCCAAGCCCGGCGAGCCGGGCCACGACGCCGACCGGGTCGCCCGGCGGCGGCTCGCCGAGCTCGACGAGTCCGTGGGCCTGCTCGGTGTCCAGCACCTGGAGCTGCTGGGCTACCGCGACTCGGGCATGGTCGGCTGGTCCACCAACGAGCACCCCGAGGCGTTCGCCAACGTGCCGGTCGAGGACGCGGCGCGGCGGCTGGCGGCGCTGATGGAGCGCTACCGCCCGCAGGTCGTGGTCACCTACGACGAGAACGGCGGCTACGGCCACCCCGACCACATCCAGGCCCACCGCATCACGATGGCCGCCGCCGAGCTCAGCGGCGTCCCGGACAAGCTCTACTACACGGCCGTGCCCCGGTCCGGCGTCGCGCAGCTCACGGAGCACCTGCGGGCGTCCGGTCTCGACATGCCCGACGTGGAGCTGCCCGACGACTTCGGCACCCCCGACGAGCTGATCACCAGTGTGGTGGACGTCTCGGCCTACGCCACCCGCAAGCGCAAGGCCCTGGAGGCCCACGCCAGCCAGGGCGAGAACATCTTCCTGCTGCGCCTGCCCGAGGAGGTCCAGCAGGTGGTCTTCGGCACCGAGGCGTTCGTCCGCCGCTCCAGCCGCGTCGAGGCCCCCGCCCGCGAGGACGACCTGTTCGCAGGACTCCGCCCCGCCTGACCGTTCGCCGGGGCGCCCCCGCGGGCGCAGGCGCCCACCCGACGCCCGGCCGTCGGCTCAAGGCCCGCGCGGTCGGCCGTGGCCTCGCGGCGGCGCGCCCTCAGCGGCGGCGGGTGGCCGGCCGCTGTCCGGAGGCGGGGGTGCGGGCCTGGGCGCGGAAGTGGTCGAGGACGTCCTGGCGTAGCAGGTAGCCGAAGCCCGCCCGTTCCAGGCGCAGCGCCAGCGCCGCCTCGTCCGTGCCGAGGGCGGCGGCGGTGGCGCGCAGGTTCCAGTCGTACTCGGCGAGCCGGGTGAGCAGGTAGCCCCGCCGGGTCTGGGTCTCCGACAGCCGGAAGGTCTTCAGGTACGCCACGCGGGCGTCCCCGTCGGTGATCACCTCGCCGATGTGGTTCTCCCGGCGCGGGGTGAACGACGGCAGGAAGCGCGTCAGCTCGAAGTCGTGCAGCGCCTGGACCGATTGGTACCGGGACATCTGGCCGAACAGCCCGGCCGCCATGACCTCGTCGTGGAAGTCGGCCCACTCGCGGCGGCGCAGCGCGGCCTGGGCCCACAGGTCCGCCGGCGACCGCACCGCCGTGTCGTCGATGCGGACGGGGAACGGCGCGGCGGGCGCGGCGAGCAGCGCGTAGTGGTAGATCAGCTCCCCGAACAGGTCCTCGACGAGCGTGGCGTGCAGCGCGCGGTAGTCGTCGGGGTGCGGCACGACGAACGCGCTGGCCAGGGCGTCGGCCACGTAGACGAGCACGCCGCACTGCCCGTCATGGATCTCGAAGATCCGCAGGGCGTCGTCGAGCCCCTGGACGAGGTGCCCGGTGTAGGCCTCCTCGGCACGCGGCGACAGCCCCCGGGAGACGGCGCGGCGGGAGTACTCCTCCCAGACGATCTCGGGGCCGCCGAAGTGGAGCGCCAGGTACCCCTCCACGGCCAGGTGCAGCGGCAGGAACCGCAGGCGGGTGCGGTCGGCCCGCCGCGCCATGCGCCGCGTCATCCTGACCGGAACGCGGGGCGGCGCATGGCCCGCGGTGTCCTTGTCCAGCAGGCGGGTGCCGTAGGAGGCGGCGGCCTCGCCGTCCTGCCAGGTGGCGACGAACGCGTGCGGGATGAAGTAGGAGGTGTAGAAGGAGCCGTCGCCCACGTCCACGACCGTGGGCTTGTCCCCGTACGCCTTGCGGTGGAGCCGGAGCCAAGGGACCGGTTCGTCGCGGACCAGCGGCACCAGGCGGAACGTTCCCCATGTCTGGGCGGGACGGGTGTGCAGCCCGTCGAGCCGGAACGCCGTCACGTCTTCTCCAGAAAGCTCTCGACCTGCTCGTCAAGGTGCGCGCGCAGCTCGGCCAGGCCGAGCCGCCCCTCGGAGAAGCGCGCCAGCTCGACCAGCAGGGGCAGGTCCTCGGCGTCGCGGACGCCGACGGCCGGCACCGCCGGGGACAGCCGCCGCACGTCGAAGTCGTCGGCGTCGTAGACGGGGTTCAGGTGGGTGATCTCCACGCGGCCGTCCGGGTCCAGGCGGGTGCGCCATACCCGGAGCACCTCGGCGGCCAGGCCGGGGGGATCGTTGTCCCACCCGTCCGACACGATGACCAGCCGGTCGGGCGCCTCCGTCCCCGGGTGCGGGGCGGGTGCGGCCAGCACGTCGAGGGCGTCGAGGACGCGCTCGCCCAGGGGCGTGGGGCCGTGCGGGTAAAGGAGCAGGGGGTCGGTACGGCCGGACGTCCACAGCGGCCTGTAGTCGGTGGCGAGCGCCTCCAGCAGGTAGTGGCAGGCGAGCGCGACCGCGAGGGGACGGCGGCGCTTCTCGCCCGATCCCACCGTGGAGTAGCTGTCGTCCAGTACCGCGGCGACCCGTCCCCAAGCGCGCGCTCCCGCGACCCGGCGTGCCGCCGCGCGCAGGGCGTCCGTCAGTTCGGCACGGCGTTCGGCTCTTTCGTCCATTGGAAGGGACAGCACGTAGGAGGCGAGCCGGGTCAGCGGCATCGTCCGCAGGTCCGCGCGGACCGCGTCCGCCTTGTGCACGCGCGCGCTTGTCTGCAGACGGAGGCGTTCCAGCCGGGTGAGCTTGGGCGCGATGCGCTCCAGGAACACCTCGTGGGGGATGCCGTGCCTGGCGGCGAATCCCTGCGCGACCGTGTACGGCAGTTCGTAGACGGCGGCCTGCTCGTAGTGGGCGCGGCGCCACGTCTCGAACACGGGCGTGCGGAACGACTTGCGGCTGCGCGGCCTGAACAGGAAGTCGCCCAGCTCGCCGGACAGCGGCAGGTGCGCATGGCGGGCGGCGTCCTTCACCGCGCCCCGGTACTTGACGGCGTCGAACGCCAGGTCGGGGCGCGCGGCCAGCCAGTCGCGGAAGATGGCGCGGACGCGGCGGTTGTTGATCCCGGCGCGGCGCACCTGGCGGAACAGCCGGTAGACGCGCTGCGGCGGCAGCAGTTCCAGGCGCCGGGCGATCAGCCGTCCCTCGATGCGGCGCCGCTGCGGCCCGACCTCGGCGGCGTGCGCCAGCAGGTTCCGGATGATCATCACGGCGTTGTGGTCGTTGACGTCCAGAGCCAGCGCCGCCGCGTACACCTCGCGGTAGTTGGCGAGCATGTAGGCGTGCAGGAAGTCCAGCGACAGCCGCTGCTCGCCCGCGTCGTGGTGGAACTCCCGCTGCCCGGTGGAGGTGATCGCCGCGTTGACGAACATCAGCGCGTCCTCACACGCGATCAGGTCGGCGTGGGTCTCTTCGGTCATGGGCCACCGCTCGGGGTCTGGAGGGCGCCGGCCGGGGAATGAGGGAGCGAGTTGCGAATCATCACTGCAAAGGTGGTGGTCCCGGAAGTCGCACCGGAGTCCCGCGGCCGGCATGCGGCACCGTAACATCACCGCTTGCGCGGATGCGCCCGTTTTTCGGCGCCCGCCGAGGACCGGGGGAAGGACACGTCGTGCAACAGCCCGAGCAGATCGATCCCACGCTGGTCGACTTCGCCGCGCTGGCCGGGTGGATGGACGCCGCCGGGCTGCCGGGCGGCTCGTTCGAGGACGTGGCGCAGCTGACCGGCGGCACCCAGAACGTCCTGGTCCGGTTCCGCCGCGGCGGGCGCGACTACGTTCTGCGGCGCGGGCCCCGGCACCTGCGGCCCCGCATCAACGAGGTGCTGATGCGCGAGGCCCGGGTGCTGTCGGCGCTGGACGGCACCGACGTGCCCGCCCCGCGCGTCATCGCCGCCTGCCCGGACGAGGTGCTCGGCGGTTCGGTGTTCTACCTGATGACGCCGGTGGAGGGATTCAACGCCTCGGTGGAGCTGCCCGAGCGGCACGCCGCCGACCCGGCGGTGCGCCACGAGATGGGGCTCAACGCCGCCCGCGCGCTGGCGGCGCTGGGCGCCGTGGACCACGTCGCGGTGGGCCTGGCCGACTTCGGCAGGCCGGAGGGCTTCCTGGAACGCCAGGTGGGGCGGTGGATGGCGGAGCTGGAGTCCTACGCCGCGCTGGACGGCTACCCCGGCCCGGACATCCCCGGCCTGGGCAAGGTCGCGGGCTGGCTGGAGGCCAACCGTCCGGCGACGTGGCGGCCGGGCGTCCTGCACGGCGACTACCACCTGGCCAACCTGATGTACTCCTACGACGGGCCCCGGGTGGCCGCGATCGTCGACTGGGAGATGTGCACGATCGGCGACCCGCTGCTCGATCTGGGCTGGCTGCTGGCGACCTGGCCGCGCCACGGCGACGCAAGCGCGGCGCTGGCCGGGCCGCTGGGCGCGGCGGGCGGGCTGCCCGGCACCGACGAGCTCGTCGCCGCCTACGCAGAACGCGCCGACGCGGTCGCCGGCCGCGACCTGGCGTCGATCACCTGGTACGCGGTGCTGGCCTGCTTCAAGCTCGGCATCGTCCTGGAGGGCACCCACGCCCGGGCCTTCGCCGGCAAGGCGCCGAAGGAGACCGGCGACCTGCTGCACTCCATCACCCTGGGCCTCTTCCGGCGCGCCCATGCCTTCATCGCCGCCGCCTGACCCGGCGCGGCCACGGACCGTCGTGGGGGTGGCCGGATGGTTACCTTAATGTTTCCGAAATCGGACCGCTCCACAGGGTGACACGCACCTTCCGGAAACCGCGTTCGGATGTCAGCATGAAAGCGTCCGGCGGGACCACATGGCCGACAGAACGCCCTTTCTCTGGACACCTGAGCCAGGCATCGCGCCGTCGCCACTGGCCCCGCCGGACGCTCGCGCCCCGCAACGTGACGTCGGATTCCTGCCAGCGCGACCGCGCGTCCGAAAGCCAGCATGGGGCGCATGAGCACCGGAGAACGACGCCCCTTCAGATTCGGCGTGGTCGTCGAGAGCGCCCGGTCCGCCGACGAGCTGACGGCCGTGGCGCGACGGGCGGAGCGCCTCGGATACTCCACCGTGACGCTGCGCGACCACTTCCTGACCGAGCCGTTCGGCGACCAGCTCGCCCCCATGGTGGCGCTGACGGCCGCGGCCTGCGCGACGAGCACGCTGCGCGTCGGCACGCTCGTCCTGGCCAACGACCACCGGCATCCGGTGCTGCTGGCCAAGGAGGCGGCGACGCTCGACCAGGTCTCGGGCGGCCGTTTCGAGCTGGGCGTCGGCGCGGGCTGGCTGCGCGAGGAGTACGACCGGGCGGGCATACCGTTCGACCCGCCGGGCGTGCGGGTCGAACGGCTGGAGGAGTCGCTGCGGATCATGCGCGGCCTGCTCGGCGGTGAGAAGGTCTCCATGACCGGCCGGCACTACAGCGTGCGCGATCTGGAGGTGTTCCCGCGTCCAGCGTCCCGGCCTCCGCTTCTGGTGGGGGCGGGCAGCAGGCGCATGCTGGGGCTGGCGGGCCGCTACGCCGACATCGTGGGCATCCTGCCCCGGGCCCTGCCGGACGGCACGATCTCCGACGAGATCACCGAGCGGCTGCCCGGCACGATCGCCCGCAAGGTCGACCACGTGCGGGCCCAGGGACGCGACGTCGAGCTGAGCATGCTGGTGTCGCCCACGTTCGGCCCCGGGCCGCGCGAGGCGGCCGCGCGCGTGGCGGTGCTGCGCGGCTGGGGCGCCTCGTCGGCGGAGCTGGTGCTGGACATGCCGTCGCAGTTCGTGGGCCCGCCCGACCACATCGCCGAGCAGATGGCCGCGCGCCGGGACACCTACGGCTTCTCCTACTACGTGGTGTCCGACACGCAGATGGAGGAGTTCGCCCCTGTCGTGGCCGCGCTGGCGGGCCGCTGACGCCGGCCCCCGGCGGCCGGGGCCGTTGACACCGGCAGCCTCTGACGCTGGGGCCGCGCCGCCCTGGGCCGTTGACACCGCGGGCCGCTGACGCCAGAGCCGTTGACACCGGGGTGCGCGAACGCCCCGGTGGTCCGTAGACCACCGGGGCGTTCTTGCCGACTCCGCGAGGGACGTCTGTGGACGGCGTCCTCCACGGCTCCCCAGGGCGTGCCGTGTGGGCGCGCCCCAAGGGGTCCCCTAGGGGGCCGCCCCCTTACAGAGGCCGGGGCGCACCCCTGGTGCCGGGGCCGTCGCCCCACTCCAGCACCTCGTACTTCACACCTCGCAGGTGGCCCTCGCCGGTGCCCGCGTTGTACTTGCTGGCGGGCTTCCCGCCGTCCAGCAGGTAGCGGAACGTGTAGGTGTCCAGGTCCAGCATCACGCCGTTGTGGGACGGCGCGCCCGGCCCGCGGTCACCGATGAAGCCGACGCGGCTGCGGCCGTTGTAGGTGACGCGCACCTTGGTCATCAGGGGCCAGCTGGGGCTGGCGAACAGGCCCTTCTGCATGGGCCTGCCGCTGGCGGGAGCCCCGGTGTCACCGTTGATGCCGGACCCGTCGTCCCAGAAGTAGGACGCGGTCGTGCGGCCCGTCAGCAGGGCCTTCTTCTCGGGCTTCTTGGCGGGCTGGGAAAGGGCGTCGGCCTGGGCGGCCTCACCCTGGGCGGCCTGGTTCTGCCGCAGGCTCAGAACGTTGTTCTCCTGGGCCGCCGTCAGCGTCTGCTGGGACGGCATGGTCTTGGGCGCGGCGGCGTCGTCACTTGCGGCGGCCACTCCGGCCACCAGCATGCCGGCCAGGCACGAGCCGGTCACGGCGGTCATGACGACATTGAGCGCACGCTGCTGCATAGGAATCCTTCGTTCGGCGGACAGGGAGCAGCCGTCTCCTGCGGGCACGCCACGGCGGCGCGTTGTCGGTGCAGGGAAACGGCTCCGAGGCACAGCTCGGATGGGCCGTCGGGAAAAAGAGACCCGTGCAAAGTGGGCCGCCCGTTGGGCAGGGTCGGCCGCGTGCGCGCACCTGAGAGCGACCCCCGGTGGCCGCGAGCGTGCGCGTACGGAATGAAACGGGTGAGATGCCTGCCGGTCGGAGCTCCAGTGCCCCCGTTGGATGCGGCCGTTGCATGGTCGGCCGCGAACCGGCGAAGGGGGGTCCCGCCTGGCGGGCGGGAGGCGACGGCTATGCGATTGGCCAGGTCAATGGCTGGTTGACCAGGACAGGACTTGAGTATAGGACGATTTACCCAAGGGATGCAAAAACGGACCCGATTTTACCCTTGTGCAGGTAGATCGTCGGTTTAACGATCTTTCAGACGAGCGAGACGGAAGTCCGCGAACCCTTGCCCCGCAGGCGATCCCGCCACCCGAGGGCCTACCGATCTTCGCACGATCACGAAGAGATCAATATTGACGTTGGCATTGCCTTGCTCACATCACGGCGCGCCCATTGAGGTGAATGTGACGACTGCGCACATGGGATGCATGTGGGACGATGATCTCCATGACCGACCCCGCCGGCCTGCGGACGGCCGACGACGATGATCTCCTTCCTCCCCCGGGCTGGGCTCCCGGCCGGCCCGTGGCGCCCGGCACCCGCGCCGCCTGGGGATTCGCCGCGCTGGCCGCGGTGCTGGTCGCCGGACGCCTCTGGGTGGCCCCGGCGGTGGACGGCCGCGCGCTGCACGCCTGGACGACGATCTTCGTGGCGATCTGCGTGCAGGCGCTGCCGTTCCTGGTGTTCGGGGTGATGCTGTCGGCGGCGATCACGGCGTTCGTCCCGGCGGCGTTCTGGAAGCGGGTGCTGCCATCGCGGCCGGGGGCGGCCGTGCCGGTGGCGGGGGCGATGGGTGCGGTGCTGCCCGGCTGCGAGTGCGCGTCGGTGCCGGTCGCGGGCGGGCTGATGGCGCGCGGGGTGGCCCCGGCGGCGGCGCTGACGTTCCTGCTGGCCGCGCCCGCGATCAATCCGGTGGTGCTGGTGGCCACGGCCGTGGCGTTCCCGGGCAACCCGGAGATGGTGGTGGGGCGGTTCGCCGCGTCGCTGCTGGTGGCGGTGCTGGCCGGCTGGACCTGGCTGCTGGTCGGCCGGGGCGACTGGATCCGCGTCCCGTCCCGTCCCGAGGCCGCGGGCGCCGGCCGGTGGGAGGCGTTCCGCCAGGCCATGCGGCACGACATCATGCACGCGGGCGGCTTCCTGGTGGTGGGCGGCGCCGCCGCCGCGACGATCAACGTGGCGATCCCGGCCGGCTGGGTGGACGGCGTCGCCGACGCCGGCTGGCTGTCGGTGCTGGTGCTGGCACTGCTGGCGGTGCTGATGTCGATCTGCTCGGAGGCCGACGCGTTCGTGGCGGCCAGCCTGTCGCAGTTCTCCCCCACGGCCCGGCTGGCGTTCCTGGTCGTGGGCCCGATGGTCGACCTGAAGCTGGTCGCGTTGCAGGCGGGGTTCTTCGGACGGCGGTTCGCGGTGCGGTTCGTCCCGCTGACGTTCGCGCTCGCCGTCGCCGTGAGCGTTCTGGTGGGAGGGGTGCTGCTGTGACGCGGGCCGCGCAGAACCTGCTGCTGATCCTGCTCGGCGGGGCCGTGCTGTGGATCACGCTGGCGACCGACGACTACCTCAACTACGTCCGGCCGGGGTTCCGGTACGTGCTCGTCCCGGCGGCGCTGGCGCTGCTGGTGCTGGGCGCGGCGGGCCTGCGCCGCGAGTGGACGGACGACCCCGCTCCGGAACACGACGGGCATGACGGGCATCAAGAACATGACGGGCATCACGGGCATGACGGGCATGACCATGCGCGCGGGCCCCGGGTGGCGTGGCTGCTCTGCCTGCCCGTGCTGGCGATCTTCGTGATCGCGCCGCCCGCGCTGGGGTCGTTCACCGCCGCGCGCGGCGCCGACCGCCCGGCCGCCCCGCCGCCGAGCCCGGCCGCCGAGGGCTTCGGGGCGCTGCCCCGCGACCGCGGGCCGATCCCCATGACGATGGGCGAGTTCATCGGGCGGGCGTGGCAGGCGCAGACCGGCGACCCGGCCTCGTTCGAGGGCGTGCCGGTGCGCCTGACCGGGTTCGTCACGCCCCGCCGCGACGGCGGCTGGCAGGTCACCCGGCTGCGGATGGCGTGCTGCGCGGGCGACGCCGTGCCGTTCCCCGTGATCGTCAAGGGGCTGCCCCGGCCGCCCGCCGACGCGTGGGTGCAGGTGGAGGGCACCTGGCGGCCGCTCACCCCGCAGGCCGCCGAGAGCGGCGTGCACCTGCTGCAGGGCACGTCCGTCCGGCGCATCAAGAAGCCCGCCAACCCCTACGAGTGACCCGGGCCGTTCCGTCGGCCGCCGCCGATACGGTGGCCGGAACGGTGAAGGGAGCGGGCATGGGCGGCACGGCGCTGGTGCTGGGCAGCGGGGGCGTCACTGGCATCGCCTGGCAGTGGGGCGTCCTGGCCGGGCTGGCGGACGCTGGCGTGGACCTGACGACGGCCGGCCTGGTGGTGG
The DNA here is from genome assembly GCF_039536785.1 of Actinomadura miaoliensis. Lineage (NCBI taxonomy): Bacteria > Bacillati > Actinomycetota > Actinomycetes > Streptosporangiales > Thermomonosporaceae > Actinomadura > Actinomadura miaoliensis. The sequence continues at coordinate 39,761 of NZ_BAAAZG010000029.1, forward strand.
GCACGTCGGCCGGTTCGATCGTCGGCGCCCAGGTGGCCTGCGGCGTGCCGGTCGAGCAGCGGTACGCGGCCCAGCTGGCCGCCCCCGACGGCGAACTCCCGGCGCGCGTGGGCCGGGTGGTGCTGGCGCGGTGGGCGTGGGCCGCGCTGCGTTCCCGCACGGCGGCCGAGGTGGGCGCGCGGGTCGGCCGGCTGGCGCTGGCGGCGCGCACGGTGCCCGAGGCGGAGCGGCGGGCCGTGATCGCGGCGCGGCTGCCCGTCCACGAGTGGCCGCGGGACCGCCAGCTGCTGATCACGGCGGTGGACGCGGCGACCGGCGCGTTCACCGTCTTCCACCGCCATCGGGGGGTGCCGCTGGTGGACGCGGTCGCGGCGAGCTGCGCGGTGCCGTGCGTGTGGCCCCCGATGACCGTCGGCGGCGTCCGCTACATCGACGGCGGGGCGCGGTCGCCGGTCAACGCCGACCTGGCGGCCGGTCACCGCCGCGTCGTGGTGCTGGCGCCGTCCCCTCAGGGGTTCGGACCGGTCGTGAGCGTGGCCCGGCAGGTCGCCGAGCTGCGGCGGCAGGGCGCCCGGGTGGTGGTGGTCTCGCCGGACGCGGCGGCTCGCGAGGCGTTCGGCGGCAACTCGCTGGACCCGGCACGGCGCGCCCACGCGGCACGGGCCGGACGGGCGCAGGCGCCCGCGGTGGCCGATGCGGTGGCGCAAGTGTGGAAATGACCGCGGCGACGTAACCCGGAGCGTCGGTCCACCATTCCGTGCTGCGCGGCGGACGGCGACCCTCACGCGGGCGGGAGATACCAACGCGCCCGGGGCTCTGGCCCCGGGCGTTGGTGGAGACCGCGTCGGTGTGCGCTCGGCGAGCCGCCGGGGCTCAGCGCGAGGGGAAGACCGTGGGGAGCAGCGGGCCGCCCGGTGCGGGGACGGCCGGTGCCGGGGTGAACGTCGGCGCGGGGGGCAGCGAGGACATGTCCGGCCGCTGCGGTGGCGGGGCCGTCGGCGGCGGAGGGGCCGCGTGGGAGCCGTCTGCGCGGCGCGGCTCGGCCGGGAACTGCTGCTGCGGCGGCATGGGCGGTTGCGCCTGTGCCTGGGCCGCGAGCCGGTCGCTGAGCACCGCCATCAAGGCGCGCGCCGTCTCGTCGTCCATCCGCATCAGGACGCTGGGGCGTCCCGAGGGATCGACGAACGGCGACACCGAGGGCGCGGCGCTCTGCTGCGGCAGTGCCAGCCTCATCTGCTCGCGCAGGTCCTGGGCAAGGCGCAGCGCCTGTCGGTCGCTGTCGCTCAAGTGTGCGGTCATCGCGATCTCCGGGGAGTTCACGTGCGGGGGGTCCGGGGGCAATCCTGCTAGCAATAGCGTGCAGGTGCAAGAGCCGATGCACGTGCAGATCAAGAAAAGATCGCCGCGCACCGGCGCCGTCCCACTCGCCGCCGTCCCGGTTTCCACGTCCTGACCTGCGGCGGAAGCGGGGGTCCAGCGGCGGGGAGCCGGGAGTGTGGCGCACGCCTCATTTGTCGCCGCTTTCCCGAACGTCCCACCGGCTGCACCAGCCAGCGCTACGCCGCCATCGTGACGCGGCGTCCGTGATCAGTCCATGCCCGGGAGGCGGCCGGCCGGGCCCGCCTCGGCGCGCGCCCCGGCGACCGCACCGCCGCATCGTGCCGACCTCGCACAAGACCCGCGTCCGTCTCTCCGGAGCCCGGCTCGGACGGACGGGAGAGCCCATGATCGACCGAACCCGAGCCCGCCGTGCGCGCAACATTCGCCGACAATTTCGCGCGACGCGACGAGATCGGCTGCGTGACCGTGGCCGGTCGCACCGTCGTCTACCTGTGGGGCGGGCACCCCCGCGACGGCCGCCCGTGGCGGACCGGCCCGATGGTGAACGTGTCAGCCGTCGGCAAGGGACTGTCCGCGCTGGCCGCCGCCCGCCTCTTCGAGGAAGCCGGCTCGCCCCGAACGCCCCCGTCGCCTGCTACCGGTCGGGCTTCACCGGGCGCGGCGATGCGTCACGTCCTCAGCCGCCAGGCGGGCCGCCCACCGCCGAGCGCCGCCGCGTCGCCGGCTTCCACCGGCCGGGCGACCCGCCCGAGAACGACCGGCTGACGGAGCACAACCGCGCCCACTACTCCTGTCTCTTCTCTGAGGCGCTCCTCGGCGGAGCGCCGTCCTTACTCCTGTACGCGCCGGTGCGGCGCTGGAGTGTCGGTGGCCGCGGATAGGGTTGCCGCCTCGGACGGGGATGGAGGTCGCGCGTGGGGGAAACGCTCGATCGGCGTGCCCTGAACCGGGCCACGCTCGCGCGGCAGCTCCTGCTGCGCCGCGCGGAGACGGACGTCGTGGCGGCGGTCGGGCGGCTGGGCGGGATGCAGGCCCAGGAGCCGAAGCCGCCGTTCCTGGGGCTGTGGTCGCGGATCGCCGGGTTCCGCGCCGAGCAGCTGGCGGCGGCCCTGCACGACCGGCGGCTCGTCCGGGCCACGATGATGCGCGGCACGCTGCACCTCGTGACCGCCGCCGACTACATCTCCTTCCGCGCGACGCTGCAGCCGATGCTGACCGACGCCCTGCGCGCCCTCGGCTCACGCGCCGAGGGCCTGGACCTCGACGCGGTCCTGCCGGTGGCGCGGGACCTGCTGGCGGACCGGCCCCGCACGTTCAACGAGCTGCGCGCCCTGCTCCAGCCGCATTTCCCGGAGGTCAACGAACGGGCGCTCGGTCACGCGGTCCGGATGTGCCTGCCGCTGGTGATGGTGCCGAGTGACGACCGCTGGGCCTTCCCTCGCTCCGCCGAGTTCGCGCCGGCCGACCAGTGGCTGGGCGACGCCCCGTCCGGCGCCCCGGCCCCCAGGGGCCTGGTCCTGCGTTACCTCGCGGCGTTCGGCCCCGCGACGGTGGCCGACGCGCAGACGTGGTCGGGCCTGTCCGGGCTGGGTGAGACGTTCGACGGGCTGCGTCCCGCGCTGGACGTCTTCACCGACGAGAACGGCCGTGAACTGTTCGACCTGCCGGACGCGCCGCGCCCCGATCCGGGCACGCCCGTCCCGCCGCGTTTCCTGCCCGAGTTCGACAGCCTCCTGCTGGCGCACGCCGACCGCAGCCGGGTGATCGCCGACGCGCACCGTCCCCGGCTCACCACCAAGAACCTCCGCGTCCGCGCCACGTTCCTGTGGGACGGCTTCGCCCTCGGCACCTGGGAGACGCAGCGCAGACGAAGGGCCGTCACCCTGCGCCTGCACCCTTTCGAGGAGCTGCCGGGCCGGGCCCTGGACCAGCTGGCCGCCGAAGGCGAGGCCATGGTGCGCTTCGCCGAACCCGACGCCACCGACGTCACCGTCACCCTCCCGTGATCGGCATGCGCGGCGGGCCGGAATGCCCGCCGGTTATTGCGACGACGCACAGACCGGCGTTCTGGTTTACCGCGAACGCGTAACAATGCGGAATGCCGACGCCGTGCCCTCGTCACAAAGCCGTGATCTGCGCGTCGAACGTGGCGGGTCTCATATCGCGGACCGCGCAACGGCGCCATGCCGCCGCGTCTGGGCTGGTCAGCGGACAGGTCTCCGCAGGACACCAAAAGAACTACCGCAAATCGGACCATCCCGGCGACCCGGCGGTGCAATGGCCGCACGGAACGCCGTTCGCCGAGTTCATCGCGGGCGACACTTGATCTGGAGGCCGCGGAGGCATAACTCTGTGAAGGTGCGCCGCCCCGAATAGTGATCAATCCGAGACCTGCGCTGATTGAAAGTTCCATCAAATCGGCGCAAGCTATCCCGCAGACCGGTTAAAGTCCCCGCACCCCCAACCCCGACCGCCGACAGGAACGCGACCATGTTCGAGATCTGGGAGACGAATGAGCCCGCCCGGCTCATCAGCGACGCGGGCACCCTCAAGGTCGCGCTCGAGAAAGTCGACACCATGTGCCGGCTGCGCCACGACCAGGCGGTGGCCCAGGTCGGCGAGCGCAGCGACGAGGGCTACCACTTCGAGATCAGGGACCGGGACGGCCGGGCGCTGGCCCGTCTGACGTACGTGCCGGACACCTCCCGCGCCTACCAGAGCGTCGTGGTGGAGGAACTGCACGGCGAGGACGCCACCTGAGCCGTCCGCCGGCCGGGCCGGCACCGCGGCCATGTTCGCTACGGGGGATGACAGATGGTCGACGCGCTGATGACGCAGGCGCTGCGCGCGCTGTCACGCCTTGACCTGCCCGCGTTCCGCGCCTGCGTCGCCGAGCTGGCCGGGTGCCGCGAACGCCTCGTCGACCGGCTGCTGCTGGCCCGCCTGCAGGAGGCGGTCACGGCCGCCTGGCACCGCGGCTGGCAGCCCGCCGACGTCGCGCGCTTCACCGGACGCACGTTCGGCGACCGGCACCGGCGTCTGGTCGTGGACGTGATCGCGGCCGAGTCGCGCGCCTACCCCGCGGCGACGACGGACGACGCGTGGCTCGGCCAGTTGTCCGCGCTGGACGCGCGGGTCTGGTGGACGCATGACCACGAACTGCCGCGCGGCTGGTGCCGCCGCGAGGGCGTCGACCGCGCCGTGTTGCTCGCCTGTGCGCTGGAGGTCCTGCACCTGCTGGGCACCCTGCCGCGGCTGCCCAAGATCGCCCCGCTGCCCGGCGAGCCGTCGTCGGCGTCCGCCGGGCCGGTCGACGAGCGGATGCTCGCCAAGGTCCGGGCGCTGCTGGCCAAGGCGGAGTCGACCGAGTTCCCCGAGGAGGCCGAGGCGCTCAGCGCGCGGGCGCAGGAGCTGATGGCCCGCCACAGCATCGACCACGCGCTGCTGGCGGCCCGCGCCGACGGCGCCGAGGCGGCCGTCGGTCCCGCCGGGCGGCGCCTGGCCGTGGACGCCCCGTACGAGTCGCCGAAGGCGGCGCTGCTGACGGTGGTGGCCGAGGCCAACCGGTGCCGCGCCGTCTGGCATCGCGAGCTGGGCTTCTCCACCGTGCTGGGCTTCCCGGCGGATCTGGCCGCCGTGGAGATGATGTTCACCTCCCTGCTGGTGCAGGCGACCACGGCGATGGTGCGCGCCGGAGCGCAACGGGACGCGGGGGGACGATCCCGTACGCGCTCGTTCCGGCACGCCTTCCTCAACGCCTACGCCGCCCGCATCGGCGAACGGCTGCGCGACGCCGCCGACCGGGCCGCCCACGCCGCGAACCGGGCCGCGCACGCCGACCGGGCCGCCGCCCACGACGACGCCGGGGGCGGGACGCCCTCGCAGAACGCGGAGGACGAGCTGCTCCCCGTCCTGGCAGCACGGGACCGCGCCGTCGACCAGGCCGTCGACGAGCTGTTCCCGAACCTCACCAGAGGCCGCGCCCGCGCGGTCTCCAACTACGAGGGCTGGGTGGCCGGACGCGCCGCCGCCGACCTGGCGGGGCTGGGCTCGCACTGCGAGATCGGCGACCGCCACCGGTGACATCGCGCCGGGCCGCGTCTCCGCGGCCGTGCGCGAGCATCCCGGCACCGCCGGTGCACCGGCACCGGCGACCGCGCGGCCGGCGCCCTGCCCCGAGATGGAGCCGGCGCCGGGTCAGCCCTTCCTGCGCCGTGTGTTGCCGCCGCGTCCGCGCAGCGGGACGCCGGCCTCCTTGAGGATGTTGTAGATGAATCCGTACGACCGGCCGGTCTCGGCGGCCAGGTCGCGGATGCTCTCGCCGGACGCGTATCGAGGGGCGAGCTCGGCCGCGAGCTTGGTGCGCTCGGCACCGGTCACGCGAGTGCCCCTCGCCAGGGTGCGGGCCACGGGTACCTCCTGAATCGACGTGTATGTCGGCTGCCCGGCGGGACGTCCCCCCGCTGTTCAGCACGCTGTTGATCTACCCAACCTACACATTCCCCGCAAACAGGCCGCCAATGCCGCACGAATCGTCACATGAACGGCCGATGGTGGACTTTTCCATGGCGATCGGCAAGTCGCAACCGCCGCGCCGGTGACGATCGCCACGTCCCGGCCCCCCGACCCGCGCGGTCCGGTCCCATCCGGCCACCTCCGTCCACCCGGCGAACGCCGCTCCCACCCTGTACGGACGAAGCGGCACGGACAGCTCGATCATCACCAAAAGACGCGAACCGGCGACCGACCGTGACCTGGGCGAACACCCCTCGAGCCGTCCCTGCCCACCAGCGCGCCCGGCCCACGCACCCCCTTCGCCCGCGCCCCCTCGCCGCCGGGGCGGCGGTAGGTGGCCAGGACCCGCCGGCGGCGAGCAGGCCGGGGGGCGGCTGGGCAAGGCGCACCACGCAGATCGCGCCGTTCGGCGCCTGTTCGCTTTACCCCTCCCCCGCATCGACAATCGGTCGATCACCGCAGGGAAATGGCCAGGAAGCGTTTACCTGACGGCGTCATAAACGTGCCGTGGATCGATTTTTGCCGCATGTGACCTTTCGCTCGAGGAGGTAACGCTGATCACATCTCGCCGCGTCCCCCTCATGCTCCGACGCGCGTGTGGTCTTCGCCTGAGACGACGATGCCGAGGTGAATCGGAGCCAGAAACCGAAGCCGTCCCCGCCCCGTCTGAGTCGGAAAGTGAATGTCGGCAAAGCCGCGCCGCTACTGCGCCAGGCGGGGTTCTTACGAGGCCGGGAGAGTCCGTCGCCGCACTGGTGACGACCGACCCGAACCTGCCCCCGACCAGCCATCTCGCCGTGACCGCGATGCACATCCCGGCCTTCTCGGACGCAGACGTACTCTGCGAGAGCCGCAAACTGCGGGTGCGCGCGGTCGAACATCCAGTCCGCCGAGATCCAGCAGAGTTTGAGCCGCCCGGCATATCTGTCGTGACCCTTCATTCCGGAGAGGCACTCGATTTCGGCACGGTCGACGGTCAGGACGTGACATTCTGCTCCCGCTCCCGCCACCGTCCGCTCCCGCACCGAAAGCCCCCGCCCCACCGGCCCCCGCGCCGCCGACACCGCAACCCCGAACCCCCAGCCCACAGACCCCGCACCACAGACAGCCGCCCCTCCACCCACCACCACACCACCCGCCACGCCAGACACGCCGCCTATCGGATCACCGGCGCCACGTTCAATCCCCCAGAACGGCCGACGCGCCGCCGAGGGCTGGACCCCCGGGCCGCAGAACCTGACCCGGCGTGGCCTCCGCCCTCACCCGGCTGCTCGGGCGAGCAGCCGGATCGAGGCGCTCGTCTTCGGCGCCGGGGCAGGTCCGGACGAACGGAGACTCCGCACAACACCTTCACACCCCCCGGCTTCGTCGCCGCCCTCCAGACGGCACCGCACCGCCGAAGGCTCCGCTTGCCTGCGGCACCGGCGCCTCCCGCTTCCCCACCGCGTACGTCGCACGGACTTCTCAGCGCACGCCGACGCGCCGCCGAGTTGGAGGCGGAGAACGCGCGGCTGCGCGACGCGCCTGCAGGGAATGGACGTCCTGGAACTGGCCGCCGAGTCCGGACGGCGCGCGACGAGGTCGCCGCCCCGGCAAGCCAGGCGAGCGAAACGGAGCGAAGCCGGCGCAAGGCCCGGCGCAAGATCGCGGGATCGCGGCAGTACGGGCCGAAGACGGCAACGGATACCTCTGACCTGCACCGATACGGGGCGAACGGTTGGTGATCGCGGACTCAGGAGGAACCGCACGCCGCGCTGCAGGCGCCGGCGCGGAATGCCGTCGTTCGCGCCGATCGCCCCGCTGGTGATCGAACTGGGCGAGGAAACCTGACAGAAGTCGTCAGGTTTCGGGTCGAGCATGGGTTCACCGGTCGGCGCCGATGGCGGACGTGGACCGGGACCTCACGAACAGACGGATGGATGGGAACGACCCTCAGTGCGCGAAACACCAGAAGAACTCAAAGAGCTCCAGGCCCTCCTGGACGCCTCCCTCTCCCGCTCCACCTCGCACCTCCGCTCGATCATCAACGCCGAGAGCACACTGACGGCAGAGCAGCTCACCGGGGTCCTCACCGGCATGTGCACCCTCGCCCTGTCGACCGTGACGGCGAAGGGCGAACCGCGGATCAGCGGTGCGGACGGGCACTTCCTGCACGGCAAGTGGCACTTCGGGACGGCGCGCGGCGCCGCCAAGGCCCGTCATCTGGCCGCCCGTCCCGCCGCCAGCGTCGCGCACATGCGCGGTGAGGATCTGGGCGTGTTCACTCACGGCACGGTGGAGATCCTCAATCCCCAGGACGGCGAGCCGGCCGCGGACTGGCCGTACCTGCTCGCGTACTTCAAGGACTTCTACGGCGACGACTCGTTCGACTGGGACAACGACGTGGTCTACTACCGGCTGCGACCGCACTGGATGAGCGTCTACGCCCCCGACATCAGCAAGCTCACCTCGGTGTCCCGGTCCTGATCCACGGCACGGGCCGCATCGGGACCGGCCACGTGCTGATGGACGGAAGGACTCGGTGAAGCGGCCGCTCTGCGCCATTGATGACGGGCGGCCGCCGCATAGTGATCGGTTTGTTCGGCATGGGCGGGGCCTCTCCGCCCATGCCCTGCTGCGTTACGAGAAGGCGGACGAAGGTTGACGGCATTCGTACGGGACGTCGCGAGCATGGGGCTCGAGACCATCGACGTGGTGGGCGCTCGTACCAACAATCTGCGGGACGTGTCGGTGAGCATTCCCAAGGGACGGCTGGTGGCGTTCACCGGAGTGAGCGGCAGCGGCAAGACCTCGCTGGCCATCGACACCCTGCACAACGAGGCCCAACTGCGGTATCTGGAAGGGCTTTCGCCGTTCGTACGGCAGTACATCACCCAGCGCAATCGGCCGAAGGTCGATCGCGTCCGGGGACTCGGCGCGACGCTCGCGGTCGACCAGCGCCGCCTGAACCGCAACCCCCGCTCCACGGTCGCGACGATCACCGGCATCGACGGGCACCTGGGGCTGCTGTACTCGCGCCTTCCGAGGATCGGCGCGGACCCGGCGGCGGACAGCGGGGACGGGCATCTGACGACCGCTCACTTCGACCGCAATACGCCCGAGGGCGGCTGTGCGGACTGCCACGGGGTGGGCGGACGCTGGCGGGCGCAGGAAGACCTGATCATCACCCACCCGGAGCTTCCGCTCTTCGAGGGCGCCTCGCCCTGGTACGCGAAGTGGCGGTCGGGGGAGCACCTGTTCGTGCCGGCGCTCGCCGAGAAGCGGGGCGTGGACCTCGCCCTGCCTTGGCGGTCGCTGCCCGAGGAGTTCCGTCACTGCGTGCTGTACGGCACGGGTGACGAGGCGATCGAGGCGAGCGTCGACATACCGAACAAGAATGAGACGGCCCGGATGACCTACACCTCGAGCCGGCCGCTGCGGGGCGCGCTCGCCGAGGTGGAACGGGTGTTCGTGAACGCCCAGACCGCCGGCGCCAAGCAGCGCTACCTGCCGTACATGCGCAAGCAGCCCTGCGGAACCTGCGGCGGCAGCGGGTACGACCGGGTGGCCCGGTCCGTGCGGCTCGGCGGGCTGACCTATCCCGACCTGCTCGAGGTGGAAGTACGGGAGGTGCGCGGCTGGGCCGAGCGCGTGGCGGACGGCCTGGACGCCCGGGAGCGCGAGGTGGGTGAGCCGCTGCTGCAGGACCTGGGCCGCAGGCTCGCGATCCTCGACCGGCTCGGCCTGGCCCATCTCCAGCTGTCCCGGGGGGCGGCGACGCTGTCGGGCGGTGAGCTGCAGCGGACCCGGCTCGCCGCGCAGCTCAGCACCGAGTTGAGCGGCATCATCTTCGTCCTGGACGAGCCCGGAACCGGACTGCATCCGGCCGACAAGGCGCACCTGCTCGACATCGCCCTGGAGCTGCGCGAGGCCGGCAACACGGTGCTCCTGGTCGAGCACGACCCCGAACTGATCGCCCGGGCCGACTGGGTGATCGATATGGGCCCCGGCGCGGGCCGTCTCGGCGGTGAGGTCCTGGTGTCGGGGCCTCCCGCCGACGCGGTGGCCCACCCGACGTCGCTGACCGGCCGCTATCTGGCCGGTGAGGGGCCGCGGCTGCGCCGGGCCCGCCGCCCGGTCGGGGAGGACACCGGCTGGGTGGAGTTGCACGGCCTGCGCGCGCACAACGTGACCGCGGAGCTGGTGCGTTTCCCCGTCGGCCGGCTCACCTGCCTGACCGGGGTGAGCGGCAGCGGCAAGAGCAGCCTGCTCGGCGCGCTCGGGACGAACGCTCAGGCCGCCCTGAACGGGACGGCGACCGACACGGCGCGGAAGGTGACCGGCCTCGCGGGGTTCGGCTGGGTCGCCGTCGTCGACCAGGAACCGCTCGGGCGGACGCCGCGGTCCAACCCGGCCACCTACAGCAAGGCGTTCGACATCGTCCGCAGGCTGTTCGCCGATACCGACTTGGCGCGCGAGCGCGGGGTCGACGCCTCCTGGTTCAGCTTCAACACCGCGGATGGCGGCCGCTGCGAGACCTGCACCGGTTATGGCCGCAAGCTGGTCGACATGCACTTCCTGCCGGATGTGTGGGTGGTCTGCGACGCGTGCGAGGGGCGGCGCTACAAGCCGGAGGCCCTGGAAATCGAGTATCAGGGGCTGGCCATCGATCAGGTGCTGGAGCTGACCGTCGCCGAGGCCGCGGAGCGGTTCCGCGCGCCCCGGCAGCTCGCGGAGATCCTGGGAGCCCTGAACCAGGTCGGGCTCGGCTATCTCCAGCTCGGCCAGAGCGCCACCGAGTTGTCCGGCGGCGAGGCGCAGCGACTGAAGCTGGCGTCCGCGATCCAGCGTGGCGCCGCGAGCCGCAAGGCCGGCCTCGTCGTTCTCGACGAGCCCGTCTCGGGCCTGCACCCGTCCGATGTCCAGCGTGTGGTGGACGCGCTCGATGTGCTGCTCGACTCGGGCAACACCGTCGTCGTGGCCGAACATGACGTCCCCGTCGCCGCGTCCGCGGACTGGGTGATCGACCTGGGGCCGGGTGCCGGTCCGGACGGAGGCGCGGTGGTCGCGGAGGGCACCCCGGACGTCGTCGCGGCGGCGGACACCCCGACCGCCGGTTTCTTCCGCCGTTACGCGGCGGGCCTGCCGCTCCTTGAGATGCGGGAAGGCGCGCCCCGCTGAGAGGACGGAGCAGGCCACCCGGAAGCTCGCCGAGGGCGGGGCGGCATCCGCGCCGGTGACGTCTACGTCATCTCCACGGGGGCGCCTTCGGCGAGCGGGACGGTCGAGATCGGCATGACGCGGCGGCTGGACCCGACCGACCGGGTTCGCGAGCTCGGCGACACCGCGATTCCGTGACCGGGCGAGGTCGAGCGGAGACCGTCAAGCAGGTCGGTCAGTGTGGCCGATGCCGGTCGCCCTTCTGAGGCGGGAGCGCGCATGTCGGCCATCGCGGTAAATGTCAGAGGCCGGTGTCGACTTCGGCCGGCGACGTCACGGCACCCGCATCCCCCGAAGAGAGGTGTCACTGATCGTTTCCAATGCCGATCACGAAGCGGGATCACACGACTACCCGCTCGGCCGGCTCGCGCCCGAGCAGCGGTACGGGGAGCAGGCCGCCCACCGGGCACTCCAGCGCGTCGAGGCGGAGGACGTGCGCCGGGCCCTCCTGCGCTATCCCGCCGAGTTGCGCCGCGCGATCCTCGACGTCGTCGGCCTCCCGGACTTGCGGAAGGTCAGCGGACGGGCGGCCGGCACGGTCCTGGCCCGGCTGCGCGGCGGACGGCACAGCTCCCGGCTGCGTTCGCGGGTCGCCCATCCCCTGACGCACGGATACCGCAACTGCGACGGCCTGACGGCGGACGAGTGCCTCGGCCTGCTCGGCGGTGACGAAGACGTGCTCCGGCGGGCCGGTTGCCTGACCTTCAACCTGCTCGTCCAGTCGGCCACGCCACGGTCCCTCACCCGCTGGGCCTTGGCAGAGGTCATCGCGCACGACGCCCAGCTGGCCCCCGTGGCGCTGACACAGCTGCTCGGCATGGCCGACGAACTGGACGAGCAGACGGTCGCCTGGCTGCACGACACCTGGACGGCCCTGCGCACCCGCGAGCCCCGCCTTCCGGAGCATCCGCGGCTTCCCGACACCCCTCCCCTGGCCCGCGCCAAACCGCACTCGCACCCTCCCGAACCGATGGAGACCCCGATGAAGACGCCCCCGTCGCAGCCGCGGTCATCCGGTGACGGCGATGCCCGGCGGCTGCTGGACGACGCCGAGGCGGCCTTCGACGAGGCCGTTTCCGCGGCCGACGCGGTGCGGGACGCCGTGACGGCGCGGCGCCGTCCCGGCGACACCGATCTGCGACGGCTCACCGAAGCCGCACTCGCCTTCGACCGCCTCCACACGGCGCTGCCGGGCGACGCCGCCGTCCCGTCCGAGCCCACCCTGCACGACATGCGGGCCGCGCTGGACGAACGCGCCGTGACCGAGGGCAACGCCGCCCTCATCGGAAGGCTCACCACCGTCACGGGCCCGTCGGCGGTCGAAGAGGTCCTGGCCGAGATCCGCACGGCCGCCGCGCGTGGCGAGCCGTCCGGGCTGGCCGTGCTGACCCGGCTCATCGACGCCGCCGCCGGGGACGTCGACGTCGACGAGGTGGGCGCCCTGTCCGGACAGGCGCACGAGCAGCTGCCCGGTCACTGGAGCAAGGCCATCACCTACGCCGCCCTCGGCCGCCTGACCTTTGCCGACGTCCCCGAGGGCGCCGGCGCAGAAGACGACGTCCCCACGGTCGTGCGGTCGCCGTCCAGCCCGGCGCAGAAGGCCGTTTCAACCTCGCTGGAGCCCACACCGCCTTCTCCCGCAGCCCCGGCCCCCGCATCCGCCCCCGACGCCGCCGCCGTCTCCACACCCGAGGACGCAGCCGCAACATCCCAATCGGCTGAGGCGGCATCGCCCTCCGAGGCGCCGGACGACCTGGACGCGCTGCTGATCGCCGATGGGGAGCAGCGGGCGGCGGCCGCCCGGGTGTCCGCCGTCTCCGCCGACGCCGTCTCGGCTCCGTCCGGCACGCGGGACGTGACGACGCAGCCGCAGGCTCCCATCACGTCCGCGGACGAAGCCGACGAAACCACGGATGGCGGCTCCGAGCCGTCCGACGCCGCCCCCGAAACCATCGCCGGCGACCCCGGGCGGCG
>NZ_BAAAZG010000029.1:52800-74978 GCF_039536785.1 Actinomadura miaoliensis
CGCCGCCGAGGCCGCCGCGCTCAGGGCGGGGCGTCCCGCGCTGGCCGGCTGGGTGCGCCTGGCCGGCGGCGCGCCCGAGGCGCAGGCGAAGGTCCGCTGGGCGGCCGCGCTGGCGCAGGAGACGAACGCCTCGGGCGGGCGCCTGTCGTCGGCGTACGTCGAGATGGTCCGCGGGCTGGACGCCGCCGCGCTCGACGACGACTCCGCCGGACGGCTGCTGGCCTGGGCGTCGGCGATCCGGGCGGGCATCGTCCGGCCGAGCCCCGAGTCCGCGGAGCTGCTCAGGCGGCACGCCCCGGTCGTGGCCGCGCATCGGGGCCTCGCCGCGCTCGGTGACAGCTTCCTGCGCGCCGCCAATCGCGGCGACTACCTGGTGCCGGGCGTGTCCAACGAGCTGCGCGACACCCAGCGGGCCGAGGAGCAGCGGCGGCTGCGCTCCGCGCAGTCCCGCCAGCTGCTGGCGGAGGGCCCGCGCAAGAAGATCAAGTACCAGCTCGCCACCGAGGTGTGGAAGCACCTGCTGCAGGACGACGGGGAGGTCGGGCGGCTGCTGGCCCTCGCCGCCGCCGACGCCGAGGACCGCGCCGGGCGGGCCGGCGCCGACGTCGAGCGGCTGCGCGCGGCCGGCGCGGTCGAGCGGCTGATCGACGACACCACGGCCGACCTGCGGGGCGGCCGGTCCAAACGGCGGATCGAGGCCGCCGCCCGCCGCCGCCTCGGCGAGCTGGTCGACGAGGCCCTCGACATCGTCCACGACTGGAGCCGTGCGGCGCGCGAGGTGCTGGTCATCCGCGACGCCAAGCCGGAGCACCTGGGGATGCAGCAGCGGCTCGCCCAGCTGCGCGGTGAGGCGTTCGAGGTGCGGGACGACTGCGTGGCGGAGCTGGCCGAACTGGAGCGGGACGCCCCCGACCCGGTGCTGGGCGCCGCCGCCCGCACCGCCCGCATCCTCCTGGAGGACACGCTGCGGCTGCTGAGCGGCGCCCCGCTCGGCGCCGAGCCCCGCACCCCCGACCAGGTGACGGGGCAGGACCTGCTCCTGGCCCCCGGTATCGCGCTGCGCCCCGGGTCGTTCCAGCCGCGCGGCGTCCCCGCGCTGTCCGAGCTGCTCCCCCTCTGCGACGGCGGCGCCCCCGACTGGACGGCGGCGTTCGACGCGCGCGCCCAGCGCGACGACCACGTCGGCACCGAGGCGATCGTCCGGGCGCTGCGCCCCGTCGACCCCGACCTGGCCGCCGCCCTGGAGCGGCGCCGCGGCACCCTCAAGGAGCAGGCCCGCAGGGAGATGGGCGAGCTGCGCGAGAAGGTCGGCGACAAGCTCGCCCAGATGCGCCGCGACGGACAGCTCGACGAGAGCGCCGCGACCCGCCTGCAGACCCGGCTGCGGCCGCTGAACGACCCCGACCGCGACGACTTCGACCGGCTGCGCGCCGTCGCCGAGTCCGTCGCCGCGGAGGCCGACGAGATCGCCGCCCGCCAGGTCGCCGGCGTGCGCGCCGACCTGGAGGCGCACCTGGGCGAGCCCTCGGTCGCCGCCGCGGCCGACCGGATCCGCGAGTACCTGGACCGGGGCGACCTGACCACCGCCCGCGAGTCGCTGGTGCAGGCCCGGCAGGGCCGTGAGCTGCCCGAGCCGTCGCGTGAGCGCGGCCACCTGGCGCGGTTCTTCCCCGCCTTCCCCGACGCGTTCGAGGCGCTGGGCTCGTCGCGGCGCAACGAGCAGGTCAGCACCGCGATCAACACGCTCATCGACGCCATGGAGCACGGCGGACGGCTCGACGACGACCGCCTCCGCCGCCTGCTGTCCGGCGCCGGTCTCGACCTGACCGCGCTGCGCCGTCCCGGGGTGAGCCGGGAGGGCCTGCGCAAGTGGCGCACGGTCGCCCAGGGCCCGAAGGCGGCCGGCAACCTGCTCACGGCGATCGAGCCGGTGCTGCGGATGATCGGCCTGGAGGCCGCGGCCCGTCCCGGTGCGGCCGAACGCGCCCGCACCTGGATCGAGCTGACCGGGGTGCACTGGCGGGGCCCGGCGCTGCTGCCGCAGTTCGGGACGGGCATGAGCCCGTCGGGCGACACGCTGCGGCTGCTGCTGGTGTGGCAGCGTCCCCGCCCGCAGGAGATCGTCGAGTGGTTCAAGGGCGAGCCCGCCGACCAGACCGTCCTGGTGTGGTACTTCGGCACGCTGTCGGCGGCCGACCGGCGGCGGCTGGTGCGGGCCGCGCGCCGCCGCCCGCACCCCGTGGCCGTGCTGGACGACGCGGCCATCGGCTACCTGGCCTGCCTGCCCGAGTGCGACTGGACCGACACCGTCGAGGTGCTGGCGCCGTTCACGTCCTTCAACCCGTTCATCCCCACCGGCAACGTGCCCGAGGAGATGTTCTACGGGCGGCAGGAGCAGTTGCGGCAGGTGATCGACCGCAAGGGCGGCTCGTTCGTCTACGGCGGACGCCAGCTGGGCAAGTCGGCGCTGCTGCACGCCGCCCGCCGCCAGGTCGACCGCGACCCCAACCGCATCGTGATCTTCAAGAGCATCTCGGCCGTGGGCCGCACCGACCCGGCGGACGCGGTCTGGGCCAGGCTGCGCCGCCCCCTGGCCGACGTGGGCGTGCTGTCCCCCGCTCACACCGGCGGCGACGCCGAGGAGATCCGGGAGGCGATCCGCGCCTGGCTGGCCGGCGATCCGCAGCGGCAGTTGCTGATCCTGCTGGACGAGGCCGACGAGTTCCTCAACCGCGACGCCGACAGCGCCCGTTTCGCCAACGTCAGCGCCCTGCGCGACCTGATGAGCGAGACCGACCGGCGGGTCAAGGTGGTGTTCGCCGGGCTGCACCAGACCGCGCGGTTCAAGAGCCTGCCCAACCAGCCGCTGGCGCACTTCGGCGAGCCGATCTCCATCGGCCCGCTCCAGCCGCAGGACGCCTTCGACCTGCTCACCAAGCCCCTGGCCACGCTGGGCTTCCGGCTGCCCGAGACGCTGGCCGCCCGCGTCATCGCCGAGGCCAACAACGCGCCCGCGCTGATCCAGCTGTTCGCCGACGCCCTGCTCAAGCACCTGCAGCGGCAGACCGCCGACGAGCACCCCCTGCCGTACGAGGTGACCCGCGCCGACGTGGACGCCGTCCGCGAGGACGCCCGCCTGGCCGAGGGCTTCCGCGAACGCTTCGACTGGACCATCAACCTCGACCAGCGCTACAAGGTCATCGCCTACGTCGTGGCGTTCCGCGCCCTGACGGAGGCCGCCGACGCCACCGCCCCGGCCGGTGACCTGTTCGGCGAGTGCCGCCAATGGTGGCCCCAGGGATTCGCCCAGTGCACCCGCGACGAGTTCCAGGGCCTGCTGGACGAGAGCGTCGAACTGGGCATCCTCCTGGCCGAGGACGGACGGTACCGGCTGCGCACCCCCTACATCCTGGACCTGCTGGGCGGCGAGGAGCAGGTCCAGGAGTCCCTGGACCAGGCCGAGGAGTTCGAGCTGCCGGACTCCTTCGACGTCCACTCCTACCGGTCGGTCTATCCGAGCGGCCCGGAACGCTGGGAGCGTTCACCGCTCACCAGCGGCCAGGTGTCGCGGCTGCTGCGCAGAGCCAACCTCGTCCACGTCCTCGCCGGGTCGGCGGCGCTGCGGCTCGAACACGTCCCCAACGCGCTGCGCGCCGAAGAGGACCACAACCCCCACGTCAAGGTGCACGTGCTCCAGAAGGGCGGCACCTTCGACGCCCTGGTCGCCAAGTCCCGCACCCACCGCGGCCACACCCTGATCGTGATGGACCTGCGCGAACGCACCGCCGAGCAGGCCGCCGCGCAGATCCGCGAGGCGTGCGAGACCGTCACCCGGCACCACTCGTCCCACGAGGGCACGCTCGGCGTCGTCTTCACCGCCCCACCCGCCCTGGCCCCTTTGTGGCTGGCGGCCCGCACGGGCGGCGAATCCTCCCTCGCCCCGGGCGGGAACGCCGAACTGATGGAACTGCGCCGATTCGACCCGCCCTCGATCCGGCAGTGGATGCGCGAGGAGGCGCACGCCTTCCAGACCCCGCACAGCCAGCAGAACCTCCTGGCGGCCACCGGCGGCTGGCCGATGCTCATCAGCAAGGTCCTGGACGGCGGCGCCGTCGCCGACCCCGACGCCGCCCTGGACAAGTGCCACCGTCTCCTGCGCGACACCCCGCAGGCCCTCGTCTCCGCCTCCGGCGTGCACTGCCGGCCGCCCGTGCAGGCCGCCTGGCAGGCGCTGGTCGACATCGACGAACCCGGCACCCCCGCCGATCTGGCCGACCTGCTCGCCCCCGGCGAGGAGGCGGACCACCCGCTGGGACCCGACGCGCTGCGCCGCCACCACTTCCGCTCCATCGCCGACGTGATCGAGGTGCTGCGCATCCTCGGCGCGCTGATCCCCGCTCCCGGCAACCCACACGAACTGGTCTGCGAACCGGTCCTGGCCGGCGCCACCCGCGGCGAGCAGGCATGAACGGCCTCCCACTGGACGCCGCGCTGACGGCCGCCGCGACCGTCGTCCTGGCCCGCGACACCTATCAGGGCCCCGACCGCACCCCTGCCGACCTTGTCCGCAACCGCCGCTCCTGGCTGCTCGGCCTGATCGCCAAGTCGTCCGCCCTCCGCGCCGAGGCCCGCACCCTGCTCCCCGACGACCACCCGGCCCGTCTGCTCCTGCATCCGGACACGGACGTCGCCACCGCCGCGACCCGGCTCGCCGCACTGTCCACGACCGCCCTCGAACGCCGCGCCCGCCAGCTCACCGAGCGCAGGAACCAGCTGCAGCAAAAGCTCGCGTCCACCCGGCGGAAACTGGAGTACGAACAGAAGGACACCGCACGCCTGCGCTCAGAGCTGGCCGTCGCCCGGCAGGCCGCCGCCGACGCCGAGCAGGAGATCACCGACCTGCGGGCACGCCTGACCGCCCAGCACAACCGCCTGAAAGACCCCCGCTCCCTGGCCGCCGCCCTCCTCACGGCACTACCGCAGAACGCCGACGACACCCTCCGCACGAGCCTGCACAACCTGATCGCCCCACCCCGCGCCACCGCGTCCATTCACTCACGCGACCTGCGCGTCACTCCCCTCGGCGGCGACGACCACATCGGCGGCTCCTGCCTGCTCGTCGAGTCCGGCGACACCCGTCTGCTGGTGGACGCGGGCATCCGCCCCGGCGACACCCCCGAGCCGCCCCGCGACATCGCCACGGCGCTCCAGTCCCGCCCGGAGGCGGTCGTGGTGACGCACGCCCACGCCGACCACTGCGGCTACGTCCCGGCCCTCACCGCCCGGCTGCCCCGCCTGCGCGTCGTCGCGACCCCCGAGTCCTGCCGCCTCATGCCCGTCATGTGGCAGGACTCCCTGAAGGTCATGCGGCGGCGCGCCGACATCCGCATTTCCTACGGCGGCTCCTGGCAACCGCTCTACGACCACACCGCCGTGGACGACGCGGTCGCCCGCCTGGAAGAACTGCCTTTCGGCGCCCCCCGCCGCATCGGCGACCTGACCGTCGAACTGTTCCCCGCGGGCCATATCCTCGGCGCCGCCGGAGCGGTGATCCGCGCCGGCGACCGCCGCGTGGTCGTCACCGGCGACATCTCCGGCTTCCGCCAGGAGAGCGTCGACGGCTACCGCCTCCCCGACAGCGCCCGCGGCGCCGACCTGCTGGTCCTGGAATCCACCTGCTGCGCCGAAAAGCACGACGACCGCGAAACCCGCGTCACCGACCTGATCTCAACGGTCACCGAGGTGTACGGGGCCGGCGGCCGCGTGCTGATCCCCGCCTTCGCCCTGGGCCGCGCCCAGGAACTGGCCCTGCTGATGCGCACCCGGCTGCCGCACGTCCCCGTCCTGGTCGACGGCATGGCCAAGGACCTGACCAGGACGTTCGAGTCCGTCACCGACCTGTCGATCTTCGGCGGCAACGTCGCCCCGGCCCCCCGTCCCCCGGCCTTCGACCGCTTCACCGAGGGCGTGGTCATCGCCACCTCCGGCATGCTCACCGCCGGCCCCGCCGTCGAATGGGCCGCCCGCATCCTCCCCGACCCGCACAGCGCCGTCCTCCTCTCCGGCTACCAGGACGAGGAATCCGGCGGCCGCCGCCTCCTCGACGACGCCCGCCACGGCGCCCCCGACCACGAACTCCCCGCCCGCCACGGCACCCGCTCCGTCCCCCTACGCGCCCGCGTGGCCCAGATCCGCCTCTCCGCCCACGCCGACCGCCACGGCCTCCTCGAAATAGCCGACGAGACAAAACCAACCCAGGTCATGCTCGTCCACGGCCTCCCCTGGAAACAGAACGCCTTCCGCCAGACCCTCCACGTCCACGGCCACACCACCACCCCCACCGCCCCCTGGGCTGCCCTATGACCGGCCGCAGGGTGCTCAGGGATGTGGCGTTGCGAGAAAAGCCGGTGACCTGCGTGACGCTCCTGTGTATGTCAGACGCTCTGAGCGTCTGGTGGGAAAGCCGTACTCGTGCGAACGCGGACAGTGAGGTCGCGGAGATTGCATTACGGTTCGGCCAGGCTGGTCCTTGGGAAAGGGCCAGCGCAACACGCAGCCGCTGACAGGCGTTGCGGGGCACGCTCGCTCCACCAGGGAGATGTTCTTATGGCTGATCAGGTGGGAACGGCAGGGGCTTAAGCCGTAGCCACGCAAGTGGAGACGTGACGTTGTGGCGAGCGGTCCGTAGCTCCGGACTGGCTCTGCGCGCCAGCAGCAGGGGGACTGCCGCGCGCAACGGCAAGGCGATCACGGACGGCACGACAGGCGTCCAGGGCTTCGCTTTTACTTCGGACCGCCGTTGCAGGCGGCTGGACGGAATGCTTCTACCGCCCAAGCAGTATGATCCCAATACCTATGCCGACCTTCCTCCATATACACAAGTAGTAATCGTGCCGTCGAAGCAAGAACTCATAGCCGCGGAGCGTGCGAGGCGCGCCCGCAAGCGTGCCGCCCGCCTGGCCTCGACCGCCGACCCTGCTGCGGAAGCCTGGGGCCGGCTCGGCGTTCACGGAGCCGACACGATCGCGGCGATTCGGGACGCGACATGGCAGCTGCTCGAGGAACTTCCCGATGCTGACCGCCATCCCTCCCTCCGAGAAGCGGTGGACACCCTGCCCACCGCCGAATTCCCCGCCCTGGTGCATGCGGCACTCGCCGATCTTGAACCATTCCGGCTGCTCAGCAACCTGATCCGTCTCGGAGAGGCCGGGATCCCGTGGCTGAGCGAGCAAGGTCTCACCAAGGCGCTGCTGCTTGCTGCGGCGCGGCCCAGCGCCCACGAGATCGGTCCACTGCCCGCCCCCTTGCTGGATGGGGCGGTCCCATGGCGCCTGTACCTGGCGGTACTGGGCCATCCGGTGCGATTGAGCGTGGACGAGATTCGACGAGAGCTCGAGCAACTTCCGCTTGCTCTGCTCGACGACCTGATCGACAGTGGAGTCCTGGGCCGCGCCGATCAGCCGTGGGCACAACGCTCCGAGCCACTGGAAGCGAGCTATCTGCGGGCTCGGCTGCTCCCCGAGGAAGTGTCCGCGGAAGAGGCGGCCGCCCTTGAGTGGTCAGAGGCCATCGCACGCCACGCGTACCTCAGCGGAGCCGCCCAGACCGGCGACGCGGTACTCGACATGCTCATCAGTCTCTACAGCGGAGACCGCTCCCATCACTTCGAACTGAGGGCGGTCCTACCACCGGAGCAGCGGAACCTGCTTCAGGAGATCATGGCGGGCACTCAGATCGGAAACTGGCCCGACTCCATCACGTCCGATCGCGGTCTGTGGAGTCTGCTCGCCGCCCAGTGGTCTGCTTCCCTCGACGCGGACAAGGGCAGAGGCAGGCTGATAAATCCGACTTTCAGCCCGTTTCACACCTGGTATGCCTATCGCGCCGCCTACCATCGGATCTTGGACGGGGACATCGATGGTGCGCTTCGGCAGGCTGACGCCTTCACGGACTTCGAACCACACGACGAGCGAGCGAAGATTGAGATCACGAACCTGAGAGCCTACCTCGCGATGCGACCCGACGAGCATCGCCATGAGGATTTGGACCGTGCCGAGCGACTCCTCATTGGCATCGCCGGGGACCATCCGCAGGCCAGAGCGAATCTGGCGATCGTCCAGCAGCGCAAGGCGATCCGCGCCAACGACCGGGAGTCTTGGGAGAATCCGTACTTCGTGCTCGGCATTCCGCACGAGAGCCCGGAATGGACGTCGCGCTGGCGGGAGCTCAGCCGGCAGTACCGTGACGACGTCAAGGAACAGGCACGGGTGAACGACGCCTGGCGCCGCATCCAGGAAGCCGAACGCACCGGAGAAACCTTCTTCAAGCTTCCCTCGGACGACGATTTCCTTCAGGAACACCGCACCCGATCGGCAGCACTCATCCCGCCGTTGGCTCCGCTGCCCAGACGTACCGTCACCGGCGAGGACGAGCTGGACATCATCAAGCGCCTGGCCGCCCCGGATCTGCTCACCGAGTTCGACTCCACCCTAAGAGGAGACCAAAATCGCTAAGAAGACGCCTCACCGTGGGACTTCCAGCAAGAAGCTGAAGAAACAGAAGCCAAAGCCCGGAAAGCATAAGTCCGCAAAGCCCAAGCCACCACCACGCAGGTCCACGCCGCATGTTACCGCATCTCCCCCTCCACTAGACCTTCAGCAACTGGTGACAGAGTTCACCGATGTCACGACCCGGCTTTTGGCCGACATGAACGCTGACACGTTTTCCCGCCAGGAGATCACCACGATCGTCCGACAAGCCGTCGCCGAGGCCATGCGCGCCCGCAAGAACCATCATGCGCAAATCATCGAAATCGACCGCCTAGTGACGCGGGAGACCAGGAACAGCGCGATCAGAGAGCGTTTGCCCGGGTGGCTCACCCGAGCCGGGCTCCGCAAGGTAATTTCCCTAGACACATCCACCAAGGACTGGTTCACCATCCTCAACGCGGATGATGATGGCGACTGCCTGCGAGTCGTGCATCCGGCGTACGTTGATGTCAATACCGGAACACTGGTGCAAAGTGGCCAGCTGAAATTGGAGGATCATGAACAGCACGGCAAGAGCACCGGGTGCCGACGCCTTTCTGATTTGTTGGCCGACCGGCAGGCAGTGACCGATGGCGTAGAGGAAGGTTGAGCGTGGCCACGGGGATCGATTTCGGCACCACCAACTCGGTGATCGCACAGTGGAACGGGGACGAGGTCGAGCCGCTTCCGCTCGACAGCGACCACCTCGATGCCGACTGGTTCTACCCATCCTTCGAGAAGCTTTTCCCGAGCGTAGTGGGACAGAGTTCCCTACGTCAGGGTCTGCTGTACGGCTGGGAGGCCAAACTTCGTTCTCAGCGCACCATTGAGGCATGTAAACGCATGCTCAAAAGCGATGGCGCCATCGAGGTAGGCAGCCGACGTTTCCCCGCCACGAGCGTTGCTTCCGGAGTGTTCGCCGCGATCCGCGAACGGGCGGACGCCGTTTTCACGGAGATCGACAACGCAGTGATCACGGTGCCTGCCAACGCCAAGGGCGGTGCCCGTTATCGCACCCGCGCTGCGGCCAACGCCGCCGGCATCCAGGTCAAGGCCCTCCTCAACGAGCCGACCGCGGCGGCGTTGGCTTATATGCACCACATCCAGGAAGACGGAACCATCATGGTCTTCGACTGGGGTGGCGGAACGATCGACGTGACGATATTGGAGCATGTGGACGGCTTCTTCCACGAGAAGATATCCCATGGAATCACCCAGCTCGGCGGCATCGAGATCGACAAACGGCTCCGCAACCTGATCCTCGGCAAACTGAAGCGGATTCCGGACTTCGGATCCGCCGAGAAAAAGACATTGGATCTGGCGATCGAGCGAACAAAGATCCGCTTGTCCACCGAGGAGTCCGTTCATGTCGACATCCCCGGTGGCCTGCCTGTCGAGGTCACTCGGCCCGAGCTGGAGGAGGCCATCAGCGACCTCGTCGAGGCCGCCCTCCAGCCGGCCCGTCGGTGTCTGAACGAGCTGGGCATCAAGCCGAAAGAGGTGGACGACATCCTCATGATCGGCGGTACCAGCCAGATTCCGTGTGTGCGCCGCGCGGTGGAACGTCTTATGGATGACGAGACGGTCAACCCGGAGCTGTGCGACCCCATGACCGCGGTTGCGGAAGGCGCCGCGGTCGCGGCGGCACTGTTCGATCGGGAGATCGAAGGTACCCTCAAGGTGACGTCCATGTACGCGTTGGGCACCACGCATCGCCCGGGCGGACGTAACGGACCGGAGGTCTTCAGCCCGCTCATCAAGGCAGGCTCGCCCCTTCCTGCGATCCGCACGAAGAGTTACACACCGAACGCTGATACCGCCCGGCAACTGTCCATTCCGGTCTGGGAAGCGGATCCCGAGAAACCACTGGATGACCCCGAGAATTTCCAGCTCACCACTCTGGAGGTCAAGTACCCCAGGCCGACCCCGCGCAAGGAAGCGGAATTCGAACTGGAGTACACGTACACCGAGGAAGGCTTGCTCCAGGTAAAGGCCACTTTGGTCGAGACCGGGGAGATTCTGCTCGATGAGGAGATCCAGGACTTCACGCACGGCGGCTGCCCCTCGACCGACGAGATCCGCGCGCATCTCCGGGAGTTGCCCCTCACACCGCCGCTACGCAACGCGCCACGTCCGGCCGCTCCCAGCGAGGTCGATGCTCCGGAGAAAGGTCCAACGACCGGGCGCTCATTCGTCGTCGACGGTTCCAACATAGCGTGGCTGAGCAAGTTCCGGGACAGAGGCGAGAAACCGAGCCTCGTACGCCTCACAGACGCGGTTCGGGCCCTCGCCGCAGAACATCCTCACGCGAGCATCACGGTCTTCGTCGATCCGGCGTTCCGGCACCAGATTGATCCATCAGAGCACATGGCCCTCGTTGAGGCCATCAGTAAGGGGCAAATCGTCCAGGTGCCTGCCGGAACCCACGGTAAGGCCGACCGCTCCGTGGTGGAGCTCGCAGGGCGGACCAACGCGACGGTGGTGACGAATGACAACTACGCCGAGCTCCAGGACGACCATCCATGGCTTCTGGAAGAAGGCCGAGTCCTCGGCGCACAATATGCCGGCGGCATCTGGATGTTCCTCCCGCGCACCCCGGTACGCAGGCGCAGGATATAGCCCACGTCGGTCTCGTAGACAGCGAAGCAGCAAATAGGACACGGCAATATCCACAACCGCAGCGGCCAATACGGCGCGGGCGGAAGTGTGCCTTCGGCCGCACCTTCGCCCGCCCGGTGAATGGTGACCAACGAGCGGCCGACGCGTTCACCCCGCTGGCCTCGAAAGCGAACCGCTGCGGCGTCGATCTGGAAACGGCCTTTCGTGAGAAGGATGCCCGCAACGAGCCGCGTACATAGCCTGAGGGGCCGACGGCAACGGCCCTGGGGCATATCTGTCCGGCGCCCCAAGCGGCGGGCACCTATCTGTCCGAACGGACGGACAGCGACCGCTGCGCATGGGAAGTCGCCGTCGGGCGACAACCATGACCGTGCGCACTGCCGGGCGCCGAACTCGCCATGCCGCGCCGCTGGCGGGCGCCCGGACGATGCGGGCGCCCAGCCGCCAGACCGCACCCATTCATCCGCCTGCGGGCGGAAGCCCGCAGGCGCTCGGACGCGCAGGACGGAGCGCCTACCATAGGTCTTCAGCCAGGGCGAGAACTCAATAAGGGGGGCGCGGTGGCGCAGCTGGCCATGGCCCGCACGTTCATGCCGCAGTACGCCAAGCTTCCGGGAAGGGTGCGCAAGTCGGTGGACGCGGCGATCGCCAAGTTCGCCGAGCACACCCATGCCGGGCTCCATCTTGAGAAGATCGCTGGCGCACGGGATCCGCGCATCCGCAGCATCCGGGTCGACGACTATTGGCGCGGTCTGGTACTCGCTCCCGCGGAGGGCGATGTCTACTGCCTGCTCACCGTCCTGGGGCATGACGAGGCGTACCAGTACGCGCGCGGCCGCCGATTCACGGTCAACCAGGCCATCGGCGTGCTTCAGAGCCACGACGAGGGCAAGCTCGACGAGATCCGGCCCGCCCTGGAGCAGATGTCCGAGCGGCTGGACCGGCGGCTGTTCGAGCACGTGCCGGACAAGGACCTCATCCGGCTCGGCGTCGACGAGGCCATTCTGCCGATCGTCCGGCTGATTCCGGACGAGGCGACCCTGCAGGTGCTGGAACATCTGCTGCCCGAACCGCAGTACGTCGCGCTGCTGGCCCTGGCCGCCGGGATGTCCCCGGAGGAGGCGTGGACCGAGGTGGCCGCCTGTATGTCCACCGACCAGCCGCCCGCGGACGTCGATCCCGACGACCTGGTGACGGCTATGCGACGCTCCCCCGACCGTGTCGTCTTCGTCGACGGCCCCGAGGAGCTGCGACACATCCTCGCCCACCCTTTCGACCTTTGGCGCGTGTTCCTGCACCCCGCGCAGCGCCGTATCGCGCTGCGCAACTCCTACAGCGGTTCCTTCCAGGTGACCGGTGGCGCGGGGACGGGCAAGACGGTGACGGCGCTGCACCGGGCGCGGCATCTGGCCACGGGCAACGGTGCGCGCGTCCTGGTCACGACGTTCACCACCTACCTCGCGGAGACCCTGCAGCAGCAGCTCGAGCTGCTGGTGGCCGACGAGGGCGTCCGTGACCGCATCGAGGTCACCAACATCGACAAAGTGGCCTACGGCATCGTCGCCGCGCACCGCGGCAACCCCGGCATCGCAGGCCCGCAGGTCGTGCGCCGCCTGCTGGAGTCCGCGGCCGAAGGCCTCCCCTATTCGGCGGGCTTTCTGGCGCGCGAGTGGGAACACGTCATCCTCGCTCAGCGCATCACGAGCGAGGACGCGTATCTGTCCTGCTCCCGGACGGGCCGGGGGGTGGCCCTGTCACGCGCGCAGCGCAGGCTGGTCTGGCAGGCCATCCAGCGGGTGGTGGGCGGGCTGTCCGAGCGTGGCCAGTCGACCTTCCACCAGCTCGCCGACGAGGCCGCGGCGCTGGCCGCGCGTACCGCGCCGCGATACGACCACGTCATCGTCGACGAGGCGCAGGATCTGCATCCGTCGCAGTGGAGACTCCTGCGGGCGCTGGTGGCGCCGGGCCCCGATGACCTGTTCATCGTCGGCGACCCGCATCAGCGCATCTACGACAACCGGGTGTCACTGTCCAGCCTCGACATCAACATCCGCGGCCGTGGCGCCAGGCTGAAGGTCAACTACCGCACCACGCACGAGATCCTGGCCTGGGCGGTGCCGCTGCTCGGCCTGGCGCCGGCGATCGGGCTGGACGACGGTACCGACACCCTGCACGGCTACCGGTCCCCCATGCACGGCCGACGGCCGGTCGTCCGGAGCTTTCCCGACCAGAATGCCGAGCTGACCGCCCTGGTGTCCCAGGTCCGCGCCTGGCTGGCCGATGGCGTGGAGCCCGGGTCCATCGCCGTCACCGGCCGTTCCCGTCACGTCATCGACCCGGTCAGGGAGGCCCTGAAGGAGGCCGGCATCGAGACGGGGTCGCTACTGTCCCGGGCGCCGCGTGTGCGGGTCGGGACGATGCACGGCATGAAGGGTCTGGAATTCCGGTGCGTGGCGGTGGTCGGAGTGCACGAACAGGCCATTCCGACGCAGGTCACGCGGCAGGCGGACGACCCCGTCGCGCATACCCACGACCTGCAGCGGGAGCGGTGCCTGCTGTTCGTCGCCTGCACGCGCGCCCGGGACGACCTCTACGTGTCCTACACCGGCACGCCCAGCCCCTTCCTGGCCTCGGCCGCAGGCTAGGCGGCTCCCCGCAGAGGGGCAGGGCGGCATGCCGTTAATCCATGATGGTGTGCAGAAGAGCGATCACACAGGTGCCCACAGTCGCACCTGCGGCGACGTCGACCTGGACCGCGAGACTCACGCCGACCACGCCGGCGATGCCAAGGATGATCGCCCAGCGCTGCGGCAGCCGGTCGGGTTCTTGTGGGGACCCGCCGATCTTCTCACCGTCTCCGTCCGGTCCGCGCATGCCCCTCGCCTGCCTTCGGTCATGAAGCGTGATGGGAACTGACAGGTTTCGTCGCTGACAGCCGAGCCCGTCAGCCTCGCGCACGAGATCGCGCTTCGTCCCGCGAGCCCGCACTGCGCTCCTTCCGCGCGCCACACATGATGCCAGAAGCACGTGCATATGCAAGCTCATTCAGATGCATATGCATGGCTGCGTCGCGCCGGGCCGCGCGTCACCGCTCATGGCGGCCCCGCCCCGCATGCCAGGACGGCACACCATGTTCCGTGGATGGGCCACACTACGGAGAGAGACGAAGGGAGGAGCCCTTGATGCGCGGACCGGTGGAACAGGAAGCCCCAGCGACCACTGAGGTTCCCCGTCGCGGCGGACCCACCGTGCTGCGCTTGATGCTGGGCGCACGTCTGCGGGAACTCCGCGAGTCGAAGGGCATCACAGCCGAGGATGCCGGCTACGTGATCCGTGGCAGCCAGTCAAAGATCAGTCGTCTTGAACTCGGGCGCGTCGGCGTCAAAGAACGCGACATCGCGGATCTGCTGCGTCTCTACGGCGTAACGGACGAAACGGAGCGAGAGGCTCTGCTGTCACTCGCCAGGGAGGCCAATGTTCCCGGCTGGTGGGAACGGTTCAACGAGGTCGTGCCATCCTGGCGTGGCACGTACATTGGCCTGGAAGAGGCTGCCTCAATGATTCGTGGATACGAGGCGCACCGCATTCCCGACCTGCTCCAGACCGAAGAGTATGCCCGCGCTGTCGCGACCATGCAGTTGGGCGACACCTCCGAAAGCGACGTCGAACGCCGCGTCGATTTCCAGAGGAGGCGTCAACGATTGGTCACCGAAGCGAACCACCCCAGGCTCTGGTTCGTGTTGGACGAGGCGGCGCTTCGCCGAGCACCATGCGACGCACTGGCCATGCGCGCACAACTCGAACATCTCATTGAACTAACCAGGGACACGGCCGTCTCCCTGCAAATACTCCCCTTCCACAAACGCTATCCCGCGACGAACTCGTTCACCATTCTGCGATTCAGTCGCCGAGAATTGCCGGACCTGGTCTATCTTGAACAGCTCGACAGTGCCCTGCACCTGGACCGGCCGGCCGACGTGGAGCTCTACGTTGGGTATCTGAATCGTCTGGTCGTGATTGCGGAGCCAGTTACAGCCACCGAGAAAATTTTGCAAACCCTCATCAAAGAACTGTCGGAGTAGCGTCGGCGACCTCTTTGAGGACCCTAATCGCGCCCTGCGCCGGTATCTGCCCCTGTACGCGGGCGCCTCGCTCCGATCGCAGCGTCGGCGGCATGGCCGCCTACGCGGGGCAGCGGTACCGGCCCTTCCGGGCACGGCCCCGGCAGGCGCCTCTGCAGCGAGTCGCATTAGCTTCTGATCAGAGTCGCCTTGCGCTACTGTGGTAGCCCCGCAAAGCGTTGATCAAGACTCGGGATGGCCTGCAGCCGGCATACGGCACCGAGCATCACCTCAGCCGGCCATTTCCGCGATGACCGCATTGGGGCCTTTAGTGACCGACACCCTGGATCCGCTGCGCACCAGCGAGCTGATCGGCGACACCTACCGGCGGTATCTGCGGTCGCTGCTGCCGATCCGCGATCGGAAGATCGCGTCGGCGTTGGACGCGCAGATCACCAACAGCGACCTGCTGGCCAAGGGCCCGTTCCTGGAGGCGACGCCGCCGTACGAGACCGGTGCCACGCTGGAGGAGCTGATCGCCGAGGGGGTTCTGGATCCGGGGTTCCGTGCGTTCGGCAGCACGGCCCTGCCGCTGGATCGGCCGCTGTACCTCCATCAGGAGCAGGCCATACGAAAGGCGGCCTCCGAACGCAACGTCGTGGTCGCCACAGGCACCGGCTCGGGCAAGACGGAGAGTTTCCTGTTGCCCGTCCTGAACCGGCTCGCCGCCGAGCACCGCGCCGGCACGCTCGGCCCAGGGGTCCGTGCACTGCTGCTGTACCCGATGAACGCCCTGGCCAACGACCAGATGAAGCGGCTGCGCCGGATTCTGGCCCAGGCCCCGCACATCACCTTCGGACGCTACGTCGGCGACACCAAGGAGCACACCGAAAGGGCCGAGCAGTCCTTCGAGGTCCTCAACCCCGGGGAACAGCTGCTACCCAACGAGCTGCTCAGCCGGGAGCAGATGCGCGCGACACCGCCGCATCTGCTGCTGACGAACTACGCGATGCTGGAGTACCTGCTGCTGCGTCCCGCCGACCTTGATCTGTTCGAGGGCGAGCACGGCGGTCACTGGCGGTTCATCGTGGTGGACGAGGCGCACGTGTACGACGGCGCCAAGGCGGCGGAGGTCGCGATGCTGCTGCGGCGCCTGCGCGACCGGGTCGCGCCCGACCGTCCGCTGCAGTGCCTGGCCACCAGTGCGACCGTCGGCGACGACCGGCATGCCGTGACCCGGTTCGCCGAGCGGTTGTTCGACGCCCGCTTCGAGTGGGTGGCAGGCGATCCGAGCCGCCAGGATCTGGTCGGGCCGACGCGGCGGCGCGAGCCGCCCGGGCCGTACTGGGGGCCGCTGGGCGCGCCGGATTACCGCAAGCTCGCCGAACTGCCCGATCCCGAGGCGGAGATCGTGCGCCTGGCGGCCGAGCACGGCGCCGGTCGTGGCACGGCCGCGGACCTGCTGGCGCGTGAGCAGCGGATGGTGGATCTGCGTGCCCTGTTGTCGGCCCGCCCGCAGCTGTTCGGTTCGGTCGCCGCGGCGCTGTTCGCTCCGGATGAGCTGCCGCAGGAGTCGCTGGCGGCCCTGGTGGCGGTGGGCAGCCGGGTGACCGACGAGTCGGGCACGCCTGTGCTGTCGGCCCGGTATCACCTGTTCACCCGAGCGACCGAGGGCGCCTACACCTGCCTGTCGGACTCCGGCCCGCACGTGTCGCTGGGCCGTCGCGAAAGGTGCGCCGACTGCTCGGCCGCCGCGTTCGAGTTCGGCGCGTGCCAGCGCTGCGGTGCGGTCTACCTGACGGGTCACGTCCGCGACGACCAGGGGCGGTTGTTCTTCGTCCCGCGCACGCGCCCGGACGAGACACCGGCCTGGCTGTTGCTCGGTGACCACCCCGTCGTCGTTGACGAGGACGACCAGACGTTCGAGGACAACCCGACGACGCTGAACAGCGACGAGGCGCTGCTGTGTTCGGGATGCGGAGGGTTGCACGTCGGCAGGCTCGCGACGTGCTGCTCGGGCGCTCGGTTGTGGGAGGTGCGCAAGCTGACGCGCAGCGGCTCGCCGCGCGGGTGCCTGGCATGCGGGGCGGGCGCCAAGAGCCGCACGATCCGCAAGTTCGAAAGCGGCCAGGACGCGGCGGCGGCGGTGGTGTCGACGGCGTTGTACCAGGCGCTTCCGCCCGCCCCGGACGAGTCCGTGGCCGACCATCCGGGCGAGGGCCGCAAGCTGCTGCTGTTCAGTGACTCGCGTCAGAAGGCCGCGTTCTTCGCCCCGTATCTGCAACGGACCTACGGTGACCTGCAGCGGCGCAGGCTCATCTGGCAGGGATTGCTGGCCGCCGTCCGCGACGGTGACGTGGCGCGGGTCGACGATCTCGCCGCGGAGGTCGCCAAGGCCGCCACGCGAGAAGGGATCTTCGAACGCCGCGCCTCCAGGCAGGCCAAGCAGCGGGAGACCACGCTGTGGGTGATGAGGGAGCTGATCCCTCTCGACGACCGCCAGTCCCTGGAGGGACGCGGGCTGCTGCGCGTCACCATGGAACGCGATCCACGTTGGCGGCTTCCCGGGGCGTTCACTCAGCTTGGGCTGGACGAGGAGGAGAGCTGGGCGCTGCTGGCCGAACTGGTGCGCACGCTGCGGCAGCAGGGTGCCCTCACCATGCCCGAGGACGTGGATCCGGCCGACGAGGCGTTCGACCCGCGCCGCGGGCCGATCTTCGTCCGGTCGAAGGGGGCGGAGGCCGCCCGCAAGGTGCTCAGCTGGTCGCCCACGCGCGGGGTGAACCGGCGGCTGGACTACGTCCGGCGGGTGCTGGCCGCGCTGGGCTCGGACGCCGATCCGGCCCAGGTGCTGGACGGCTGCTTCACCGCGCTCAGCCGGCAGCGGGAAGGCTGGCTGGTCGGCCGGCAGCCGCCGCAACTCGGCGTCGTCTACCAGGTCGACCACACCTGGTTGTCCCTGGAGGTCGGGTCGTCGTTGTTCCGCTGCACGCTGTGCCGGCGTGTGGCACCGGTGTCGGTCCGGGGCGTCTGCCCCACGCTCGGCTGCACCGGCACGCTCGAGCCGTACGAGGTGCCCGAGATCGAGCAGGACGACGACCACTACCGGACGCTCTACCGGACCATGAAGCCGGTGCCGTTGACGGCCAGTGAGCACACCGCGCAGTGGACGAGCCAGACTGCGGCCGAGATCCAGCAGCGGTTCGTGCGCGGCGAGGTGAACGCGTTGTCGTGCTCGACGACGTTCGAGCTGGGTGTGGACGTGGGCGAGCTGCAGTCGGTCATGATGCGCAACATGCCGCCCACCACCGCCAACTACGTGCAGCGTGCCGGCCGCGCCGGGCGTCGCACGGCGTCGGCGGCGCTGGTGGTCACTTACGCCCAGCGCACCTCGCACGACCTGTCGCGCTACCAGAACCCGGTCGACATGATCGCGGGCAGGGTGCGTGCACCGCATGTGCCGCTCGGCAACGAACGCATCGATCGCAGGCACGCGCATTCGGTGGCGTTGGCGGCGTTCTTCCGTCACGCCAAGCGCATGCTGGGCCGGGAGTGGAAGACGGCCGGGGAGTTCTTCCTGCCCGGGCCGGACGGCGGGGACGCCCCAGTAACGCTGGTGCGCGGCTTCCTCGATCCCGTCCCCGAGCAGGTGCGCCGCTCGCTGGAACGGGTGCTGCCAAAGCAGGTGCGGGAGGATCTGGGCGTCGCCGAAGACCGGTGGGCGACCGAGATGGTCAGGCTCCTGGACGAAGTGCGACGCCAACTCCAGCACGAGGTCTCCCTCTTCGAGGAGAAGCGCGACAAGGCCGCTGCCGAGCGCCGGTTCAAGCTGGCCGACCAGTGCGAACGCACGATCAACACGCTGCGCAAGCGCAGCCTGCTCGGCTTTCTGGCCAACCACAACATCCTGCCCAAGTACGGCTTCCCGGTGGACACCGTGGAACTGCGCACCTCGCACACCGGAAGCCTGGTCGGCGAGTCGCTGGAGCTGGCCCGTGACCTGTCCTCGGCGATCTACGAATACGCGCCCGGGGCGCAGATCGTCGCCGGGGGCAAGCTGTGGACGTCGGCGGGCGTGTATCGGCTGCCCGACCGGGAGCTGGACGGCCAGAACTTCATGATCTGCCGCGCCTGCGGGTTCTTCCACGAGAGCCGAGACGAACTTGAGCGCAGCTGTCCCGCCTGCGACGCCCTGTACGAGGGCGCACCACGGCACTACGTCGTCCCGGAGTTCGGCTTCATCGCCTCCAAACGGGTGCAGAACCCGGGCATGCAGCCACCGGAGCGCAGTTGGAACGGCGCCACCTACGTGCTGCGGCTGGCGGACGAGGTGGAGGAGCTGACCTGGGAGCTGGCCAACGGCGGCCGGGTCGTCACCCGGGCCGGCGCCCCCGGAAGGCTGATCGCGGTGTCGGAGGGGGTCGGCCGCAGCGGCTACTGGATCTGCGACTCGTGCGGCTGGGGTCAGGCCATGACCGGGCGCATGCCGAGGACGCACAACCATCCGTTCCGCGACACCGAGTGCCGTGGCACGCTGCGGGTACACGCGCTGGCGCATCCGTACGAAACCGACATCCTGGAGCTGTCGTTCGACATGGCGGCGTTGCCGCACCAGGACTCCGTCACGCTGAACTCACTGGTCACCGCCATCCTGGAGGGTGCGGCGGATCAACTGCAGATCAGCCGTGACGACATCGACGGCACCCTCTACCCACACCGGGGCGGCCGCCGGGCACTGGTCATCTACGACACCGTGCCCGGCGGGGCGGGCAACGCCGTGCGGATCGCGCGCGCCCTGGACGAGGTGCTGCCGAGCGCGCTGGAGCGCGTCCAGTTGTGCGACTGCGGCGAGGAGACCTCCTGCTACGGCTGCCTGCGCAACTTCCGTAACCAGTGGATTCACGACCAGTTGCGACGCGGGCGTGCCTTGGACGTCCTACGGCGGATGGTCCCCGCGGTACGCGTGGGCGACGACACCCCGGAGGCTCAGGCGAACACTGGCACGAACAGGGAAGCACCCCGTTCCGGGCTCGGCGATCGGGTGGCGGCGGGCACGATGCTGTTCGACACACGCACCGGACTCACCGGCGCGCTCGTCCTCGAGGGCGGACAGGTCCTCCTGCACGGTGTGACCTATCCGGGCCCGGAGGAAGCGGCGGCCGCCGTGGAGCACGACGCCGACGCGGCCACGTTCTGGGCGGCCGACCTGCCCGAGGGGCGGATCCCTCTCGGCGAGCTGTAGCGCCGCCGCCGCGGCGGTCACAGGTCGAGTTCCACCTCGTCCGCACTGGTGGCCGGCACGGCCGCCGCAGCGGCGTTGCGTTCGACCTCGCTCATCTCCGCCGACGACATCGTCAGGCGGTAGTCGCGGCGCGGGTCGAACTCGTCGAGATAGTCGACGCGGTCCAGCACGTCGGCGACGAGCTTGCGCAGGTAGATGCGGGGGGCGACGCCGACCTGGCCGCCGAGCCCGCCGGTGACCGCCTTGGCCAGCTCGGCCAGGTAGGCGTCGTCCACCAGGGCGGCGACACGATCGGGATGCCGGGCGCCTGCGACGAAAAGGTCGCGGACCGCAGCCCCGAGCTCGACGAGCTTGGGCAGGTCGAACCCGGTGAGCCGGAGCTGCACGGCGCGGGGCGAGTCGAAGCGAGGGTCGGTGGAGAAGTCGGTGGCCAGCCGCTGCGCCAGGGGTGGCAGCCGCTGTGCGCCCTGCTGCCCGTCGAAGAACGCGGGCGTGCCAGTGATGAGCAGGTACAGGCCGGGGAACCGGCCGCTGTCCACCTCGTCGATGAGCTGCCGCATCGCGTTGAGGGCCTTCTCGCGGACGTCGGCGCGCACACGTTGGAGGGTCTCGATCTCGTCGAGCACCACCAGCAGCCCGGGGTGGCCGCAGTCGCGCAGCACGGTGAGCAGCCCCTGCAGGAAGCCCAGCGCCCCGAAGTGGTCGAGTTCGCCGCGGATGCCGGCGGAGCGTTTGGCGGCGGCGGCGACGTTGGGCTGGCCGCCGATCCAGGCGAGGAGGGCCTCGGCGACGGCGTCGTCTCCGGCGAGCCGGGCCCGCCGATAGCCGCGCAGGGCCGCCGCGAAGGCGGGGGTGGTGCGGGCGACGGCCGCCAGCCGCTGCTCCATCAGCTCATCGACGGCGCCGGCGAGCACCTCCAGGTCGGGCTGGCCGTCGTCGTCCAGCGGCACGGTGCCCGCCGCGAGCACGTCCTCTTCGAGGGCGAAGAACCACGCCTCGATGACGTCGCGCAGCGCGCTCGGCGGATGCGAGGCGGTGGAAAGCCGTTCCACCAGCCTCCGGTACACCGTCTCCAGCCGGTGCAGCGGCGTCTCGGTCTCGGAGATCTGGATCTCGGTGGCGGCCATGCCGCGCCGTTTGGCGCGTTCGGCGAGCCAGCGGGCGAAAAAAGTCTTGCCCGAGCCGTACTCGCCGCGGACGGCCTTGAACACCGCTCCGCCGGACTCGGCCGTCGCCAGTTCGTCGTCGATGGCGGTCTCGAAGCGGTCCAGCCCCACGGCGAACAGGTCCAGCCCGGTCTGCGGTACGGTGCCGCGGCGCAGCGCGTCGATCACCTCCCGACGGCGGGCGGCACTGACGGCGGCCGGACGGGCCATCAGCCGCCGCCTCCGAGGAACTGCTCGCGCAGCAGCGGCAGGTCGAGCGCCACGGTCCGGCCCCCGTCGGTGACCGACAGCACCTGGTAGCCGTCGATGTTGAGGATGTTCGCCACGGTGGCAACGTAGCCGTGCATGCGAGCGGGAAGCTGCCCGACGCGCTGGGCGGCGGCGGTCACGGCGAGCTTGCCGCCCGCCTGCGCCAGCGCGTCGATCAGCGCGGCGACCTGCCGATCGTCCACCCTGGCCCGGCCGAACTGCCGCTGACTGGCGAACAGCTCCGACGCCACGACCCGCTCGCCGAGACCGGACGCGCCGTCGGTCGCGACCTCGGCGACCTCGAACAGCGCCG
>NZ_BAAAZG010000029.1:75026-127699 GCF_039536785.1 Actinomadura miaoliensis
CTGCGGCGGCCCGGCTCTCTTCGGACGGCTTCCCGGTGCCGCCCGGGGCGGCGGGCTCCCACCACGTCGGCTCGTGCACCGCGGGTTCGTAGGTCTCCCAGCCGTCCGGCACCAGTCGCGGGGAAGGGACGAGCACCAGGACGGGCACGACCATCTCGGCGAGCGACGCGCCGCCGTGGTAGCCCTCCTTGCGCTGGGTGTAGCGAATGCGCTCGTTCCACGGCACGGTCACGGTGCCGTCGGGAGTGAGCACACGCCGCCCGGACACGCGGACCTCGCCGTCGCCGGGTTCGCCGACGCGGTACCTGGCCGCTTCGGCCCGCTCGGTCATGACCGCGTCACCCCGGTCGAGGACATGGCCGTGGTCGGAGGTGATGAGGACAGGACGGCCGGCGCGCCACGCGGCGTCCAGCAGCTCGGGAAGCCCGCGGATGTCGGCCGGACGCCATCCGGCCCGGCCGTCGGGGCGCCCCTTGTCGAGGCTGTCGTCGACCGCGTTGAGCACGACGCCGACAATGACGCGTTTCTTGGCGATGGCCGCCTGCACCTCGGCGCTCACGCCGTCACGGATGTCGGACTTGTGGAACAGCTCGGCCGTCCTGCCATTCCAGAAACCGCGGAAACCCCGCTCCTCCTCGGCCTGCTGCCCCCGTGTCAGCTCCCCGCTGAGCAGGGACGCGCGGGAGAACCGGGTGATGGACGGCAGGGCGGCAAGGGCGCCCTCGCGTCCCTCGGCGCTGCGGCCGATCTCGGTCCAGCGGCCGACGATCCGCTCGGCCAGCTCGGCGGCGATCGCGACACTCATGCCGTCCACGACGATGATGAGCGGCGCGGCCTCCCGCCCGGCGAGCGGGCGTGCGATGCGGTCGAGGATGTCCTCGACCGGCAGCAGCCGCTCGCCCTTATTGGATCCGGCGCTCCATGCCGCGAGCTTGGCGGCGAACGCTTCGTCCAGGGCGTCGCGCAGTGCCCGAACCGCGCCCAGCAGGGACGCGTAACGGCCGGAGTCCAGGTCGCGGATGCGGGCGACCGCACGGTCCATCCAGGCGCCGTCGCGCACGTACCGGTCCACGTGCTGCAGCACGGTCGCCGGAAGGTCGGCGTCGGCGGCGAGACGGCGAACCAGCCGGGCCGCCATCCGCGCGGCCTCGGTCTCGGGCCGCACGTCCTGCAGCTGGTGGCCGCACAGTTTCGCCAGGGCATCGTCCACCTCCGCGACCTCGACGGGCAGCGGATCGGGGACGGCCCGGGCCACGGTCTCGGCGAACTCCGCCAGCCGCGCCTCGTATCCCATCTCCAGGATTCGGCTGTCCTTGGCCAGCTCACCGGCCTGCAGGTCGTCCAGCAGCCGCTGGGCCCGTTCGAGCACCGCCTCGGCCCGGGGCCTGGCCCCCTGCAACCACCGCAGCAGCAGCGACTCGGACGCCTCCGCGAAGGCGGTCAGCGACGCCTCGCCCGGCAGCGCGCCGCCGAACAGCCGCTCGGCGCGTACCCGCGCCGCGATGACGGTCTGGCGCCGGTTCCGCGCCGGAAGCAGGCCGATGATCAGGCCGATGGCCAGGGCGTCGACGGCGTTGCCGGCGCGCACCAGCCGGAACAGCACGTCGGCGGCGGGTCCGCTGGTCCGGCCGAGCCAGTCGGCGATGCCGCACTGCTCCTGGTCGGGCAGGGCGGTGAAACGGGCTACCGAGGGCAGATCCTGCGACCATTCCAGCAGGCTGGCGGTGTCCGGTGCGCCGCGCATGCCGAGCCGGGCGGCGGTGACCGCGGCCAGCGCCGTGTCCAGGTCCAGGAACGCGCCCTTTACCTTGGGCCAGCCGCCCTCGGGCTGCGACTCCAGCAGCGCCTCCGGAAGCCACGCCCATTCGGGTGAGCGGAACCGGGGGTCGAGCCACTTGGCGCCGAACGCCTGCCGGACCAGGTCCAGGCGGTTGACGGAGATCTGCTTGTGCCCGATGACTCGGGCGAGCAGGCCGGCGCCGAGTTCCTCCTGCTCGGCGGGGGTGAGGAGCACCAGATAGTCCGCGTCCTTCGAGCTGAGCGCGTCGAGCACCGCCAGCAGCGACTCGCACGGCGCCACCTGGACCGAGGCGCCGTCCACCTGGAAGCGGAAGGCGCTGCGCCATTCGGGTGCGGCGCGCAGCAGCAGCGTCCCCCCGTCGGGGGCGCGGCGGCGCCCGCGGCGCACCTCCGCCTCGACGATGCCACGGGTGGCGACGGGCGCGGGCCGTCTGGTGGCGGTGCCGGTCATTCGGCGCTCCGCCAGGTGATCTCGAACTCCATGTCGGGGTGGTCGCTCATGTCCTTGCGGATGCGTTCGACGACCTGGTCGAGGCCGTCGGCCAGCACGCGTGCCTCTCCCCTCACCTTGACGGGCGGAGGCGGCGGGGGCTTGGGATCGTCATCGCGGGTGAGGATCGCGACGACGGCGTTCTTGGCCTCGGTGAGCGCGCCGGCCAGGCGGGCCGCCTGCTCGTCACGGCGGGCGACCGAGCGCAGCCGGTCCAGGGCCAGCCGGGCGCGCTCGGCCTTATCCCCGCCGGACTCGGCGAGTTTCGGCAGACGGCCCAGCAGCGTCCAGTCGGCGGCGGCCAGCGTGTCGGCGACCGCCTGCGCCTCGCGCAGCGCCACCCGGTAGACCACGGGTTCGACGCCGCGCAGGTCGAAGCGAGCCAGCGACTCCAGCAGCTCAGTGTCCTCCTTGCCCACCAGCGCCTCGATCAGCTCGTGCGCCACCCGCGCCGTGGACAACCGCTCCTGCTCGCCGCCGTCGAGCCCGAGCAGGTCGGCGTGGCCTTCCAGCTCGGTCACCAGGGTGCCGGTGTGGGGCAGCAGCAGACCGGCCTTGCGGCGCAGCTGGTCGGCGAGCGCGTGCACCGAGCGGGGGCTGCGGACCTGCTGCCGGGAGAACTGGAAGATCTCGGCCGCACGGTGGTCGGCGATCTCGAACTCCTCCGGGGACGGCAGCGCCTGGGGACGCAGCACGATGTCGCCGGGGATGTTCTTCAGGTCGGGCTGCGGGATGATCTGGTCCCGACGCACCCAGGCTCGCGCGCGCATCAGCGCGTAGGCGGAGATGACCAGGTTGACGACGTCAGGCGGCAGCCCCGGCTGTTCCTCATCGACCATGGCACGGAGCTGGGCGACCGAGATGTCGCCGTGGAGCCCCTTCTGCGCGGCGAGGCGGTCGAGTGCCATCGGCCAGTTGTCGTTGAGAACGACGGCGGCCTCCCCCATGACGCCCAGGCCGAGGGGGTTGATGATGCGCTTGAGCGTGGGGATGTCGAAACGCGGCGGCTCATAGCGTGGGGGGGCGTTCTCCACGGCCTTCTCGATGGCCGACAGCGCGACCTGCAGATCCTTGAGCCGGTAGGGCGTGGGCTTGCCGGGCGCGGCGAAGTTGGGGTGCTTCGGGTAGACGTGTTCAAGGAGCTTGCCGCAGATGTGCTCCAGCGCGGCGTCGAAGCCGAGCGCGGCGGGCGGTCGGATGTCAATCGCCGAATCCAGCCCCATTATGTGCTGGTCGATCTGCTTGCCGATGTCGATGTCGTCGTGGCTGGCCAGCCCGTACGCCTTGCGCAGCGCCTCTTCAAGGCGGGAACTCAAGGCTTTCTGCCGGTTGTTCAGCTCTTCCCAGGCCCGCTGGCGGTCGTGGTCGCTCAGCAGTGACGTCAAATCACGCAGGCGATCTCGCTCTAGCACGTAGTTGATGACGACCAAGTCGCCGAGGTCCACCAGCCGGTCCTGTGACAGGAACGACGGCAGCCAGAACAGCGTTTTAGTGTTGGTGGACCGGCGTGGGTCGGACTGCAACTCCTCGACTCGACGCCTGTCCTCGGCGGGACCGTATATGTCATCGAACGGGTAGTCGATAACGACGCGCAGAGCACCCGACTCGTCGGGCGCGAACACGTCGGCGTGGGTCTTCGGATCGGCGACGTTGGCGAAGACCAATTCGACCACACGGCTGGTACCTCGCCAGACGATGGTGCGACGGCTGACGAACGCCTCGTCGTCCCCCACCTTCAGCTGTTCCCAAAGCATCCGCTTGAGCAGTCGCCTCCGGGCGGCAAGGTCATCAACATTGCGTGCCTGGTCGAGGATGCTTTTGGTATCGATGCCGATAAGTGCGACATCCACAGTGGGATTGGCTTGGCCGTGCAGGCGGATCTGACCGAACTCGCTGGCCAGGTCGCGCAGCGTCTTGTGCACGACCTCGCCCTGACGGCCCGGCAGCATTGAGGGGATCCAGCCATGGTTGAGTGCGGCAAGCCTGTTGGGGGTGAGCGTCTGCAGCGCCGGGACGTTCGGCACCAGCGCCTTGAGCATCAGCGTCTTGACGACCAAGTCGTCCCCCCGGAAGGCGGCAGGAGGC
Organism: Actinomadura miaoliensis; assembly: GCF_039536785.1. NCBI lineage: Bacteria > Bacillati > Actinomycetota > Actinomycetes > Streptosporangiales > Thermomonosporaceae > Actinomadura > Actinomadura miaoliensis. The sequence continues at coordinate 79,402 of NZ_BAAAZG010000029.1, forward strand.
TCGGCGGCGCTCTCTTCGTCTAGCTTGTGGCGGGCCAGCAGCCACGGCCGCAGCTTCTCCAGATAGAAGTTCCTGGCCTTGTCGAACTCCGCGCGCAGCTTGTCGCTGAACGGGTCGACGCCGCCGCTGAGCAGCACGTCGAAGATGGCCCCCAGCGGTACCAGCTTGCCGGACGGCAGGGTGTCCCGATGGTCGACCAGGAGCTGCAACATGAGTTTGAGCGCGGTGCGCTCGCGCTGCAGCGCGCTGGAGATGTCGACCATGGCGTGCAGGAACGCCGGGCTGAACGGATAGGTGGCACGGAAGCCCTTCACGTCGGCCGGGCCTCCCTGGGCGTCCAGCAGCATCTCCCACGCCTGCCCCTGCATGCGGGTGATGCGGTCGAACGCGGCCTCGATCTCCGCGCTGGCGGCGTCGTCCTTCGGCTTGAGCAGCCGTTCCTTGACGATCTCCGGCAGGTTGGCATCGGCAAGCCGGATGAAGTCGAACCGGCCGTCCCAGTGCTTGAGGGTGTCGAACAGCGAGGTCTGCTGGGCGCCCGCCACGTCCCGGCTGACCAGGTCGCGCAGGTCGCGTTGGCGCGGCACGAAGCTGACGATCGGGGCGGGCCGCTCCCCCTCGGGCGACTCGACCAGCCGGGACACCATGCTGGCCTGCTCGGCGAGGAAGGCGGGCTTGGCCAGATGGGTGTTGAGCCACAGCACCAGCTCGTCCAGCAGCAGGATGATCGCGTCGTAGCCGAGCTTCTCTTTGGCGTGCCGGCTGATCAGCGACAACCCCTCGTCCAGCGACACGAACGCGTCGGTGTCCCCGCCGACGGCTGTTCGGTACGCCTTAAGGTGCGAGGCCAGCAGATCGGACACCAGCATCTGGCGTTGGGTGTCGCCGGGCGGCGCGGCCATCGCCTCGTCGAGCGCCTGCGGGGTCCAGGTGGTGCTCCCCCACTTGGGGTCGCTGGGCAGGCCCGCCAGGAACGCCTCGTCCCCCATCGCCTCGCGCAGCTCGCGCGCGTTCTCGATCAGCAGCGCGTCCCGGTAGACGGGCGGCGGCGAGACGTCGGGCCGCAGCTTGGTGACGTGCTTGACGTACTGCCCGAGCAGCTGAGACGGGAGCGGCGCCGTTCCTCCGAACAGGAACGGCACCATGAGGATCTTGCGGCCGTCCAGCCAGTGGTCATGCTTGTCGGCGATCTCCCTGAGGTGTTTCTTGCTGCGCGCGTCGGGATCCTTGCGGATCAGCGCGTACAGCATCGCCATGAAGTGGCTCTTGCCGGAGCCGAACGACCCGTCGATGTAGGCGGCGTGCGACGTGCCGGTCTCCACCGCCGACTGGACGATGCCGAGCGCGCGGTCGAACGAGTCGGCCAGCTGGGGCGTGACCACATACTGGGCCACCGTCTGCCGGTCGGCGATGCCGCCGGACAGCTTCAGCACCATGTCGCCGGAGTGCACCCGCTCCGGAATGTCGATCAGGTCGCGCAGCAGCGTCGTCATGGCTCTCTCAGCTCGGAGGGTTGGGACCCCACCCAGTATCCCGCCTGCCACCGACAGCGTCGCCCGACTCACTCGGCTGCCCGCACTGGCCCCACCGGGCACGGTCCGACTTCTTTCTTCTTTCAGCTCCTACCGTGACTGACGGCCGACCACGTCAGGCCGTTTACGCGGCCTGCCCCGCTTGGGCGGCTCAGGCCGCCAGCTCCGCAGATCGTCATCGACGATCCCGTGGTCGATCTGCTTCGCCTCCAGATAGGCCGTGAACGCGTCTGCGGGGCTCATCCCGAAGGCCGGATCAACCTCGCCATGCCACTGCCTCACCCACGGCAGCAACTCCGCCAGGCCGGCCAACAGCGGAATGACCCGTTCGGCCCCCCACCCGTCCCTGCTGGTCCGCTCCTCGATGAGATTGATCAAGACCAGGGCGCGCTCTTGGTGGTCCCACCCCGCCCAGCCGAAGAGCAGGTCTCCAGAAGGCGAGGCACCCGGGTAGGAGATGAACCGCTCGTTCGGGACGTTGTATTTGCCACGCTGCCGCCAGTAACCGACTCGCAGGAAGTCGGACGAGGTGAATCTCGGCGGCACAGGAATGTCCAGTTGCTCCTTCTGCACCTTCTGCACATCCTCACGCCGCTGCAGTTCCCAAACGTTGTCCCAGTCGGCCAGCTTTTTGAGTCCGCTGTCCCTAAAGCAGAGCTTGGATAGGTAAGGAACGTGCTCGTCACCCAGGAGATCAGCTAGAGCGGCGATCGGCTCTCGCCCTGACGCGTACAACTCCAGCGCTTTCTCCACGCCATCTCGTGCACGCAGCAGATCCAGCAACTCTTCCGCTGTTCGTGGGAGTGGAGTTCGCTGCTCACCGTTCTCCTCATACCAGAGAGAAGGATCCTCGCATTGCTCGAGTAGCCACTCTCTAATGGCCTTCGTTTGGAGTTTTTCCCAGCCTGGGGTCCCCCACCGCCGCTTGTACTCGGGCTGCTCAATAAGGCGAATGAACGCGTCGTTCTCGATTGCCTCAATCCGTTGTCGAACTACTTTCTGATACCCCTCAGGCCAGTGTGCGGGAATTTCGGTGATAGGGGTGAACCCATGCCGTTGGAACCAGGTGGTCTCGATTTCGCCTCGCGCGAGCCGGCGGGCAAGAACGATCTCGAAGGCGCGCTCTCCCCCGCGCACCGGCGGCACGCAGTCAGGTGAGGCCAGGACCGCGTCCTCCTCCGCGATGAGTCCGTACCGAACGTAAATTTCCCAGTCGAGTTCCTCTTGGAACGCGATTAGCAGTTCGCGAGCTGTGGACCATTGTTCTCGGGCCTGCTCAAGTCTCGTCGCTTCCGGCAGCCCTTCAGCCTCGATGACGGAGGCAGGCGCGTTGGCCTTCATCTCCTGAGCCAATTCATCAAGGCGTCGAGCATGGACGGACCACCGGTCACCGGACCATCTGTCGGGCGGCAGCGGCAGGTCTCCCAAACGCGTGGATGTGAACTCGTAGAACTCCGTCCACGGCTCGCCCGTGCCAGTCTGCCCCACTCTCGGCTGGCCCTTGCTCTGGCTGTGCTGCTTCAACCAGAAACAGACCGCCGAACTGTTGAGCACCGCGGTGAGCTGTATGAGATCGAGTTCCGTCGCCTCCTGCGGCAGTTCAATGACAGGAGCCGAGTTCAACGGGACCACTGAGTGGTCGCGCAGCAGGACGAAATGCATATGAGTCGCCACCCAAGAAAAAACTATCAGCCATGGGTGCGTCCGGGATCTACGGGTGACGTGGTGCCACTCGTACCAGTCTCGGCCGCCCTCACGATAACTACCGCCCGTGAAGTTCCTGCGCTCACGAAGCGACGTCCGGAACGACCAGAGCCTGCGCAGGTGACGTGGAAATTCAGAGATCGGCACCCACTTTCGCTCGTCATCGATCGAGGACAACGGCAGGAATCCCTGGCGTTCGGCCACCGCCTGCCAGTCCCGCACTTCGGACCCAGTGAGCACGTCGACGAGCGGCTGCTGCTCGACTTGGGCACGCCACCACGACGCCTGAGGCGCGGTGAACAAGTCATCGGCTCCCGTGTTCCCCACATATCCAATGCGGACAACCCGTTCACGCAAGGATCGCCCAGTGTCCATAGCGTCGAGCAGCTTTGTGACGTCAGGAGGTCCAAGCCTCCAGGGGGACCCGTGGAAGGCAGATGCGGGCAACTCACCGGAGGCCGTCCAGGGATCAGCCTCAGTGCTGCCCCTGAGTCTCTGGATGATCGACTGCCAGACGAGACCGCGTGCCGGCGACCTCGGTATCTGAGGCTCCCCGCGTTTTCCGAAGACGACGAACGTCGTCAGTCCGGGCCGTCTACGGCGGCCAGCAAGGATCACCGTCGGAGATCCGTGACCTGGGATGTAGGCACCCGATGTATCGATCACATGCGTCAGATCGACCGTGGGGAAGAAATCTTCGATCAGCTTTCGCCCGAACTCACGTTTCATGAACGCGTTGGCCATCAGGACCCCGACGTAGCCGGCCGCCCGGCCGTCGTCGCTCGCCGGACGGGCGAGCTCGAAGAAGCGCACGGTGAAAGGCACTGTCAGGGAGAAGGCTCCGGCGGCGACGGGATACAACTTCTGATATCGCGCCGCCTCGGCCTTGTCCTTGGGCGTCCCATAGGGCGGGTTGCCCACGACGACGTGGTAGCTTCCGGCCCTCAGCAGCTCGTCTTCTAGAGGGTCTTCAGGGATTTCTGGAGGGTCTTCAGGGATGCCGAGCAGCGTCATCTGTTGCTGGTCCGCACCGCGTTCGTCAAGCAGGGAGTCGGCCGTCGCCACACGGATCGGCAGGTCCGGCAGGCCGTGAAGCTCTCGGATCCCTCCCTCGCGCATCACCGCGATCAGAAGCCGGAACCGCGCCATGGCGACGGCGAAGGGGCTCCTGTCGGCGCCGTGCACGGAGGCCAGTGAACGCCGTATCAGTTCCCAGGTGTCGGTGTCAGGCTCGGCGGATCGCCATTTTCGCAACAATCGACGGAACGCCCCGAGCAGGAAAGATCCGGACCCGCAGACGGGATCGATGAGCCGCAGCCGCTCGAGCCCGAACTCCTGGACGGCAGGCTCGAGGGTGAGGTCGAGGATGCACTCCTCCACGAACTCGGGAGTCTTTAGGAACGCGTACCTCTGCCTGGCGTTCGCGGACAGGTCCTGGTACAGGTCACCGAGAAAGTGCGTGTCCCAGTCGGGGTCGGTGAAGTCGTGGACGACTTCGCCCTGGTCATCGCAGTGCCGCCAGAACGCCACGAGTGCCGCGGCTGCGTCGTGCGAGATCTCGAGCCACCACAGCGGGTTGTGGGCCTTGTCGAACAGCGCCGCCGCGGCTGGCGTGCGCGCCATCTCCGCGAAGCCCGCCAAGATCCAGTCTCGGTCGGTGCCATCCGGGTTGGCGCCGAAGTAGTCCGCCTGCCGTTCCAGAGCAAGGGCGAGCCTGTCCCCCGGACCGGCGAGGTACGGCTGCTGGATCAGGCCATTGTCCTCACAAAACCGCAGAAAGACCGTGCCGAGCACCCAGGCCAGCGCCGCCTGCGTCACCCACTCGTCCCGCCGACTCTCGAAGGTCGCGGCCGTACGGCCGGCCTCGCGAGCCTTCTGCCACTCGCCATACAGGCGCGCGTGGATCGCCTCGTCCTCACGGACACGGGCGCACAGGTCTTGCTCCAGGAAGGTGACCTGCTTCCTCAGGTCAGCGAGCAGCGCCTTGCGGTCGATCACTCAGCTCCCTCTCACCGGACTCGTCCCCGTGGCCTCCTGCGATGTCGGCCCAGCGGCCCACCAACTCTATGCCGTCCACCGCCGCGGGCTGCTGTGGCGCCGTCCCGCCGGTTCTTCCCAGACGCGCCGCGGCAGACCCGCTCCAAAAATTCATGACACGTGTTAGCAGCGAGCCGTGTACAGTGGTTCCCACACCGAGCGACAACGAAGCCCCGCCCGTCCCAACAGTCCGCCCCCTGACCGACTGGACCTGATCTCCCGTCACTCCGCGCCCTGTCGGCCTGGCCATCTCTAAAACACGTGTTAGCAGGAGGAAACTCGTGGTCGGAACCATGCGTCGTGAAGGCGACCAGGTGATCTTTCGCTTCCCCTACAGCAAGGCCGCGAACAAGGAGCTGCACGCCGCATCGGGCTGGCGGGTGCGCTGGGACCACGAGCGTCATGGGTTCGTGATGCCGTTCGCCGCCCTGCTGGGTGCGGCAGAGAACGTGCGCGCCATGCTGGCGGCCTTCGTCATCAGGCACGAGCTTGATGTGGATTGGGACTGCCAGCTGGCGCTGGGCCTTGAGGTGGGTGTGACGACCCCGCCCCAGCGAGAGCCGCTCGCCGTGGTGATCGGCCTCGGGCGGGGATGGCTGTCTGCACACTGCTCGCCCGATGAGTGGTGGGGGTCGGAGCTTCGCAAGGTTGTCCACCCGAAGGACTGGGTCAGGCTGCAGGCGTTGGTGCTCGGCCGGGCCGGTGATTGTTGTGAGGTCTGCGGGAGGCGGGCCGGGGCATCGCGGCTCCAGGTCCATGAGGTGTGGTCGTTTCAGTGGGGCAACGCGCCCCGTGTCCAGCGGCTGGAGCGGGTCGTGGCGCTCTGCATCGACTGCCGCCGGACGCAGCACGTGCACCGGGCCAGGGACGCCGGCGAGCTCGACCTGGTGGTGCACACGCTCACGGCGGTGAACCACTGGTCTGCCGAACGCGCGAAGCGGGACATCGAGCGGGCCGAGTTCGAGTGCCTCTTTCGCAGGACGACCGAGTGGGACCTGGACCTGTCCGTCCTGGACGGGCTGATCGCTATCGACGGGTACCCCACCTTGTACGTCCCCGCCGCCGACCGCCGCCGTCTCGGCGACACCAACTGACGCACAGCAAGTCCTCCAGGAGCACACGACAGGAGCCGGTGTCCGGAGCGTTCGGGATTCCGGACACCGGCTCTCTGGGGCCAGAAGCACCTTCGCCCTCGATCCGCGACGAAGGGACACGGCAGCATCGCTCCGCGGAGCATCTCAGCTGGAACGTCCATGACCGAAAACGGCCGTGTCGTGAAGAAGTTTCAGCGAGGCGCGACCGGTTTCTCGGCGGCCGCCTGCTGATGGAGCCTACGCGAAAAATGCGGACGGCACCTGCCCCTGCGTCAATGCACCCGAAAAGCAGCGCGGCAGCGTGTCGTTTCAGCGGAAACCATGTTCCTCTGCGGACAGCCGACCATAACCTATCGAGACCATATATTCACGCACGCTCCCCCGTTACAGATAATGCGTTCTCCGCTCGCTCTATCGGAGGCACGCATGGGGCACAACAGCCGCTGTGGTGAGGCGACCCGTCCGGGGTGCAGGTGTACCGGGTGTGGAGGGGCACAACACGGCTGGCAGGGAACGTTCATCATCGCCTCGGAGCCGACCGGTCAGCGGGCGAGGCAATTCGCCGACGACCGGGAAAGGGACTGGCTGAATAAGCGCAATGGCCTGACCCGGGCGCAGGCAGCGATCGGCTGCGCGGTCGCCGACATCGTGCTGTGGCTGCGCCGGGAGGCACCACTTCTGGCAGGTACGCGAGAGGTGACGGGGCCGTTCGACCGCGGCGGAGACGATCCCGAACGGGGACGTCTCCTGAGTGAGATCGAGAATCGGCTGGGCCCGGACAAGACCAAGAGGTTCCAGAGCTGGGCCGTGGCCAACCACTTCTGGTGCGAGTTGCTCGCCCGGGCAGCGCACGTGCTCGACGAGCTCCGGCAGATGTACGAGGGTGGCTTGCGGGCGGTCGAGATGCTCCTGGCCCGAGCCGGCCAGACTGCGGAGCGCATGATGCTGCGGGTGGTGGAAGACCATCTGGGGTGGCCGCCCGGCCTCGGCCGCGACGACGTACAGACGGTGATCGGGCTCGCCACCCGATCCCTGTTCGAGAACGTTCCCCTGGCCGCCCGAATGGCACTCGGAAGCGACGACCTCCTCGAGCTCATCTGGCCCATTCGCGTTCTCGCCATCGTGATGTGCAAGGATCCGTCCAAGCACGAGGCGGTATGCCGCTACTGCCTGGATCCGATCTGCGCGTCCGCCAGGGCGGAGGTACGGACGGAAGTGCGGGATCGGCTTCTGGGGAATCTCAAGCGTGAATGGCTCCCCCTCACAGCAGACCTCTCCCAGAGCTGAAGGCCAGGTTCGTCTTCGACTCGCCTCAGCATCTCGGACAGGCCCAGGTCACCGAACTCATCGTCGACGCCGATCGCATCACTTTCGAGGAAGGCATGGTCGTCGCCCGGCAGGCGGGGACGACCACGTACACCGTCGCCCCCGAGATCCTCAAGGAGATCGACCTCACCGAGCTGGAACGGCGGCTCGCCGCCGAACAGCGTGAAAAGTTCGAGCAGCGCATGGCCAAGACGCGCCCCGCCACCCCGACCACGGACGACGGTGGACGGAGGAGGACGACGCGTTGCTCATCAGGCTCCGGCGGGAAGGCATGAACACCGACGAGCTCTCCGAACATCTGGGCCGCCACGCCAGGGCCATCCTGATGAGGCTGGAAAAGCTGGGCCTGGCCGAGCCGATTGGCGAGGCGGGCGTAGGAAGCTGACACCCCTCACTCTGTCCGGGCCCCGCATGGCGCCGGGTCCGGGCGGACGCCCCTTGGGCACGGCCGACCGTGCTGCGCTGTCCGGCCGCTCTGGCCGCATGGGATGCGGAATCACTTGGTTGCCGATCAGGGCGCGCTCTCCCACGTCGCCGCAGCCGACGAGGTTGCGTAGGCGGCTGACGAGGGGCTTTGCCTAGTCGGTGGCGGAGGAGTGCCGGTGCCTGGCGTCCCCGCGCCAGTGAGTCGATGGACAGCTCGAGTGCTGACGCGCTAACGAACCACCTGGCCGTCTGCGTGAAGACGCAGGCTGCGACGCGCGCCGAAGGACCGCCGGCACCTGGAGCAGGTCGGATGTCTACACCGCTAGTCCTTCAGGTAGCGGAGCGCTGTAATTGTCTCCTTGCAGATATCGCAGCGCATGGGGCCTCTTTCGAGGCGAGGTCGCATTGCGGTCGATGACACCGGTCGTGACCTCGGCTGTCCAGACGTCGGCCCAGCGTCGGGTGTTGTCGAGGAGGCCATCGACGTAGCGGGCGGTCACCTCTTAGCAGGCGCGGACGCCGTGCTGCTTCATGTGGCGCCACTTGAACCGGAGCCACATCAGCGCGATCGGGGAGGGATGCTCGGCCAGCCCCCGCCCCCACCGTTCGGACACTTCAACGATGTCTGGCTTGGCGGCGCGGTCGTCCAGCGCCGCCACGTGCCCGTCTGGTCGTGGACGGCCAGAGGGGGTGATCGGGTTACGGCCCCGCAAGAGACGGCGGACGGCGTGGCGTTGGGCGTCGTGGTGGCACCCCTGCTTACCCGCCACACCAGGGTGGCGGCAGGCCCAGTGGACGTCACTGGCGCCAGCGAAGACTCTTCTAACTCCTCGCGTACTCGGGAATACAGGGGATACCTGGGATACCTGGGATACCTGGGATACATGGAATGGCGGGCCATTTCAGAGCCAGGTATCAGATGACCGCCCGCGGAGCGGCATGGTGGATGGCAGCCTCATAGGGGGCGGTTGAGGTAGTGGGTGTATTCCCTGGTGAGGCGCTCGTCGGGGAGGTCGGGCCACTGGGTGAGGGCGCCGGTGTGGCGGTCGATGATGAGGATTCCGGCGGGGACGGTCAGGTTGGGGGCGATGCCGCGGGCGATGAAGCCGGCGGCGAACTCCTTGACCGACACCAGGACGGGGCCGTTGCTGGTGTGGGTGAACCAGGCGTCGGCGCGGCGCCATGCCTCGGCGCGGTCGACGTGGGCGGTCGGGGTGCCGTAGGCGTGCAGGACCTCGGCGATGCCGCGTAGCGTGCGGCAGTCAGGGGTACCGCAGGCGCGGCACATATCCCGGTCGTGGGGGTCGGGGGCATACCGGTGTATGTGGACGACGGTGGTGAGCGCGGCGGTTGTGGCGAGCAGCAGGTTCCGGGCCTGGCTCACGAGGGCCCGGTCGCCAGGGGCGCGTATGGCTTCGGCGGTCTGCGCGAGGACGAGCGGGTCGGCGCGCATGGCGGTGAGCATGGCGGCGTGGACGCGGCCGGCGACCTGGTCGCGGAGCAGTTGCGGGTTCATGCGATCTCCCAGAGGGAGTGGCCGGGGGCAAAGACGGCGGTGACGACGCGGGCCCGGTCGTTGCCGAACCAGCCCCAACCGGTGGCGGTGGCTGCCACAGTGCGCAGGCCGCGACCGGATTCGGCGTACTCGTCGAGGTCGGCGACGGCGGGTTCGGTGGGGCCGCCCTGGTCGGTGACGGCGACGGTCACCGCGTCGTCGCAGTGGCCGATCTCGACGATGAATGCGCCGCCGGGCTGGCCGGACTTGGTGTGCCGCAATGCATTGACCACCAGCTCGTCGGTGGCGAGCAGCACCTCGTCGAGGTAGGGGCAGTCGGGAAGCAGCGTCGCGACCAGACGCCGGACGTGGGCGGCCTGTTCGGCCTCTCCCGGGAAGGACCGCCGCCAGCGCTGCGCGGTGGCGGGGTGGGCCGCGAAGAACGTCGCCAGGGACATGGGCACCTCTCGGGGATTCACCGGTGCCGTGCAGTGCACGGCGGTGGTCTCACCTGCTCATAGTCACAGGGCGTGGTGGCCCCGGCACGCGGATTCGCGGCCCGGGACGGCAGCGGCGCCAATTTGCACGCTCAGGCGCCCAGCGTTCCGCCGGTGTGCTCGCGCCGGATGAACGTTCAGCTCGTGAACATGAAAGAGAGTGAACTGTGCACGGAGCCGATAACCGGGTTGGGCCCGCCATTACCTCAGATCGGAAAGCGATGCCGGCCTGTACGTGTTTCGGCCTGGTCAAAAGGTGGTTCCCGCAGGTCACAGTGCCCAGTGGGCGAGGCTCCGCCGAATGGTGTTGACCCTTTTCACTCCGTCTGTAACTCTCTGTCGCATGGAGGACGACCGGCAGCGGGAATGGGCGGCGAGCCTGGCGCGGCGGGGCGTCGCCGCAGTGGCCCCGCAGGAACTTGATCTCTTTGACGAGACAAGCGCGGCATTCTTCGCACTGCCTCCCAAGGCGAGGACCGCGCCGAGCAAAGAGCCGCTGGGCATGGGCCTCGAGGTCGCCGAGGCGATCGTCAGTGCGGTGGCGTTGGGTGTGGCGGTCGATGTGGTGACCCAGTTGTCGACGCGCGCGCTCGACGCGGCGGGCGGCCGGGTCAAGTCGCGGCTGGGACGCCTGCTGCGACGTTCCAAGCGCGACCGGGTGCGCCAGGACGAGTCGCTCCCCCTGCCGGCCCCGCTCCCCCCGGAACGCCTGGCGGATCTCCGGGAGATCGCGGTGGAGCGCGCCAAGGCGCTGGGCCTCTCCGACGACCAGGCCGAGCTGCTCGCCGATGCGATCATCGGGGGGCTCGCCGTGTCCGGCGCACCCGATCCCGAGCCCGGCACCGCGCCCGGAGGAGAACCGACGGCGCCCGCCCGGGAATGAACCGATCGCCCCGCGCGCCGTGGTCCACCCCTTCCGCGATACCGTCCGGGACCACGCTGCGGTTCGTCCTGCTGGTCATCGCGATGTCGGCGGCGGTGGTGACCGAGGGCATGTTCTGGACCGGTCCGCTGCTGTTCGCCTCGGGCGCCCTCGACGGGATCACCCCCGGTGGACTCCGGCGGTGCGTCCTCGAGGTGACGAAGTCGTGGGACGGGGGCAGTTCGCCTTCGTTGGAGGAGGCTGTTGCCCGGTGCGGCCTACCCTCCCCTGCCCAGATACTCATGGCGCAGGTAGGCGTGCTAGCGGTCTTCTGGGCGGTCGTCCTGGTGCTGTACTGGCTGCGACCGGCGCTGCGGGTCAGGCGACGGCACCTGCGTCCGTTCCCCGCCGACCGCCGGCCCGAACAGGCCCGCGAACTGACGGCACTGGCGAAGGCGATGGGTGTCGGTGACCGGGTTACGTTCCTCGTCGACCTGCTGAACCCGAGGGTGACGGGGCTGGCCTTCGGGCGGCGCGGGCGCCGTCACGTGATGCTCAGCCGCGGCCTGCTGCAGCTGTACGACACCGACCGACAGACGTACCGGGCGGTGGTCCTTCACGAGCTCGCGCACGTCCGCAATCGCGACATCGACATCACGTTCATCACTGACACGGCATGGCGCCTGTTCCTGCGCGGGGTGCTTCTGCCTGGTGTCATCGGATTCCCGCTCGCGCCCTTCGTCACCCCGTCGCTGTCGGGGCCGGTGCCGTTCCATCTGCTGTCGGCGTTGCAGCTCGTCATCATGGGTGTGCTGGTGCCGCTGGCGCGCAACGCCGTTCTGCACAGCCGTGAACTGCACGCCGACGCCCGCGCGGTGCAGGCCGGGGCGGCGCGGGGGCTCACCGCCATCCTGGAACGGCAGCACGAGGCGGAGGAGGAGGCGCGCAGGGCGGCGCCCAAAAGGCGGGATCCGCCGCCGGACATCCTGTCGTCGCATCCGTCGGCCGGCCGTCGTCTGCGGGCGTTGTCCGATCCGGCGGAGCTGTCGGCCTTCGGTCCCGGGGTGGCGTTCGGACTGGGGGTGGCCTGCACGCTGGCCTACGAGCCGATCACCGACCTGGTCGGCGAGGTGGCCGGGGTCAGCCGGTACGGCCCGGTCGCGCTCCTGCCGGTGGCGGCCGTTCTCGGGGGAAGCCTGTGCCTGGGCGTGTGGCGGGCCGAACTGGCGGGCCGGGGTCTCGGCCGTTCCTGGGAGGACGCCGGGCGAGCGGGGAGGGGACTGGGGTACGGACTGGCGCTGGGCACCATCGGATCCCAGTCGTACAGCGTGTCGCTGGGGTCGGCGCTGCAGATTCCATTCGCCGTGCTGGTGCTGTGGTGGATCACGCTGGTGCTCGGCGGTCGCCTCGCCATGCTGTGGATGGTCAGGACCGCGCATGCCTGGGCACCCGTCGTCCGGCACGGCCGGCGCCCCTGGCTCCCGGTCGCGCTGACGCTCGCCACCGGGATACCGCTGCTGAGCGTCTGGCTGAGCTATCTGCTGCACTTGGCCATGTGGGAGGAGGTCCTCGGCCGGCTCCATCCCGGCTTGCCGCCCGAGATCCGATTCTTCGTCGGAATGATCGACAGAGCCATTGTTTTTCCCGTCGCCGGCACCGAGTTCTTCAACCCGGTGCTCCTGTGGGTCACGGCGCTCGTCCCGCTGTGCGGCCTGACGGTGTCCCGCCGGATGACGGGACGCCCGCGGGGGCGCTCCGGACCGGCTTTCGCGATCCGCTGCGGCCTGGCCGTCTCCGGCGTCGCCGGCCTGGCGATCCTCCGCATTCACGTGCAGTCCGCGCTTCTGCTGCCGGGACTGGTGGGATGGACCACGATTCCGGTAGGGCTCGCGCTCGCCGGACTGGTGCAGACGGTCGCCGGTGTCGTCGCGCTGCACCGGGCGAGCGAGCTACGGGCGCTGCACGGAATGCTCGCCGCGGCGACGGCCGGTGCCGTGGCACCCATGGCGGTGATGCTCAGCCGGGACCAGTTCGCCTGCATCCACTGGGGATACGACAACCCCGAGTTCTGCGAGCTCGTGCCGTCGGCGACCACCTGGCACATCGCCCTGTACGGGCAGTACTGGGGACTGCTCGCCGCCGTCCCGATCATCGTGTTCTGGGCCGGACACCGCGCCGCCAGACAAGGGAAGCGGCGCCCTGCCGGTCAGGGTCACCACGCCGACGACGTGCGCCGTTGACGAGCCACCAGCGCGCCCACCCGCCGGACCGTCCCCGTGCCGGTTCGCCGGCGCCCCGACCACGGGGATGAACGCCGAGCGATCCGCGTCCGCATGCACTCGTGGACGCACCGCGACGCACCGGCGAGCATCACGGTCAGCAGCCGATCTCGAGGACGGGATGAGCGGACGCCGACCACTCCCGCCGACGCCGGGAGTCCCCGAAGCGCAGACGTCACAAATCACGCCATTGCTGCACATTTGACTTTCCAGACCTCTAACGATCAAGAATACCGGCGAGTATCTGAGGAAATAGGTTGCCATGGTGCTTCTGTGACCGGTGTGATTTGGGCATGAGGATGAGAAAAGCCAGGATCCGGGGCTACCGCTGCCTGCACGACGTCGAGATCGACTTCGATGACGTCACGACGCTCATCGGTCCCAACGGGGTCGGCAAGTCGGCGGTGCTGCGCGCCCTGGACTGGTTCTTCAACGGGGGCGAGCTCACCGACGACGACGTGTGGGCCGGGGCCGAGAAGCGGCAGGTGATCGTCGAGGTGGAGTTCGACAACCTCACCGATCTCGACCGCGCCGCCCTGGGCAAGTATGCGGCTGGCGGCGCTGAGTCTGTCCGACTGTGCAAGCGCTGGGAGGACGGTAACGAGAAACTCTCTGGCCGCGCGATGTGCTTCCCGCCGTTTGAAGGGATCCGCAGCCTAGACAAGGCTGTCGCTCGTGTCGCACGGTACAGGACGCTGCGGAAGGAGCTCCCCGCCCTTGGCCTGCCAGCCGCGCGGAGCTGGCGAGAAGCCGAGAAGGAGATGGACTCCTGGGAAAAGGCTCACCCGGAGCGACTGGTCGCCACACAGGCGGCGTCAGATACCTACTTCTTCGGATTTGCGGGCCAAGCGAAGATGTCCGGCCTGTTCGACTACATATTTGTCAGCGTGGACATGCGGGCAATCGAGCAGGACCCCAGTGCTGAAGGTTCAATCCTCGACCGCATAGTCCGCCAGGCTTTTGACAGTGCACAGTGGCACCAGGAGTTGCTCGAACTACATGATTTCCTCAACAAAAATCGCGAGAGGATCCACAACACGCACTACCAGCCCCAGCTCACAATGCTGTCGCAGAGGTTGACACGGGAGATCGAACAGCTCACGACAGGGCGGAGAGTGCAGTTCACTTCGCATCTTCCCGCGATGCCGCTCCCGCTGCCACAGGTCAAGGTCGCGATCCAGGATCGCAACGCCAGCACTCGGATAGATCAGCAGGGACACGGTTTCCAGCGAGCGCTACTGATCATCGTTTTGCGGATGCTGGTTGAGAACCATCCATCTCCGAAAAATCGAACTGCGTGCTTGGCCATCGAGGAACCAGAGCTATTCCAGCATCCAGTGCAGGCCCGTGTGTTCGCCTCGGTGCTGCGCACCCTGGCCGGACAGTCTGAGCGCGGAATACAGGTTGCGTACGCCACGCACAGCCCATACTTCCTGGAAACGGAGGGCTTCCACCAGATCCGGCGTCTCGTCCGCACCGTGAACAACGACGCGCCAGCGGTCCGCATCCACTCGACCACGCGGGAGCAGATCTCTGCGCGGCTCAGCAAGGTCCTCACAGGCGAGAAGGTCCAGCTACAAATCATGAGGGTCTGTCTGCGGGACCTTCCCGAGGCGTTGTTCGCTCAGGCGGTGGTCCTGGTGGAGGGCGAGTCGGACAAGGGCGCTCTCGAGGGCTGCGCGGAACGCATCGACCCCCTGAACAAGCACGGCATCGCCGTGGTGGACGTCGGCGCAAAATCCAGGATCCCCTTGGCGCACGCGATCCTCACCGGCCTCGGCATCCCGACCCTCGCGGTGTTCGACGGCGACGCCCGCCACGGCGATCTCACCCAGAACACCAAGGAGAAGAGGCGCACGGACACGATCGAACTTAACCGCAAGCTGCTCGGCTACTTCGGCGCACCGGTCGAGGACTTCCCGCAGACCCAGGTGGGGTTCGGGTTCGCGGTGTTCCACGATGACCTGGAGGCCTATCTCCGGCTGGAGTGGCGCGACTGGGGCAAGGCCCATGCCAGGCTCGTCGCCAGCGGCCAGGGCTTCGAGAGGAAGCACGAGGACACCTACAGGCAGGCCGCCGTCGAGGCGGAGAGCGACCCGCCGTCCTTCCTCGCCGACCTGGTGAAGACGGCCATGGCGCTGGCCTTGGAGACCTGAGGAATCCCGGCCCTTGCGTCCGGTGTGACGCGCTCGTCCTGACGGAGGCGTCACACTGGACGCGGGCTGCCCGTTCTCGCTCGTACGTTCGATGGCCGGATACGGACACCCGGCTGAGCGGTTTTCCCGTCGCGGAGCGTTCTGATCGTGTACACAGCGTAGTGACGAGAATGCGACGTTCCCGGGAGGTCATCGATGACCAGCCCTTTCGTCCGCCGCCGGCGACTGGCGACGGAACTTAGAACCCTCCGCGAAGCCCGCGGCCTGACCGCCGGCCGCCTCGCCGACCTCATCCACCACTCCCGGATGAAGATCAGCCGCCTGGAGAACGCCAAGGTCCGCCCAGAGGTCGCCGAGGTCATCAAGATCCTGGACGTGCTGGATGTCACCGACGACAAGTGGAAGGAGATCGTGCGCATCGCCTGCGACGCCGCCGAACGCGGCTGGTGGGACAACTACGGCGACGCCATGGGCAGCCGCCAGCGCCTCTACGCCGACATCGAGTCGGGCGCCAAGACCATCCGCGAGTACAACCAGACCGTGATGCCTGGCATCCTGCAGACCACTCAGTTCATTACGGCCTTGGTCGATCTCACCGAGGCGGAGGGCGCACTGGACTTCGTGCCCGAGAAGATGACAGAGGCTCGGCTGCATCGGCAGCGCGCGATCTTCCGCTCGAGCGGCCCCACCTACGAGGTCATTCTGGACGAGACGGTCATCCGCCGTCTCACCGTCCCTGCCGAAGTGATGGCCGCCCAACTGCGGCATATCGTGGAGGTGCTGTCTACTCAACCACGGCTGACCGTGCGTGTCTTGCCAGTCGACGCCCGTATCGGCGGCAGGACGTTGCCGAGGACGACGTTCACTCTCTACATGTTCCCCGACCCCGACGATCCACCAATGGCTGTAGTGGACACGATCAACACCGATATCGTTCACACCAAACCAGGCGAGGTTGAACGGTATGAACGGAGCTATGAGCATCTCAGCCGGGCTGCTCTGTCGCCGGACGACACCGTTGCCCTCTTAACTGAAGTGGCCAAGAGAACGACCAGCTAGACAGGATTCCCCTACATGACCAGGCAGTACAGCCACTGGCGCAAGTCCCGCCACAGTGATCCCAACGGAACCTGCGTTGAAGTAGGCCGAGGCGAAACGGGCATGATCGGCGTCCGCGACTCCAAGGCCAAAGGGTGTGGACCGATCCTAGAGTTCACCCGAGCCGAGTGGGCCACCTTCCTCACCGCGATCCGCAGCCAGTGACCTTCCCTCGTCGATCTCGCCGCTCCGCCGAGAGGCGAGATCGACGAGGTTGTTTAATCGAACCACCGCAGCTATTCGAGAGCCACCCCTGGAGAAGACCAATCACAAGCGCCCCAAAAGGCACGCCTTTCACTGGACTTGATTCGCTTCTCGATCGCTTGAGCAACCTGCACCTATCTCTCACGCTAGGAATGTGTCGAAGTACATTTACGAGTGCTGCCCTAGCGTCCTAGGTTGCCTCCAGCAACCAAGGGAGCGGAGTTCGATCATGGCGAGCAAGCTCACGCGGCGTAAGAAGGAGCGGTATCGAATCCTGGCCGGTTGGGGTCTGCCTGCCGTGTTTAGCGCCGCCGCGTGGGACGTCGGTCGTGCAGAACTTTGGGGGCTCCCGATTCTCATCTGGCTCTGCTACGAACTGTTCTTCGCGCCGGTGCTCTGCGGTGTGGAAACGAGCAGAAAGCACCCGTGCAGGCAGCGAGCCTATGGACGCATCAGGGCTTGCAACGAGCCTTCTCATCACGTTTACAAGCGGGACCATCTGCTTCTCCTCCTTGGATTCCGGGTCCGGGAACGCCAGATAACGGCCCCAGCACGTAAGCCAAGGCGCAGCAGGCTTCCACAGGAGGACGAGCAGCCGGAAGGCTGAGCACAGTCACTCGCTACACGCAGGCCGCCAACGCCCTAGAGAAATACTACGAACTTTGCATGGGAAACTCAGGCAGGGTTACCCAAAGCCCGACAGCCCTAGGATTCCCTCTTGGGACGACCGCCACGCCTGGCCTTCTTGGCCGGACGCCACTTCTTCAGATCGTCGTCCGATATTCCGTAGTCGATCTGCTTGGCCTCTAGGTACGCAGTGAAGGCGTCGGCCGGGCTCTGCCCGAAGGCCGGGTCGACGTCCCCGTGCCACTGCTTCACCCACGGAAGCACCTCGGCTAGGCCCGCCAGCAACGGCGTAAGCCGCGCCGCGTCCCACCCGTCCTTGGTCGCCCGCTCCTCAATCAGGCGCACCAAAGCCTGAGCCTGCTCGCGGTGATCCCAGCCGGCCCACCCGAGAAGCAAGGACGGGTCAGCATCCGTGCTGCTCTCCGGGTACGAGACGAAACGCTCCTTCGGCACATCGAGCTTGCCCCGGTTACGCCAGTAAGACGGCCGCAGGAAGTCAGCCGACGTGTACTTGGGCGGCACCGGAATATCGAGCCGCTTCCCCGTCCGGTCTTCTTCGCGCTGCTGCTCCCATACGTCTTCCCACTGGGCCCGCTTCCGGAGCCCAGACTCCTTGTATCGCAGCGCAGCCAGGTGCGGTACCTGCTCGTCCTTGGTGATCTCCTCGATCACCTTGTCCAACTCGACATCATCGTCATCGGCATACAGCCGAGCGACAGACACGAAGTCCTCGTCCCGCCGCAGCCTGTCGGCCAACTCGTTGACCGTCATCACACGCGGCTGCTCGACGCCGTTCTCATCGTCCTCGAACCACAGCCGCCGATCCTCACACCGATCCAGCAACCAGTTCCGAAGAGCAGCCTTTTCCTTCTTCTCCCACGGCTCGGTAGCCCACCGCCGCTTGCATTCCGGCCGCTCGATCAGCGCGATATCCCGCCGATTCTCGATGACCTCGATCCGCTTCTCAACGACCCGCTTGTACTCCTCAGGCCAGTGCTCCGGGATCTCCGTGATCGGCGTCGAACCATGCCGGTTGAACCACTCGGTCTGAACCTCACCGCGCTCCATCTTGCGCGCGAGCACGATCTCGAACGCCCGCTCCCCCAGCTTCAACTCAGGCACGGCCTCAGAAGGTGCAGTTAGCCCCTCATCGAGCAACCCATACAGTGAGTAGACTTCCCAGTCCAACTCCTCCTGCTCCGCAATCATCCGCCCCCGGGTCGACAGCCAGCGCTTCTGCAACTGCAGGAGGAAGTCAGCCGTGGGCTTAACAAGCATCAATGCATTGGTTACCTCAACGTCGCTAAGCTGCCTGGCCATAACCTCGAGATCCTGCCCGCGACTTAGGGGAAGTTGCCGGGGAAGCGGAAACTCTTGCAGTTTGGTTGCCGTGAACTCATAAAATCGCTCCCATGACTGAGACTTAAATCCCTCATTAATTCCTTGGGAACCTTTATCGTGACAAACTTGCTTCAGCCAGAAGCAGCCAATGGAACTATTTAGGACACCCAACAAGCCCAAATAATCATCTTCCGTACCGTTCGGCAGCTTGATCACCGGCGCCGTACGATTGAAAACCCTGTCCTGACGATCGAGGACGAATTGGTTATGGGTCTGCACGAAAGAGAAGGCGATGCTAAAGCCACCGAAACGATTCGCAAAGAACATCGAGTATGCAGTCCAGGGCAATCCACGTTCAAGTTGGCTTTTTCCAAAAGCCACCCGTATTTTGAGCTGCGTGCGCCACGGCCAAAGAAATTTGTCAATCGTTTTATGGTTTACTGGCTCAAGGGTTCCACTATTATAAGGCCACAGTGCGACGACATCTTCGTTAAATGACCAATCGCGGAGATACTCGCCATCGAGCAGTGGCCGTCGGAAAACTTCTTCTACACCATGACGCCGTAGCGGCCCTTCACCTACAATGAAGGCTTCGTTTTCCCTCGTTACGGCACTCGCACCGATTTCGGCAATGGAACCCAACTTCTCTGCCGACCGCGACTCAATAGTTTCCTTAAGTTGTGCAGCGCCCCCTCCAGTAAGGCTCCAGGGATGGGCACGGAGGCGCTCCCGAGGAATATCTACGACGCTGACCCACCGACTGTCACTGCCAGGACGTTCGATCTGGTCAACAATCGCGCGCCACACATGCCCCTTAGCTGGATCTTTAGGGGGCGATGGTTCGCCAGCAGTACTCATTACTACTCGTACAGGAACCTCCTCTCTCGCCCATTGCCGGCGTCCAATCAATATCACGGTGGGCGTACCGTGGCCTGGGATATAGGCACCAGAAGAGTCGATGATACGAGTGAGATCAACCTTCGGAAGATACTCTTCAATGAGCTTCTTGCCGAATTCGCGCTTCATGAACGAGTTGGCAGTTATTTGCCCTACAAGACCGCCACGTTTTGTCTGACGGTCACCCAGTCGAGCCAGCTGAAAGAATCGCTCTACAAACGGAACCGAAAGCGCGTACGCTCCTACGCAACTCTTATAACCACTCCGGTAGGTGATACTTTCCAGCTTGTCCTTTACCGTAATATACGGCGGATTTCCTACCACAACGTGATAGCTTCCAGCGCCAAGGAGATCTATCGCACCAGGTTCTGGATCATCTTCTAGGGCAATAAACTCATAAATATCTTCGGTTTGATACGTGTGCGCCTTGAGTTGCCCAATAGCTTCGTCCTCCAATGCCAATTGGACACCTAGAGCACCACGCCCGTGCAGCAGAGAATCACCTGTAGCTACAATAATCGGGAAATCAGGCACATGAGCCAGGAATTTGATGTGCCCTTGCTTCATGGACGCCACCAGCAGGCGGAACTTGGCGATGTTGACGGCAAAGGGATTCTTGTCGACGCCGTGAACGGACAGGATCGTTCGGCGGATGAGGGTCCAGATGTCGGTGGCGGCGGTGCCGGGTTCGGCGTCGCGCCACTTGTTGAGGATGCGGTGGAAGGCGCCCAGGAGGAAGTGGCCGGAGCCGCAGGTGGGGTCGATCAGGCGCAGGCCGTGGAGGCCGAAATCCTCGATGGCGGGTTCGAGCGTGTAGTCGAGGATGAATTCTTCGACGAATTCGGGGGTCTGCAGGAGGGCGTAGGTCTTCTTCGCGTGCTCGGACAGGTCCTGGTACAGGTCGCCGAGGAAGCGGGTGTCCCACTCGGGGTCGGTGAAGTCGTGGACGAGCTCGCCCTGCTCGTCGCGCTGCCTCCAGAAGCCCAGCAGATCCTTGGCCGCGTGGTGCGGGATCTCGATCTGCCACATCGGGTTGTGGGCCCGGTCGAACAGCCCCGCCGCGACCGGGGAACGCGACATCTCCTTGAAGCCCTCAAGGATCCAGTGCCGGTCGGTGTCGTGCGGGTTCCGGCGAATGTGGTCCGCCTGTCGCTCCACGGCCAGGGTGAGCCTGTCCCCCGGGCCGGCCAGGAACGGCTGCTCGATCAGACCGTTGTCCTCGCAGAACCGTAGGAACACCGTCCCCAGCACCCAGGCCACTGCCGCCTGCGTCACCCGCTCGTCCCGCCAGCTCTCATACGTCGCGGCGGTACGGCTCGCCTCACGCGCCTTCTGCCACTCGCCGTGCAGGCGCGCGTGGATCGCCTCGTCCTCCGCGGCGCGCTCGCGCAGATGTCCCTCAAGGGCGGTGACCTGCTTCTTCAGGTCGGCGAGCAGCGCCTTGCGGTCGATCATGAGGCTCTCCTGGTGGGCGGTTCGTCGGCCTGCCCGAACGAGGGGGGCAGAGTGAGGTGTTCGTTGTCGGTGATGACCGGGACGGTCTCCCGGTCGAGCAGCGGCAGCTCGTGAGGGTCTTCCATCGGGCACAGCAGCCACAGCCCGTGCGGCTTCTCGCCCGGGTCGCGGGCCGCGTCCATGAGCCGCGCGAGCATGTCGGCTCCGCCTTTGTAGCGCGCCAGGGGCGTGGCGTCGAGCAGCAACGCGATGCCGTCGGCCTGGCGGGCCTTCGTCTCGACGCGGCGCAGCGCCTGGTCGATCAGGAGGTGGAAGACCGGCGGGGCGGTGTCGGGGTCGGCCTCCAGCATCGTCTCCCAGGTGGGCCTGCCCCGGTCGGTGACGATCTCGCGGAGGGCGGTGACGAACTCCGTCGTCACGTCGATCGGGGTCACGCCCGGCAGGCCGGCGACCGCCGCGCCCAAGGGGACGGCGTACTTGATCCTCGTCTTGAGGGCGAGAAAACCGCCCTCGGCGATGCCGGTCTCCAGGCGGCGGGTGACCCGGTCGGCCGTCCGCCGTCCGGGGGTGGCGGCCAAGCCCGAGGTCCGGCTGATGCTGAAGGTCCGGGAGCTTTCGGCGAACCGGCGGTCGATGAGGTTCCTGCCGTCCGCGGCCCACTCGACCTGGTAGTTCGCCTCGTTGAGGATCTTGCGCCAGGCGTCCGGCTCGGTGGGCAGCGTGGTCAGCCGGGGGAAGCGGGCCAGCACGCGGCGGCGCAGCCCCTCCGCCGTGATCCCGGTGCCGCCGAGATGGCCGGTGATCTGGGCGAGTTCGACCGCGCGGGCGGGCGCGAGGTCCACCGGGTACAGCTCCAGGCGGGCCGTGACGGCGGCCTTGGTGGACGCGGCGGCGGCCAGGGCGACCAGCCGGGTGTCCGGCAGCAGCGCCATCCCGGGCGGGGTGACGACCTCGCGCAGCACCCCCTTGACCGTCACCGCGCTGGGCAGGGGGTCGCGAGTCGCCAGCTCGTCGGCGCGCTCGCCGAGCTGCTCGGCGTAGTCGAACAGGTCGATGTGGCTGGGGACGTCGGCGTCGTCGGATGCGCGCAGGGCGACGAGCACCCGGCGTCCGCCCGGGCCGGTGCGGCGCTTGGCCAGCCGAGGCTCGTCCAGCCGCTCCTCGGTCTCCAGCGCGACGCGGACGGCGGCACCGGCGACGGCGGCGCGGGCATCCGGATCGGTCAGGCTGCTCCCCCGCCGGGCCAGCAGCTCGGCGGCGAGCTGCTCGGCCTCCAGGATGCGGCCCTGCTCGGTAAGAATGTCCACGACGTCGTCGCGCAGCGGTTTGATCGCGCTGTCGGACGTCCAGCGCCTGCGCGCGTCCTTGAGCGCCTCGGCGACCTCGGCCGGGCCGACCTGCAGGTGGTCGGCGATGTCGCGCTGGGGCGCCCACGGGTCCAGCGGCGCCTTCTTGTTGTCCCGGCCGGGCAGGGCGAGGGCCAGCGACACGATGTCGGCGGCGACGCCGGTCTCCTTGGGCACCAAGCGCCCGGCGATCTCGTCGAGGCTGAGCCGCTTCAGCCGCTCCTTGGCGTCGGCGGACCCGGCGACCGGCACGTCGCGTGCGGCCTCGCGGGCCTCGTCGGCGGCCTTGGCCGCGGACTCCTCGGTCTTGAAGCGTTCCCGCCAGTCGCGGGCCAGCCGGGCCAGCTCGTTACGCGGCCCGGACCCGACGCCGACGGTGCGCAGCCGGTGGATGCGGGTGGCGGGCAGCACCATCAGCTCCCCGACCGTGGCCACGCCGAGCTCGTCCACGGCTGCCGACAGCGCCCGCTGCGACAGCCCCGCCTCGGCCAGCATCGTCTCCGGCGTCGCGGCCTTCGCGGCGTTCTCGCGGGCCATGACGACGTCGTCGGAGTCGTCCTCGGTGCTGCTGGGGCTGGTGGGCGGCGGCGCCTGGTCGAGCTCGCGGAACATGTCGCGCCAGGCGTCCCGCATCTGCTTGAGCGACCCGAACCGCCGGGCGACGTCGCGGTGCAGGGCCCGGTCGAAGAACGCCACCAGGCCGTCGCGCAGGCCGGCGTCGAACCTGTCCTCGGCGAGCTGGGGCGTGTCCTCGGCGCGGTCGATGAACTCCGGCTCGTACATTCCGTCGCCCCACGACGGCAGCTCGGCGCTGGCCATCTCGTGGAGGGTGACGGCGATGGCGTACCGCTCGGCGTGGTCGTCGTAGCGGGACCGCTGCCCGGTGCCCAGGAACGGGTCGAGGTAGTCGGGCGTGCCCGCCTTCAGCACGGTGTCGGGGACCTGCGCGTGGGAGAAGTCGAACAACACCAGCCGCCGAGAGTTGTTGGCCAGGCGGCGGATCGCCAGGTTGTCCGGCTTGATGTCGCGGTGCCGGACCCCCTCCTCCTCCAGGTAGCGGGCGGCGGCGAACAGCTGGTCGCCGAACAGCTCCAGCTCGTCGATGGACATCCGGCCGTCGCGCCGGATGTACTCGGCAAGGGTGACCTGGCCGGCCTCCTCCAGCACCAGGACGGTCCGGTCGCCGACCTCGCACGGCGGGTCGATGAGCTGGACGATGTGCGAGTCGTGCAGGCGACCCAGCAGGTCGGCCTCGACCTGCAGGCGCGTCGCGGCGGCCTCGGTGAGCGCGACCTTGAGTACCCCGCGTTGGCGGCCCTGGTCGGTCTGGCGTTCGACGAGGAACGCGCGGGACGTGGAGCCCTTGCCGAGGTTGCGCTGCACCGTCCAGCCCGCGACGACCGTGCCGCGCACCGCCTCCAGGGGATCGGCGTCGGCCTGCGGTGCGGGCGCGGTCAGGGCCGCCTCGATCTCGTCCAGGCCCTCCAGGAACTCCCGCACGGAGGGCGTGCGGTCGTACACCTCGCGCCGCGTCGCCCGGCGAACCAGCTCGTCCATCCGCGGGGTGACGGTCGGTTCGACCGCCGACGGGCTCAGCGCCTGCTCCTCGGCCAGCCGCCGGCCAAGCTCGCTGCGGCTGTCGGCGGGCGGCCGCCCCGTCACGACCAGGTAGGCGAGGGCGCCGAGGCCGAACACGTCCAGCGGCACGCTCTCGGCGTCGGGCCGGTTGAACTCCGGCGCCAGATACGCCTCGGCGGAACGTTCGATGTGCCCGACCAGCGACGGGACGCCCGCGGCCAGGGTCGACGTGCGGCCCTGCGGCTGCGCGTCGCCGGACGAGCCGCCCCCGGGCCGGGCTGCGGCCTGCCAGTCGATGATCTTCAGCTTGGGGTCGTAGCCGGCGCCGTGGAACGCCACGTACACGCTGCGCGCCGCCAGGGCCCGGTGGTATAGGTGCCGCCGGTGCGCGTGCGCCAGTGCCTCGGCGAGCTGGCGGATCATGTCGAGGCGGGTCTCGACGTCCAGGCCGTCGCCGTACTGGGCCATGTAGTGGTCGAGCCGCAGCCACTCGGGCTGGTGAGGGAACACGATCGCCGGGCCGGCCTCGTGGTCGTCGCTGAACTGCTCGGCCTTGATGATCCCGGGGTGGTCGATGCCCTGCAGCACCAGGTACTCGCGGCGCGCGGCCCGCCGGGTGGACTCGCGGGCCTCCCGGCCCGCGCCCAGCTCGGACAGGTAGATCCGGACGCGGCGGTGGTCACCCTCGAGGGCGGCGTTCTCGGCGAGGTAGTCCTCCCAGGTCGGCCCGGCGTCCAGCGCCTTGGCCTGGAGCTTCCAGGTGCCGACCGTGCGGTGCCGGCGGCCGAGCTGAACGCCGATCTGGTCCATCAGCCTGGGCAGCTGCCGGGAGAAGTTCTGCTCGCCGGGTGTGGGCAGGCGTCGAGGGGAGGCGTCGAGCAGGTCCTCCCAGATCCGCGGCAGGCCGCTGGACTGCTCGCGTGCGTAGACGCCGAGGCGCTGCACCTCGTCCAGCTCCGACCGCAGGCCGGGCGCCGACAGGAACACCACGGCCTGGATGTAGGGGATGCGCAGGCCGCGGATGCCGAGCTTGCGCACGGCCCACTCCAGGCGTCCCTTGAGCTCCTTGGCCTTGCGGTCGGCCAGGTGCAGCGGGTTGTCGATGGTGCGGACCCGGCCCTGGTCCTCGAACATCCAGCTGCCGCCGCTGTTGACCAGCCGCCCCGGATGGCTCTTGATCTCCACCAGGAACAGCCCGGCCGGGGTGACGATGAAGAGGTCAACCTCGCGGACATGGCCGGTTTGGGCCGTGAAGGTGAACGCCGACCAGGCCCGGAACGGCTCCTCGTCGCGCATCCGGCGCCGGACGAACTCCAGCGCGTCCCGCTCCCAGGGGAAGTCGGACCTCGCCCCCCACCAGCGGTTTCCACCCGTCGTCATCGACCCGTTCGTCTCCCCGTCACCTCGCGCCTGGCCAGGATAGGAGACGCCACCGACAGTCCGCACCCGCATCGCGCCACGCCGGCCCCCATGACTGCAGACGACACGTAACGCTCGGTTGCCCAGTCAGGAAGACTCTTACAGGACTATTCTGCGTCCCAAACCTGATCATCGCTCGCCCCGGCCTCCGAGGAGCCCGTGTGCATTTCGAAACCCCACCCCTCATGCTGCGCGATCTGCTCGACCAAGTACACGACGGGCGGATCCAGCTCCCCGACTTCCAGCGCCCCTGGAAGTGGGACGACGAGCGGATCATGTCACTGCTCGCCACGGTGACGCAGGGGTACCCGATCGGGGTCATGATGGCACTGGAACACGGCGGCGAGAAGACAAGGTTCAAGCCCCGGCCACTCGATGGCGCCAAGGTCAAGCCTGATACCAAGCCGGGGATGCTGCTCATGGACGGGCAGCAGCGGCTCACGTCCCTGTACCAGGCGCTCAAGTCCGGCGCCCCAGTCAGCACTATGGACGCCCGCAAGAAGAAGCTGCGCCGCTGGTACTACATCGACATCGCCAAGGCGGCCGACGAGAACGCGGACCGCGAAGACGCGATCCTGTCGGTCCCAGAGGACCGGATTCTCCGACAGACCTTCGGCCGCGGTGTCTCCTACGACCTGACCTCGATGGAGAAGGAAGCCGAGGCGGGCCTGTACCCACTGAGCCTGATCTTCGACGGGGACGCCACCCAGGACTGGATGTTCGAGTACTGCAAGGACACGGCACGCAAGGACACCTGGAGGGAGTTCCGCAAGGGTGTCCTGGATAACGTGACCGCCTTCCAAGTGCCCGTCATCAAGCTGACCAAGGACACCCCCAAGGAGGCGGTGTGCACGGTCTTTGAAAAGGTCAACACCGGTGGCGTGACCTTGACGATCTTCGAACTGGTGACCGCGTCGTACGCCGGTGATCCTGACTACTACGAGGAGCACAGCACAGACTTCCAGTTGCACGAGGACTGGGAGCGGATCGCCGACGAGCTGTCCAAGCACGGCATGCTCGTCGAGTGGGACGCGAAACGTTCGGCCTACAACGGCCTGCAGAACACCGATCTGCTGCAGGCGGTGACCCTGGTGTCGACTCACTTCCGTCGGCGGGGGCGCACAGGCGCTGATCCCTTCACTCAGCCCGCCGCCGCCTGTAAGCGCAAGGACATTCTCGAACTCCCGCTCACCGAGTACCTGGACTGGTCTCCGCGCGTGGTGGAGGCGTGGCACTGGACCGCCGAGTTCTTGCGGCGCCAGTGCGTCTACCGGGTGGCCGACGTCCCGTACACCACGCAACTCGTCGCCCTGGCGGCGATCCGCACCGTCCTCGGTGAAGAGGCCGACACCGACGAGGCGTACGAGAAGATCGCCCGCTGGTTCTGGTGCGGGGTGTTCGGCGAGCAGTATGGCGGTTCCCCCGAAACCCGGCTGCCCCGGGATCTGGAGCAGGTGGCGGCCTGGGTACGGGGTGGGCAGGAACCGGCGTCGGTCGGCGAGGCCATCTTCCAGGAGGCTCGCCTGGGCACGATGCGCAGCCGCAACAGCGCCGCCTACACAGGGCTTTACGCGCTGCTCATGCGCCAGGGCTGCAAAGACTGGACGTTCAACCGCGGCCCGATCGACGAGTCCGTCTATGTGAACCAGAAGGTCGACATCTGCCGCGTCTTCCCGAGGGCATGGTGCGTCAAGCAGGGGATCCCTGCGGAGCGCTACGACAGCATCATCAACAAGACGCCGCTCACCCATCGCACCGGGCAACTCATGGGCACGGCAGGCCCGGCGTCGTACCTGAAGAAGCTCGAAACCGACACCGGCCTGCCCGGCAACTGGCTCGACGACATCATCGCCACCCACGTCATCGACCCGGCGCTGCTGCGCCAGGAGGACTTCGAACGGTTCTACGCCGACCGGGCCGTCCGGCTGCGGGAACTCATCGAGGAGGCCATGGGCAAGCGCGCCATCCCGGCGGTCGAGGCTCCCGAGTCGGCCGAGGACTACGAGCCCGACGTTGAGAAGGCATCATGAGCCTTCCCCCGGAGTTGCAGAACGCGGCCTCGCGGCCGGTCGCCCTGACTGTGCGAAAGCTTCTGGGGTTGTTCGGCGAACGCAGCCGCGACTTCGAGGTGGTCGGGCGAATCGAGAGCATCCTGACAGGGGCGGGCCTGGCCTGCGAACCTCCGCTGCGTCAGGGACAACTCGACTCGCCGGTGACCGTCGGGCCCACCGGCGGCGTGCCGGAGCCGGAGGCCGCCGAGGAAGAGACTGGCGGCGAGGACATGCCCACGCCCGCCGCGATTCGCGTCGCGGACGTGCCGTCGGCGCGGCTGGGCGACCAGCTGGTCAGCCTGAAACCAGGCCACGACCTGGACTACGCGCGCTGGTTGATGTCGCACAACCGTTTCTCGCAGCTGCCGGTACTGTCGGGTGCGACTGTGCTGAAGGGTGTGGTGAGCTGGAAGAGCATCGCGCTGGCGCACGCGCGGGGCAAATGCACAACGCTGGCCGACGCCACCGAAACGGCCGAGGTGGTCCGGGTAGGCGACGACCTGCTGACAGTGCTGCCCGCCTTGCAGGATTACGGGTGCGTGTTCGTCCGGGACGAGGACGAGAAGATCTGCGGCCTCGTGACCGCCGCCGACATGAGCCTGGCGTTCGGCGCGCTCACCGGACCGTACCTGCGGCTCGGCGAGATCGAGCGACGCCTGCGCCGCTGCGTCGAGCGGATGTGCCCGACCGTCGAGCAGTTGCGCACAGCCTCCGGCAACAACAAGGCGGACGGTCCTGAACACCTGATGCTCGGCCAGATCCAGCAGGTTTTCAAGAAACCGGACCGCTGGGCGAAACTCGGGTGGAGCATCCACCACGATTATTTCTACGAGGAACTCGACGCCGTCCGGAAGATCCGCAATGAGGTCGCGCATTTCCGGCCCAGCCCGCTGACCCGGGAACAGCTCGAAAGGCTGGAGAAGTTCGCGGGAATGCTGCGAGATTTCCAGCCATGAGGCAGGTCACGCCCCGCGAGCTGCTCGACATACGCGAACGCGCCTGGGGGCCGCGGCTGCGGGGCGTGTCGCTGGTCGCCGAGGCGGAGGTCAAGCCCGGGCAGGCGGAGCAGGTGGCCCGGGTGCTCGGCGCGATCTACCAGAAGCGGATCGACGCCGGACGGCCGCCCGAAGCGCTGTTCCAGCGATGGCCCGCGTGCGTGGCGGTGGCGACGACATGGGTGGCCGCCGAGCGGTACCGGAAGGGGACGTTCTGGCCCTATCTGTGGGAGGCCATCGGCTACCACGGCAACGACGACGCCCAGCGGGTATGGGGGCGCGGCTTCCTGTACGCGCTCGCCGACCTGGGCCTGCCGGTGTTCGAGAAGTTGCCGTTGCCGTTCGTCGGCCCCATCCTCATGCACTCCGGCATCCCCACCTACTGCCTCGGCGACTTCTTCCAGCTGCTGGCGCAGCGGCGGCGCACCACACCCGGCCTCACCGGCGAGGCGTTCATGGCCTGGGCGACCGCGCCAGGGCGTGAGCTGAGGCTGGACGAGATCGACGTTCCCGCCCGGCACTTCCTGCGTTACGGCGGCGACTTCGCGCTGGACGTCGTCGAACGCTCCCTCGACCTGCTCGACCGGCTCCAGGCTCGCGAACTCGACGGTCTGGGCGGGGTGGGGCTGCCCGAACGGTTCGTCCGGCACGCCCGCGAGCTGGCCGAGCGGGGAGAACTGCGGCTCGACGCGCCGCTCGGGACGGCTCGCGGCGAGACGGTGCGGGAACGTCCGCAGGTCGTCCTCGATCCGTTCGGACGCGGCGTGGAGATCCGGCTGCCCGCCATCGGCGACACACCGGACGGGGTGGCGACCTGGCAGATCACCGCCGACGGAGTGCGGACCACGGTGCGCAGCCGACCGTTGTGGGTCGGTGCCGCCGAGGATGCCCCGGCCACCTCCTTCGCGCTGCCGGGTCCGGTGCGCACCGTCCTGGTGGCGCTCGGCGGGTCGGCGCTGGAATCCGAGCTGCAGGTCGTCGACCCCGACGATCCTCTGCTGGTGTTCACGGAGGACGGCCGTATGGTGCCCGCCGGGGTGCCGCTGCCGTCGGAGCCGGTGTGGGTGCTGCATCCCGAAGACGCCGAGTTGCGCGTGGACGGGCCACTGGACGAACGGGCCGAGGGGGCGCTGCCGCTCGGCTGGGCGGGCTGGCGGCTGCGGATGCTGGCCCTGGACCAGGTCACCTCAATCGGCCTCGGCCGGACGCGGACCGTCCGGGGTTTCGCCCGGCCGCGGGTGGTCGTCGGGGAGCCGGTCCCTGGGGTCACGACACCTTACGGCTCCCCGGTGTTCGCCGCGCCGCCGGACGTGTGGCTGCCCGGCACCGACGGTACCGAGACCACCTGGCTTGTGGAGATTCGGCGCAGCGGGAGCGGGGAGACGGTCCTGTCCCGGAGGCTCACCACGTCCGAGCCCACGACCGTGAACGATCTGTGGGACGGGCTGGCTCGTCCCCTGGTGGGCGGCTTCGACGTAATGGTCCGCGGTCCTCTCGGTCGCGGGACGCGGCGGTCGGTGGTCGTCGCCGAAGGGCTCCGCGTCGCCTTCCGTCCCGCGGCGCGGCTCTTCGCCACCAGGGGGCTCGCCGAAGCCGAGGCGCGCTGCACGGCCGCGCCGGGCTGCCGGGTCGTGCCCGAGCTGGTGCCCTTCGGCTCGGACGAGTTGGCGCACGTCGTCACCTACGAGGCGCCCGGGGCGAGCGATCCGTTGATCGTCACTCCCCCGCATCTGGAGGTGCTGCACGAGCGGACCAGCGAGGGGTCGGCCTGGAGCGCCCGGCCATTGCGGCTGGCCACCGAGGACTTCGACGACCCGGGTGCGCTGCTCGTCCGGCTTCCCGGTGCCGCCGAGCTGCCGCCGTTGCACGTCGTGACGAGCCGGGGCACGGTGCACTCGCTGCCGCCCGGCGGCCGGACACGCGGCGGCATGGCGCGGTACGAGCTGGCCCGGATCCGCGACACCATCGGCGAGTTCCGCAGCGCCGACCTGGTTCTGGACGAGACGCCGCTGGCGTTCGTGCGACCGCGCCGCCTGGCCCGCGCCGTGTACGACCGCGGCGATCATCTTCTGCTGGAGGACGCGGCCGACGTCGAGGGGCTGACGGCCGGGGTGTACCTCGTAACGGCACCTTGGCGGCCGCCGTGGGTGCTGCCGGTGGAGCACGGCCGCGTCGAGCTGCCCGTTGAGCTGCGCGGCAGCGGGCCGGTGCGCGTGCTGCTGCAGATCGAGGACCCGTGGACCTTCACCGAGTGGCCGCGGTGGCCGCATCCCAAAGGCTTGGACTGCGATCGTCCCGGATGGTTCGCCGCCGGTGACGAGGAGGAGACCGCGCTGGCCGGCTTCCTGGTCGGAGAGGCGGCCTTCCCGCGTCGCGTGGAACGGCTGGAACGACTGTGGACGGTCCTGGAGTGGGCCCCGCAACTCGAACGCGCCGGAGCGGCGCCTTACGTCAGCGGCCCGTGCGCGGGACGTCTTGGCGCCGAGCCCCAAGAAGCCGTACGAGCGTTGCTCGCCGCCGGCTTGCCTCCCGCGAAGATCCTTCCGTTGTTGATCGCGCTGGGTATCGCGGCGGCGCCGATGCGGGGGACGCTGGGGGACGACGTCCGGCAGCTGTGGTCGGTGGCACCGGCGGCGGCCGTGTTGTTCGCCCATCCCGGCGACACGGAGTGGTGGGAGGCGGCGACCACCGAGTGCGGCCCCGCGCTGACCACGATCCTGGCCGAGGGCCGCGACCCGCACGCCTCCGTCGGACGGTTCGGCCCGGAGGCCGCGCGGCTCGCCCATATGACATCCGAACAGCTGGAGAGTGTGTGGCGCTCCGCCGACATCGTGCCGCGCGCACTTCTGGACGCGGACACCCGTCTGACTGCCGCACGCAGGTTGTTCGATGCCCGCACAACGCCCGTTGCAAGGTCCCTCTCCCGGTACGCGCATGACGTGCTGGCGCGCACCCGCAGGGCCGTGGAGGCATCCGGCCGTCCCGAGTTGCTCGCGCAACTGCGAGCACGGACGTCCGGCGAGGCGGGCGCCGGCTGGCAGTCCCTTCCGGCCGTCTCGGTCGCCCTCGCCCTGACGGCCCGTCTGGCCGCCCGCGGCGAGCCCGACGCCACCACCTGCGAGACCGCCCTGCGCGGCGACTGGCACACCTTGGCCACGCTCTCCCCCGACCTGGTCGCTTCGGACCTCGTCGTCGCCGAACTGCTGCTGTTGTCGACCGAACACGACTGGCGCCCCTACGCCACTCAACTCGAGGAGCCCCCTAGCGGCCTGCCCTGAGCGCATCGCCGACCTGGTACTCCATGCCCTCAGCGGTGACCGCGGAGCCCCGGCGGGGAGCGACTGCCGGTTGGCCCGGCGGCCGCGAGGATGAATCGAAGTGGCACTGTCCTGCGGAGGGCGTTCCGGCACCGCCTGCCCACTAGCCTGGGGATGTGAGAGAGATCGCCGACCTGGCTGGACGGTTGCGTGGGTTCGCGGCCGAGCGTGAGTGGGAGCAGTTCCACACGCCGAAGAACCTGGCGATGGCGCTGTCGGGGGAGGTCGGTGAACTGGTCGCCGAGTTCCAGTGGCTGACGCCGGAGGAGTCCCGGGCGATCATGGGCGACGCCGAGGCGGCGGCTCGGGTGCGGGCCGAGTTGGGCGACGTGTTCATCTATCTGACGCGGCTGGCCGACGTGCTCGGCGTCGACCTGGTGGCGGCGGCGCACGCCAAGCTGGACGAGAGCGAGCGCCGCTATGACCCGGCAACCTATCGGGGATCGGCCCGTAAGGCTCCGCCGCTCGACGGGTCTTGAGTGTCGGTGATCGCCGCTAGCCTTCTGCCCTAAGAAGTTGCGGCCCGACGGGCTTCCGCCGACCGGCTCCGCCGGTCCCGGACATGCCCCCATACCGCACGAGGTCTTCGTGCTGCCTGGGGGTAAGTCCGTTGACGGCTTTCCGTCGTACCGCCAAAGCGTTGCTGTCTCCGGTCGAGGGCAAGCTGAGCGAGATTCTCGACGAGCACCTGCGGATGAGCGCTGCCATCTCCGCCTCCGCTTCGGAAAGGCGCTCCTGGGACCGCAGTCTCCCCGTCCTCGCCCACGACCTGGTGGAAGCCGGTCTGGACGAGGTCGAGATGCTCATCGAGTACCAGCTTCCCCTGACCAGCAAGCGGGCCGACGTGGTGCTCGCCGGGGTCGACCGGCGGACCGGCGACGACGCGTACGTCATCGTCGAGCTCAAGCAGTGGAGCCACGCGCGGGTGTGGGGCAACGACGAGAGCAAGGTGCTGGTGGAGTACAAGCCGGGCGACCCCCAATTGCATCCTTCACTGCAGGCGAGGGGCTACTCCGACTACCTTCTCGACTTCCTGCCTGCCTTGGCCGACCGGTCCGACGCCGTTCATGCGGTCGCCTACCTTCACAACGCGGCGCGCGACGACGTCCTCGACCTGTACGACATGGTGCACGACAACCGCACGCGGCTGTTCACGCAGACGACGCGCGGCGCGTTCGTCGACTACCTGCGCGATCGTTTCGCGCCGAAGCCGGGTGCGGCAGCGGCCGACCGGCTGCTGTCCAAGCGGGTGGCTCCGTCCAAGCAGCTGCTCGAACACGCCGCCGCGGAGATCAAGCATCAGAAGGCGTACGTCCTGCTCGCCGAGCAGCGCCTGGCGTACGAGATGGTGCTGCACAAGGTCGACAAGGCCCGCAAGGGTGACTCCAAGACCGTCGTGGTCATCACCGGCGGCCCGGGCAGCGGCAAGAGCGTCATCGCGGTAGCGCTTCTGGGGGAACTCGCGCATCGTGGTCACGAGGTCCTGCATGCCACGGGATCGCGCTCGTTCACGCAGACGATGCGTCGCCATGTCGCCAAGGGCTCGTCGCGCATGCAGGGAATGTTCAAGTACTTCAACAACTTCATCACGGCGGAGAAGAACGCTCTGGACGTCCTCATCTGCGATGAGGCCCATCGGATCCGGGAGGTCTCCGCCACCCGGTTCACGCCGGCCAGCCAACGTACCGGCCGTCCGCAGGTGGACGAGCTGATCGACGCCGCCCGGGTGCCGGTGTTCCTGCTCGACGAGCACCAGAATGTGCGCCCGGGCGAGATGGGCACCCTCCGGCAGATCCGTGAGCACGCCGAGCGCAAGGGGCTCGCCGTTCAGCACATCTCCCTCGACGAGCAGTTCCGCTGCGGCGGCAGCCGCAAGTACGAGGAGTGGGTGCTGAAGCTGCTCGGCCTCGACGGCGGCACGCCGGAACGCTGGGACGGAGACGACAACTTCACCGTTACCATGGCCGACTCACCGCATGAGATGGAGGCCATGCTGCGCGGCCACCTGGAGAGCGGCCGGTCGGCTCGGATGACCGCCGGCTTCTGCTGGCCCTGGAGCGACCCTCGCAACGGAAGGCTCGTGCCGGACGTGGTCATCGGCGACTGGGCCCGGCCGTGGAACGTCAGAGGCGACCGCGCGGTCGGCTCGGCTCCGCCGAGCGCGCTGTGGGCGACGCAGGACGGCGGATTCGAGCAGGTGGGTTGCGTGTACACCGCCCAGGGATTCGAGTACGACTGGAACGGCGTCATCTTCGGCCCGGATCTGCTCTACCGCGACGGCCGGCTGGTCACCGTGCGAGCGGCGAGCCGGGACCCCGCCCTGAAGAAGCGTGACGTGACCGACGAGCAGGCCGACAAGCTGATCCGCAACACCTACAAGGTGCTGCTCACCAGAGGAATGGTCGGCACCGTCCTCTACTCGGTCGACAAGGAGACCCAGGACTTCCTTGCCCGCCTCATGGGGTGAGTCGGTTGAACCCATAACTCGGCCCGCTGGAAGGTCCTCTGTCCAGCGCCCAGATCAACGACTAAGGCGTCTAACTCAGCGGCCATAGTCGATAAAATTCACTTTTGTTGTGAGCTGCGGCCCGACGGGCTTCCGCCATCGCGGAAATGCCCCCACCCGCACGAGTTGTCGTGCATGTGGGAGTACACCTGTGTCGGAAGTGCTCGAGCCCGCTCATCGTTCTTCTGCCGCGGTACTCTACGAGGCCCTGATGTCTCAGGAGTCCGCCGCGGAGAAGGCGATCGTCGAAAGGCTTGCCCGCAACTTGAAGAAAGTGAGCGGCCGAACAGCCACCGCCGCGCAGAAGCGGGCATGGCGCAACAGTCTGACCGCGCTGGCCGGAACGCTCGTGGACGCCGGCCTGGGGCAGGTTGAGGCGCTCGTCGAGTTTCCGATGCCGCATCTGAAGAGCAGCCAGGCAGACGTCGTTCTGGCCGGTGTCGACGCCTACACGGGCGGAGACGTCTTCGTCGTGGTGGAGCTCAAGCAACACGAGCGGGTGGAGTATTACGAGAGCGACGACACCCAGGTGATCTGGGATCCTCGCCATGGCCCGAAGCCGCATCCCGCCCTTCAGGTCGAAGGCTATCGCGATCAGATCGCCAAGTTCTGCGGCGCCGTGGAGAACCACCCCGAATCGGTCCGCGGGCTGGTCTACCTGCACAACATGCCGAGACATCAGATCAGCAAACTGACCGGTCTCGCCTTGGAGAAGAACGTTTCCTTGTTCGGTCAGTCCGAACGTGGGGACCTGATTCGCTTTCTGCAGGGCCAGTTCGCCGCCGAACCAGGGGCAGCGGCAGCTGACCGGCTACTTTCCGGCGGTGTCCGGCTGCGGCGTGACCTGCTCGAACAGGCATGGGAGACGCTCAAAGGACGCGATCGGTTCGTCCTTCTGGACCGCCAGATCGAGGCATATCGCACCGTCCTGCACGCCGTGGACGAGGCGTACCGTTCCGACTCCAAACAGGTCGTCATCATCTCCGGCGGCCCGGGCAGCGGCAAGAGCGCCATCGCCTTGTCACTGCTGGCGGACCTGGCCAGGCAGGGGCGGAAGGTCCAGCACGCGACCGGATCGAGGGCCTTCACCGAGACTCTTCGCCGCCATGTCGCCCGTGACGGTGACACCAAGAAGCTGTTCCACTACTTCGCCGACTATGCCCAGACTCCGAAGAACGAAATCGACGTCCTCATCGCCGACGAAGCCCACCGCGCTCGGACCAAGTCGTTCGTTCGGTTCCACCCGGACAAGCAAAGTGACCGGCACCAGATCGACACCATGATCAACGCGGCCCGCGTGCCCGTCTTCCTCCTCGACGAGAACCAGGCGGTCAAGCCCGGAGAGACCGGCACCATCGCCACGATCAAAAGCTATGCGCAGAAGCACTCGGCAGTGTTCCACCACGTGCCGCTGGCCGGGCAGTGGCGTTGCGGCGGCAGCGCCGTCTACGACCACTGGGTACGGATGCTGCTCGGCCTCGGCGAAGAGGAAGGTGCATGGAACCACGATGAGCCCCCGATCCCTTGGGAGGGCGATCCCGGTTTCGACATCATCCTGGCCGAGTCGCCTCAGGAGATGGAGGACATTCTCCGAAGCAAGCTGGAAGACAGCTGGTCAGCGCGGATCACCGCCGGATACTGCTGGCCGTGGAGTGATCCGCTCCCCGACAAGTCCTTGGTCCCGGACGTGCGCATCGGCGAATGGGAGCGACCGTGGAACGCCAAAAGTAAATCCCGCGTGGGAGAGGCACCGCCCAGCGACCTCTGGGCGACCAGGGACGGCGGTTTTGACCAGGTCGGTTGCATCTACACCGCACAGGGTCTGGAGTACGACTGGGCGGGCGTCATCATCGGCGAGGACCTCATAGCCCGGGACGACCGGCTCGTCACCTGCCGCGAAGCGAACCAGGATCCCAAACTGGGCAGGCGCTCGCCGCGGAGCGTCCCTCAGGTGGAATTCGACCGGCTGGTCCGCAACGTCTACAAAGTGCTGTTGACCCGTGGTCTTCGCGGCATGGTCATCTACGCCGTCGACGCCGAGACCCAGGCGTTCCTGGGCAAGCTCATCAACTCGACGAAACAAACCTGACGGGGTCGTTGAGGGTGGTGAGGGCGCCGTCGAGGTCGGCGAGGCGGGCGGCGAGGGTGGCGGTGGCGAGGCGTTCAGGAAGGGCCTCGTTGAACTTCAGGCCGCGCAGTGCCCGTTCGTCGACGTCCGGGAGGCAGAGGCGGTCGGCGGCGTCGGCGGTGCCCGCTCGCCACATGTCGCGGGTGAGGTCGCTGCGGAGGCGTATCCGGGCGTCATCGAAGCGTTGTTTCTCGTCGGTGAGGCTGGAGAGGGTGGCGGTCAGGACGGCGTTGGCGCGGTGGCCCGCCCAGGTCCACCAGCGGACGTCGTCGCCGGTTCGCATGATGACGGTGCCGCCTGGGTGCACCGTGTCGACGTTCTGGTCACGGGTCTCCGCCAGGTACCGCACGGCGCGGTCGGTGAGCTTGACGTCGGGGTCGGCGCCCAAGAGCACCTCTCGGCAGGCGCGGGCCAGCGCGAAACTCGTGCCCGCGAGCGCGGTGCCGGTCCAGCGGGCCTTGCCGCCCCCGTCGGCGGGTTCGACGAAGCAGCGGCGGCGTTTCCAGTCGATCCAGGTCACCCGCCAACTGCGGCCGGCGAGCAGCAGCAGGCGGGGCCCCTGGACCTCTTCGGTCAGCAGCATGGGATCGGTCTTGCCGATCTCCTGCCGTCCCGACAGCACGGTGAACTCCGGCGGCGCCGTGAACACCGCCGTCAGGTCCATGAAGTGGCGGCGGCCGAATCTGGCCTCCGCGGCGGGCCCGATGAACAGCAGCTCCCCGTCCCGTTCCACGAAGCCCTGTTCGACCAGGTGCCGCATGATGGGTTCGGCGCCGCGGTCGAATGGGGCAAGCCCGTTCCACTGACCGGGCCACAACCGGCTGCCGATCTTGTGCTGCTGGAGGCAGAGGGCGAGAAGCTGCTGCGCGACGATGTGGCGCGGTTCGGGCGGCGGCGACACCGGTTCCACGTAGCCGCGTCCCCACAGCAGCAGGAGCCCGGCGGCGGTGACCAGCGAGGTGCGGTCGAGGGTCAGGAAGAGGCAGTTGCGGGTCGTGCCGACGCGTCTGCCGGTACGGCCGAGCCGCTGCAGGAACGCGGCCACCGTGGACGGCGCGTTGATCTGGATAACCCGGTCCAGGTCGCCCACGTCGATGCCGAGTTCCAGCGTGCTGGTGGAGACGATGACGCAGTCGCGGGCTTGGGCGAACGCCTCCTCGGCTCGTCGCCGTTCGTCCAGGGAGAGGGACGCATGGGACAGGAAGGTGGTGACGCCGCGGGCGCGCAGTACAGTGCCCAACTCCTCGACGAGCTGCCTGGAGTCGCAGAACACCAGGCGTTTTTCTCCCCGGTGTAGCGCGGCTATCACCGTGGCGGCGTTCGCGACCGACCCCACGTAGTCCAGTTCGATGTCGCCTTCGGGAGGTCCCGTTGCTGTCGCGACGTCCGGTGCCACCACCTGCGCGGGTCGCCGTCCCCGGCTGGAGCCCTGCAGCCAGTGCAGGAGTTCGGCGGGATTGCCGACGGTGGCGGACAGACCGATCCGCTGGATCGGACGCCCGGCCAGCCGGGTCAGGCGTTCCAGGACGGCCAGCAGGTGCCATCCGCGGTCGTCCCCTGCGAAGGCGTGCACCTCGTCGACGACGATCGCCCGGAGCCCGGCGAAGAAACGGGCGTGGTCGACTTTGATGCTGACCAGCATCGACTCCAGCGACTCGGGTGTGGTGAGCAGCAGGTCGGGCTGGTCGTGGAGGATGCGCTGCCGGGCAGAGTGGTTCACATCACCGTGCCAGAGGGCGACGCGGCGCCCCACCCATGCGGCGTAGGTCTCCAGGCGCGGCAGAAGGTTGTTCAGCAGCGCCTTCAGCGGGCACACGTACAGCACCGACAGGCCCGTCCACCCGTGTGCCTCCATCGCCGACAGCAGGGGGAAGGCGGCCGCTTCGGTCTTGCCGCCCGCGGTCGGGGCGAGCAGTATCGCGTCGGCACCGTCCATGACGGGACCGACCGCCGCCCGTTGCAGCGGACGCAGCGACCGCCAGCCCAGGGCGTTGACGATGTGGTGCACCAGGATGGGCGACAGCCGCTCCAACCCCGTCACGGGATGTCCAGGGTGACGTCACTGGCGGACGCAGCGGCCGCGTTGCGCTCGGTCTCGTTGAGTTCGCCTGCGGCGATGGTGAGGGCGCGGTCGCGGCGCGGGTCGGTGGTGAAGTCGATGGCCGGCCGCTGGGCGAGCGGGAGCAGTTGCTGGACGCTCTCCTGCCCGTCGGAGAACGCCGGGGTGTCCATGATCAGCAGGAAAAGCCCGGGGAACCGGCCGCCGTCGACCTCGTCGAGAAGCTGCCGCAGCGCGTTCAGCCCCACGCCCGCGGCCCGGCGCGCCAGCGCCGGCTTCTGCCCGTCGGGCCAGGCAATCAGTGCCTCCGTCGTGGCGGTGTCCCCGGCGGCGGGGGCCTGCTGGTAGATGCGCAAGGCGGCGGCAAACGCAGGAGTGGTACGGGCGACGGCCGCCAGCCGTTGCTCCATCAGCTCGTCGACGGCACCTTCGACGGCGTCGTGGTCGTCCTCGGCCGCCTTTCCAGCATCGAGGACCTCCTCCGCCAGTGTGTGGGACCACAGGTCGACGACAGGCCGCAGCGCGCTGGCGGGGTGGGTGGTGGTGTGGCGTTCGGTGGGCCGCCGGTGGAGGGTCTCCAGGCTGTGCAGCGGAGTATCGGTCTCGGAGATCTGGATCTCGGCGACCGCAGAGCCCGCCCGTTTGGCGCGCTCCCCCAGCCAGCGCGCGGAGAAGGTCCGGCCCGCGCCGTTCTCGCCGCGGACGGCGACGCCGCCCCTGGCTACCACGGCGAGCTCGTCGTCCAACTCCCCCATGAAGCGGTCGGGCCCGGTGGTGAACCGGCCCGGCCCAGCCTGTGACACGGTGCCGCGCCGCAGCGCGTCGATCACCTCTCTGCGGCGGGCGGCGCTGATAGTGGCGGTGCCCCCCGCTGCCCCGGACATGTCTGCGTCACCTCTGCACTGGTCAACTCGAACTGCTCGGCCGGCAACTTCGTGTCGAGTCCGACCGTACGGCCTGAGTCGCTCAGTTCAAGAACCGGATGGTCCTCGACGTTGAGCAGGCGGTGCGGTGACGAACATCTCCGCCTCGCGGGGCGTGGCCGCCCGCAGTGGCGGTCGCCGCACTCACCGGGGCGGCTCTTCGCGCGACGCCGATCTTATCGCCGGAAGGCGTGGCGTCCGAAGTCGTTTTGTCGGGAAGCGTGACCGAAAGCGGCTGCCTTCAGGGAATTCGCCTGACGAGTTGTCAGTCGGGAGGTAAATTCCTTCGGCGTTGCGGCGGGGTGAGAGGGCGGAGGGATCCGGGGGTGGCGGACGGACACACGGGGCCCGGTCCGGTCGAGGAGTTCCTGCGGGCGGTCGACGCCGAGATCGCCGCCGTCCTGCACAACGATCTGAGCGGGTCGGAGAAGGTGTCGCTGCGGGACGGGCGGCTGGTCGGGCGTTCGGGGGACGAGCGTGAGTACCTGTTCTCCTGCACCAGGTGGAACGAGGCGTTCGGGGTCAAGGATCTGCTGGTGAGGCCGACCCGTCCGCGCCGTCCGTGGGCGCACGCCGAGGTGTCGCGACTGCCCGGCGGCAAGGTCCGCGTCGTCACCGAGGCCGATCTCGGTGACCGCTGTGAGGGCGCGCAGCTGGTGGAGGACGAGACGGCGGGGCTGCGGGCGCTGGCCGAACGGTTGCGGCAGGTAGAGGATGGAAAGGGTCCGGTCAATCTGACCACGGCGGGATGGATGCTCGGGCAGGGCACACCTCGCGTCGGGTACTGCACCGACCCGGACCGGTACGTCCGCCGCTACCGGGACCGGCGGCTCAACGAACGCCAGCGGCGCGCCGTCGAACAGGCGCTCGGCAGTGAGGTCACGTTCGTGTGGGGGCCGCCGGGCACCGGCAAGACCGACGTCGTCGCAAGCATCGTGGAGGGCTGCTACCGGCAGGGACTGCACACCCTGTTCCTGGCGCCCACGCATGTCGCGGTGGACCAGGCGCTGGAACGCATGTGCGACCTGCTGTCCGGGGAGCAGGGCTTCGATTCGGGGCTGGTCCAGCGGGCCGGTGACATCGCGGTCCCCTCGCTGGCCGACAGGTACGGGGAGCAGATCAACCCGAAGCGCATCGCCGACCGGCTGGCGACGGCCCTGGAGACACAGATCACGCAGGTGACGGCTCGGCTGGAGGAGACCCGCGCCGCCATCGCCGTCCACGAGGAGGCGGCCCGGCTGTCGGCGGAGCTGAACGAGCTGCGGGGACGGCTGCGGACTCTCGACGATGTGATCGCAGACGCCGGGCGCTGGATGCAGACCACCTCCGGACGGGCACGGGACGTCGAACGCCGGATCGTGGAGATCGGCATGCCCTCCGGCCTGTTCGCCCAGCGTAAGCAGGCCAAGCTCGACGCGCTGCACCATGAACTGGCCCGCCACCGGCAGGCGTACGAGAACGCGCGGCGTCGGCACGACGACGCGCAGGCGGATCGCGGGCGGTGTGCCAGCGACCTCACCTCGCTCGAAGCCGCGCTCGCGCCGCTGCTCACCCGTGCGCGCGGCCTGGCTCCCGTCGAACGGCTGCGGCGGGAGGCCGAAAGGCTGGACAAGCAGCTGAACGAACTGGACAAGGAACGCCGCCGGATCGAGGAGGCGGTACGGAATCGCTGCCGGGTGATGGGCACGACGGTCTCCAAGGCGGTCCAGTCCCGGGCGCTGATGAGCGCCGTCGACGTCGTCGTCATCGACGAGGCGGGCATGGTGGACCTGCCGTCGGTGTGGTGCGCCGCGGGCCTCGCGGCGCGGCGCGTCGTCGTCGCGGGCGACTTCCGGCAACTACCCGCGGTGACCCGGGGCTCCGCCGATCGCCGGGCCGCCGAAGCCGACCGGGGGCATTCGCGGCTGTGGATGGACCGCGACGCCTTCCACGCCGCCGGTCTGGTCGACGCGCGCGGCGGTGCCGTCCAGTCCGATCCCCGGATGGTGGCGCTGAACGAGCAGTATCGGATGCGCCCCGCGATCTGCGCCGTGGTCAACGAGGTCGCCTACCCCGACGCTCCGCTGCGCACCGGCCGCCCGGACGCCGGCAGGCTGCCCGCCTCGCCGCTGATCGAGAGTCCGCTTGTGCTCGTCGACACCTCCAGCCGTGTTCTGGAGGGCACGGGAAGCCAGGCGCACCTGTCCAACCCCGTGCACGAGGCGGTGATCCACGAGCTGATCCGGGGGCTGCAGTACGACGCGGTCCTGCCGCCTCGCGGATGGCGCGACCTGCCGGAGGGGAAACGGCCGACGGATCTGCTCGCGGTCATCGCCCCGTACAAGAACCAGAAGAGGATCCTCGACGCCAGCCTGAAGCACCGGTTCGGTGAGGCGTACGAGGGCCTGGTGGACACCGTCCACCGCTTCCAGGGCAGCCAGCGTCCCCTCGTCGTGATCGACACCGTGGCCGGCGCGGGCCGCCAGCTCGGCTACTTCTACCAGGAGGTCGGGCTGTCGTCACGGACCTGCCGCCTGCTCAACGTGGCCCTGAGCCGGGCGCAGGACCACCTCGTCGTCGTCGCCAACGTGGCGTTCCTGCGCCGGGAACTGCGCGCGGGCAGCGAGGCAGCCCGGATGCTCGACCACCTGGAACGGCACGCGCAGCGGCTGCCCGTGGAGGATCTGGTCCCCGTTCGCTCCGCCGCCGACCTCGGCGAACTGGACGAGGAGGAACTGGCCCGCCCCGCCTTCTTCCCCGCCGACGAGGTCGCGCGCGCCGTCGAGTGGGACATCGCCCGTGCCCGCAGCGGCATCGACATCTTCTGCGCCTTCCTGTCGTCGGGTCCGGTGCGGCACTGGCTGCGGCGGCTGTCCCCGCGGATCGCCGCAGGGGTCCGCGTCACCGTCCACACCCGGCCCCATCCGGCCGATTCCCCCCAGGCCCCGCTGGTGGAACGGCTGAGGGAGGCCGGCTGCCAGGTGCTGACACGCGAGCGCATGCACGAGAAGGTGCTGATCATCGATGACAGCGTCCTCTGGCACGGGTCGCTGAACCTTCTCTCCCATACCGGATCGACCGACCTGATGATGCGCGTCACCGACCCCACCGCCTGCGAACGGGTCCGGTTGATCGTGGACCGGGCCCGCATGGAACGCCCGGCCCGTAGACCCCCCGCCGCAGCCTCCTCGCACGGTGTCTCCCCCGGGGACGTGGTGAACGGCCGCCTGTATCTGGCGGTGCCCTATGCGGAGAAGGACGAGGCCAAACGTCTCGTGAAGGCACGCTGGGACGGCGACTTGAGGCTCTGGCACGTTGACGCGAACGTGCCGAGGGAAGCCGTCCGCCACTGGCTGCCCGACGGCGCGTGAGACCACCGGCTGCTGTGGCCGTGACGTGCCTGCCCGCAGAGGCCCTCGCCGGACGGCACGTACCGGCAAAGGTCTAGCAGGCCCACAAACAGACGCCCGGACCCGCGGCGCACTCATGGAGCGCATGGGCAGGCGGCATGTATGAAGCGCGCCTCAGAGGCCATACACCTATCCGGATCATGCGGGGGGTGCGGGGCGTGGAGGAGGAGGGCAGGTGGCATGCCGACGGGTGGCGCGGGCAGAGGGAACGTGCGTTTTCGCCGGTCGTGGTGGGGCGAAGACCGGC
The DNA here is from genome assembly GCF_039536785.1 of Actinomadura miaoliensis. Classification (NCBI taxonomy): domain Bacteria; kingdom Bacillati; phylum Actinomycetota; class Actinomycetes; order Streptosporangiales; family Thermomonosporaceae; genus Actinomadura; species Actinomadura miaoliensis. Next base: position 122,390 of record NZ_BAAAZG010000029.1, read on the forward strand.
GGATGTATTGGCTGTGTCACGAAGGGGTTACTCTGGGCGGCGGCCCAAAAGCACCTAATCGGACGGTCGATAATGGGGGGCTGCTTCGGCGGGTGTGCTGCCGGGAGCGGGGACGAGCGAGAGATGGGAGGGTCGGGTAGTGCCTGACCAGCGACGCGAGCAGTGGACCAGCCGTGGAGGCTTCCTGTTCGCGGCGATCGGATCGGCGATCGGGCTCGGGAACATCTGGCGGTTCCCCTACGTCGCGTACGACAACGGAGGCGGGGCGTTCCTCATCCCCTACCTGGTGGCGTTGCTCACCGCGGGGATTCCGCTGCTCATCCTGGAGTACACGATCGGGCACCGGTTCCGGGGGGCGCCGCCCGCGGCGTTCCGGCGGTTGTCGCGGCCCACCGAGGCGATCGGGTGGTGGCAGGTCGCGATCTGCTTCGTGGTGGCGGTGTACTACGCCGTCATCATGGCGTGGGCCGTGCGCTACATCGGCTTCTCCTTCGGGGAGCAGTGGGGGAACGATCCCGAGAAGTTCCTGAGCGCCAAGTTCCTGCAGGCGGCGGACGCGCCCGGCGGCATCTCCACGTACGTCGCGGGCGTGGCCTGGCCCTTGGTCGCGGTGTGGGTGGTGACCCTGGGGGTGCTGGCGCTCGGCATCGCGGGCGGCATCGAACGGGTCAACAAGATCTTCATTCCGCTGTTGGTGGTGCTGTTCGGCATCCTGGTGGTGCGGGCCCTGTTCCTGGACGGCGCCGCCACCGGCCTGGACGCGCTGTTCTCACCCGACTGGTCGAAGATCACCGAGGGGAGCGTGTGGGTCGCGGCCTACGGGCAGATCTTCTTCTCGCTGTCCATCGGCTTCGGCATCATGATCACTTACGCCTCGTATCTGCCCCGGCGGTCCGACCTGAGCGGGTCGGCGCTGGTGGCGGGATTCGCCAACAGCTCGTTCGAGCTGCTGGCGGGCATCGGCGTGTTCGCCGCGCTGGGTTTCATGGCGTCCGCGAGCGGCGTGCCGGTCGGCGAGGTCGCCGCGTCCGGGATCGGGCTCGCCTTCATCGCCTTCCCGAAGATCATTTCCTCCATGCCGGGCGGCGACGTGTTCGGGGTGCTGTTCTTCGGCTCCCTGGTGATCGCCGGGATGACCTCCCTGATCAGCATCGTGCAGGTCGTGGTGTCGGCCGTGCAGGACCGCTTCGGCCTGGGCCGCCGCACCTCGGTGCTTGGCGTCGGCGGAGCGGTGGCGGCCGTGTCGATCGCGCTGTTCCCCACCGACCAGGGCCTGTACCTGCTGGACGTGGTGGACCACTTCATCAACCAGTACGGCATCGTGCTGGCCGCCCTGGTGGTGCTGATCGTGGTCGGCTGGGTCCTGCGCCGCCTGCCCGCCATGCAGGAGCACGCCAACACGGCCTCGGCGGTCCGAGTCGGGACGTGGTGGCGGGTCTGCCTGGGCGTGATCACCCCGCTGATGCTGGGCTGGATGATGTGGGACAGCCTGCGCGGGGAGTTCGCCGAGAACTACGAGGGCTACCCGACCTGGTTCCTGAACGCGGCCGGCTGGGGGGTGGCGGGCGGCGTGATCGTCGTCGGCGTCGTCCTGGCGCTGCTGCTCCGGCGCCGCGCCACCACTGCCGAGGCCGAGCCGGCGTCCGCGCCCGAGGCCGTCCAGAAGGGAGCGAGCTGATGTCCGCCGACGCCATCATCATGATGATCGTCGCCATTCTCATCGTCTGGGGCGGCCTCGTCGCGGCCCTCTTTCGCCTGCGCGCCCACACCGACCACCCGGACACCTGAGCCTCACGGTCCGGCTCGCCGACCGCCGCGGTGGTCACCCTGGCCACCGCGGCCGAACGGCGGGCGCGGTCCCGCCCGGCCGCCACTCTCCGGCGGCCGGGCGCCGGAGAGCGGCCGGGCCAGTGAGCCCCCGCGAACGCCTCTCTCCGGAAGTCGACCGTGACCATCTCCCGGTCGGCACGCGCCAATGCGAAAGACTCGCGGCGGCCCAGTCACCCTGCAGCTGCCCCAGTCCCCGATTCGGCGGCCGTGTCGCCGAGGTAGCAGCACGCCACAGGCCCCAACCCGACTGGAGCTTCGGCGCCTGCGCAACCACTGCGGCTCCAAGAACCGTGCTCTCTTCGGGACCTCCGGCAGCCCTCCGCCCACAGCAGATCCAGGTCAGCCCGCCGCACCTGTGCTCGCCCCCGTCGCTTACAGACGCTCATCCGCCCAATCCCGGCGACCCCCAGCCGCTCCAGCACCGGGCCGGTGTCCTGCTCGCGCAGCATGCGCACGACGGCCGCGCCGAGGGACGCCGCCCTTTCGGTGGCGATGACCAGGCGGGAGGGGATGTCGGAGGTATTGGCGTTATGGGGCGTTGGGCCGTCCGTGCTCCCAGCGCACATCCACGGTCCATCTGAGCCATGACAACACCATCTCGGCGACCAGCGGGAGATCTCGGAGTCCAGGCCTTGCGCGTCGCGGCGCCCGCGGTCGCTGGCATGCGTTCTCCGTCCCGGGGGCCGGCGCCGCGAGCCGCGGCCCGCGCACTCCTTAGGCGATGGGCGCAGCACGATCATCGACTCGCCGAAGTGCTCGGCCACGGCGCGATGCCGCAGACCGATCTGACGATTTCCACGACTGTGGCGCCTTTCGCTGAGTGGAACTCGGGCGTAGACAGCCGAGACGGTCGTCGATGTCGGTGTAGACGTAGTCCAGCCGATGCCGCGCACGTATTCGCTCCGGCCGTCGGCGCTCCCGCCGCCGCGCGCGCTCGGCACAGGTGGCGGCGTCGGCACGAGTGACGCGTCGGCGCACGTGGCGAGGTCGGCAAGGTAGTAACAGCCTCGGGGCAAGTGAGCGGCCTCAGAGCAGGTGGGCGGCCTCAGAGCAGGTGGGCGGCCTCGGCACAGATGGCGGCGTCGGAGCGGGTGCCGCGTCGGCGCACGTGGCGAGGTCGGCAAGGTGACAGCCTCAGCGCACGTGGCGGGGTCGGCGCACGTGGCGGGGGGCGGCGCACGTGGCGGGGGGCGGCGCACGTGGCGGGGGGTCGGTGAAAGTGGCGGCTCGGGGAAGCGTGGGGGTTGGCGCCGTGCGTCGGGCGAGGGCACGGCCGCTCGGGGAGGTTCAGCAGGCGCTTGGTGGGGGCGGCGTAGGGGGTTGATGGCATCGGGCAGGGCTGTTCGTGGTCGTGGCGTGTCGGGGTCCTACGCCATGGACTTTGACGCGTGGCGAGGCGAGTTTCTCCTGGTAGGTGACGTTTGCGGCGGGCGTTCATCGTGGGCGAAACCTCGAGTGTGAGCAATCGTCAACGCTGTGTAGTCAAATTGACTACGATCGTGAGTCTGAGATGTCCGCGGCGATCCCCCCGGGGCGGAGAATGAAGCACCTTCTGCCAGATCCCAGACGCGTCGGCCGGGTTCGGAAAGCGGTCGTGCGGTGCGCCTGCGGGCTGTTGGGCAGCGCGGCCATGGCGGGCGCCCTCTCCCTCGCCACACCCGGGGCGGCGCACGCCACAGCCAGACCCGACCCCGATCGGCGCCATGTCCGGCCCGTGCCCTGCCGCCAGGCCCCGTACTTCGCCGACTGGTACACCGCCCGGCTCTGCAAGGACATGTGGGAGGCGATGCAGCGAAGATCATGGACGGACAGGCCTCGTCCAGGCCGGACTCCCCCTCGGCGATCCAACCAGGAGCGCCGGGAGCGGGCGCCTAAAACGCAACCTCGTCCTACGGCCGCGGCCCCTCGTCCGCCCAAGCCGGCTCCTTCCCGCGTCAGTCCTTCACCTTCGGTGTCCAAGACCACGGCGCCGAGCTCCACCTCGGCGCCGGCCTCCGTGCGGCCGTCTCCTCGGGCCCAGGTTGACGAGGAGCAAGGCGGGGCTCGATCCCTGCAACCGCTGCTGCTGATCGGCCTCCTCCTGCCCACCGTGGCGGCCATCGGGTACCCGCTGCGCCATCGCATTCTCGCGGCGGCCGCCTCGGCTCTGCTGGCGGGCTCCCCACCTGCCGAGGAGGAGCCGGCCGTGCCCTTCACCTATCGGCCGGCCATCGATCCGTTCACGCTCCCGCTGCTCTGCCTGACGGGCGAGGGCGCCGCCGCGAGCGCACGGGTCATGGCGCTGGCCGCCTTGGAGGAGTACCGGGACAGCGCCCTGGTGGTGATCCCCCGCCCCGACGCCACGATGTTGTTCGGCCTGGCCGAGGACGACCTGCTCGACGATTCCACGGACGGGCTGTTCATCCCGGGAAACCTCGACGCCGCCCTCGCCTACATGGAGACGGAACTGGCCATGCGCAGGGAGGCGACCGCCCCGCACGCGCGCCGTCTCCTGCTGGTGGCCGACTGCGAGAAGGAGGCCGACCGGATCTCCCAGCTCCTCGCGCGCCATCCCGGCGACGTGTCCGCCGTGTTGCTGGGCGACTGGCCCGGCGAGCGGGTCACGGTGGACGACGACGGGCGAATCGACGCGCCGTCCAGCGTGGTCGGCGCACTCCCCGAACGCCTTCCCGCCATGTCCCGTACCGAGGCCCGCGACCGTCTGTACGCAGTCGTCCGGAACGACACCCCCAAGAAGCGGCGACGCGGCTCACGAACCCCGAAGCGCGCCTGAGTACACGACTGCACACTCAGCCCGCCTTGGGCACTACGCCTGGTCGTCCAGAATCGCGGCCAGTCCGTCGGCGGCCCGCCCCGAGGCCACCTGGTCATTGACTGCTGCACCGCGCACGACAGTGCGCACCCCCCGCAGCCAGGACCGACGGGCCACACGCCGCCGCCCTCACAAAGCCGGATCAGGCGGCCATCTCCTAGCCGCCACGAGTCGTCGCACGACGGTGCCCGGCTTCCTCGCAGCGAGCGTCGACAGGGCACGCCGCCATTTTCACGAGGCAGGGCCCGGCGGCCGCGCCGGCCGCCCCAACCGCCGCACGACGGTACCCGCCCCCGGGAGCCAGGGCCGACGCGCGGCACACCGCCGCCCCCACAAGGCGGTGCCCGGCGGCCCTGTCCAGCCGCCCAAGCCACCGCACGACAGTGCGCGGCCGCAGCTAGGACCAACGCACGGCACGCCGCCGTCCCTCACAAGGCCAGACCAGGCGGCCATGCCTTAAGCCCCCCAAAGCCACCGCACGACAGTGCCTGGCTTCCCCACGGCAGGGTCGACGGGCGGCACACGGGCATCTTCACAAGGCCGGATCAGGAGGCCATGTACCGGCCGCCACCAGCCGCTGGGCGACGGTGCCCCGGCCGCAGCCAGGACCGACGCGCGGCACACCGCCGCCCCCACAAGGCCACACCAGGCGACCATGCCCCAGCCAC
>NZ_BAAAZG010000030.1:0-74515 GCF_039536785.1 Actinomadura miaoliensis
CATCTGGCTCCGCAGCCTGCCAGCCCTCCCATGATCTGAACTAAGAACAGGCCCTAGGCCGGAAGCGGGTTCCGGAGGGTGCGGTCCGACGTGGTGGTCATGGTCGGGTTGCAGGGATGCGGCAAGACGACCTGGGTGGCGGCGCATCTGGCGCGGACGCATGCGGTCGTGAGCAAGGACCACTGGCCGAACGCCCGCGGACGCGAGGCGCGCCAGCGGCGGGTGCTGCACGAGCTGCTCGGCGAGGGACGGAACGTCGTCGTCGACAACACCAACCCGTCGCCGAAGGAGAGGGCGCCGATCATCGAGATCGCCCGCCGGCACGGCGCGACGGTCCGGGCCGTGTTCCTCGACGTGCCGCTGGACGTGTGCCTGGAGCGCAACGCCGCCCGGACGGGGCGGGCCCGGGTGCCGGAGGTGGGGGTGCTCGACGCGAGGAAACGGCTCGTCCCCCCGGTGGTGGAGGAGGGGTTCGACCGCGTGGACGTGATCAGGCAGGGCGGGGGAGCCGGTTAGGGCGGATTTTCCCGGGTAGCCGATATCCCGGTACGTCGTCCAGACCCGGGAGTGAGGGCCATGGAGTACGAGGCCAGCCGCACCATGCCGGCCGACGGCCGCGTGGTGTTCGACATCGCCGCGGACACGGGGACCATGCACCGGTGGCTGCCCGGCGAGATCGACGTGCACGAGATCGCCCCCGGTGTCGCCGAGGCCGAGGACCACGCCTACGGCGTCGACCGGGAAGGCGTCATGCGCACCTCGCCCGAGCAGTTCCGGCTGGAGTGGGGGAGCCGGGGCACGCCCGACTACACGGGCTGGCTCCAGGTCATGGACCACCCCGGAGGCACCAGCGAGGTCGTGGTGCACCTGTCGTTCCTCGGTGACCAGCCGGAGGCGACGGGGGCGTCGCGGGCCCGCGACCATGCCGAACGCGAGCTGCGGCGCTCGCTGGACCGCCTGGCGGAGGAGGTCGCCCGCCGCGTCGGGCAACCCGGCGGGGGCTGAACGTCCGCAGAGCGCGGGCCGGCCCGCGTGACGTTTCCCGCATGGCCTGTAACTATCTGGATGCTTGCGCGCGGCGTTAAGGGATAAAGTGGCGCGTCGTCCAGAGTGCCGTTGTGTGGGGGACTCACGTGCCTGCCGCTCTTCCGGGTGGTGATCTGACGCCGCAGCTGATCGCGACGTCGTTCTGGTCCGACGAGATGGTCCGCGCGGCGGGCATCCCCATCTACGACACGCCGCTGGTGTCGGTCGGCGGCGGGTTCGGGTCGTTCACGCTGGTGGACGTGCTGCGCATCCAGGGGGCGCCCACATCGGCGATCCGCGTGCTGTCCAACAGCGACACTCCCTGGCAGACATGGGAGTACCTGACGCGGGTGTCGCAGCTGCCCGCGCGGGAACGCATCCGGTCCGACGCGGGCGCGCGGCCCGACAACATCTGGGGCTTTCCGTCGTACGCGCTGCACGAGGCGTGGCAGGACAAGTCGCCCAAGCTGCTGTGGCAGGTCCTGGCCGAGCCGATCTTCACGGACTTCTTCAGCCCCCGCACTGGAACGGTCCTGGCGACGGTGCGGCGGGAGGCCGACCGCATCGCGTACTGGAGCATGCTCGCCAAGGGGCAGGTGCGGATGGTGCGGCGGCGCGCGGGCGGCGGCTACTTCACGATCCTGACCCCGCCCGCCGGGACGACGCCGACCAAACGGGTGGCGATCCGCTCCCGGTACGTCCATATCGCCGTGGGGTATCCGGGCCTGCGGTTCCTGCCCGACCTGCAGGAGTTCCGGGAGACTCACAACGACTACCACCGCGTCGTCAACGCCTACGAACCGCACGAGCACGTCTACGAGTTCCTCAAGGCGCGTCCCGGCGTGGTCGTGGTGCGCGGGGCGGGCATCGTGGCGTCCCGGGTGCTGCAACGTCTCATGGACGACCGCGAACGCTTCGGGCTGCAGACCCAGATCGTGCAGGTGTTCCGCACGTACGTCACCGGCGCGCACGGCCCCGGCCTGTGGATGCGGCGCAAGGGCGGGGACGGCTGGGCCTACCAGGCGTTCACCTTCCCCAAGTCGGCGTTCGGCGGGCAGCTCAAGGCGCAGTTCCGCAAGGCGGAGGGCGAGAAGCGGGCGCGGCTGGCGCAGGTCGTGGGCGGCACGACGACGCCGAAGCTGCGCAAGTGGCAGCGGCAGCTGCGGCAGGGCCGGGAGGGCGGCTGGTACCACGCCGTCCAGGTCGTGGTCGACAAGGTCGAGCCTAGGCCGGACGGGCGGCTGACCAGCCACACGCGCGGCGACGACGGCAGGCGCGGCGCCTACGTGTCGGACTTCATCGTCGACTGCACGGGCCTGGAGGCCGACATGGCCGAGCACCGGGTGCTCGCCGACCTGCTGGAGCACGGGGGAGCGCGGCGCAACGGGGCGGGACGGCTGGCCGTCGGCCCGAACTTCGAGGTGCTCGGCGCGCAGAACGAGGACGGCGTCCTGTACGCGTCCGGCGCGGCCACCGGCGGCAACCACTTCCCGGCCGTCGACAGCTTCCTCGGCATGCAGACCGCGGCCCTCGACATCGCCGCCGACCTGGCCCGGCGCGGGTTCGTCCGGCGCCTGGGCCCGCTGCGCTCGACCGGCCAGTGGATCCGCTGGGCCACCGGCAGGCCCACCTGACGCCGCCGCGAGCCACGACCGCGCGTTTCCCTCGCGATCCCGGACCGCACGATTTCCGGCCGCAGGAGGCTTTCGCCGCCGCCGAGGACGATCCGATGGCGCGGTCCCGGCGTCCAAGGGCACGGGCAAGGCAATGTGAGGAGCGTGCACGGTGATCCCCACCCTCGGCGGACGGATCCAGACCCGGATCTTCCTGCTGGCGACCGTCGGCGTCGTGCTGACCGCGCTGATCGTGCCGGTGCTGCCGGGCACCGGCGGGCCGCTGTCGGCCACGTACCGCACCGCGTACCTCATCCTGGCGGCGGTCGCGGTGGTCGGCGTCGGCTGGGAGCTGGTGTACCACCTGCTGATGCAGTTCCGCTGGGACAAGGACTGGCCCACCCTGTTCGGCCTGGTCACGATCGTCCCGGAGGGGCTGGTGATGTGGGGGCTGCTGCGGGCCGGGCTGGTGCCGGGCATCGACGGCGAGGTGGCGACGTCCACGTTCGTCACGATGTTCACGGTGGTGTGGCTCGGCGTGTGGCTGGTCATGAACGGGCCGATGCGCGTGGTGTTCGTCCAGTGGAGGCTGCGCGGAGGGCGGCTGCTGTGACCGCGTCCGGGGGTGCCGCGGATCTGGTGCAGCCGCTGCCGGGTGACGGGCTGGTCGCCCGGGAGGGCGAGCTGTCGCTGGTGTGCGCCCGTCCCGCCACCGCCGCGCTGGCGTCCGTCGTGGACGGTCTGCTGGGCGCCCTGGTCGACGCGGCGGCCGCCGGGGAGGACGGGCTCGCGCTGGTGCGCCGGGCGATCGGCGTGCTGACGGCCTCGGTCGGTCCGGATCCGCTGTCGTTCGCGCTGGCCGGTCCCGACCGCGACGGCGGCACGGCGATGCTGGCCGGCGGCGCCGGGCGGGCCCGCGCGGTGACCGCGTCCGGCGCGGACGTCACGGTCGGCGGCGACGCCGCCTACACCTGGACCGACCGCACCGTCCGCGAGCCGGTCGTGCGGCTTGAGCTGACGCTTCCGGGCGTGGGGTCCGGGGATCCCGATTCGTGGCTGCGGCTGAGCTCCGGCGTGGTGTCCGGCGGCGGGCTGCGGCAGCTGTCGCCGCCGCGTGCGCGGCCGGTGTCGCTCGCCCATCCCGACCGTCCCCCCGTGAAGCCCGCCGTGAGGCCCGCCGTGGCGGCCGCGGCCGAGCCCGTCGCCAAGCCGGGGGAGACGCCGCGGCTGCCCGCGCCCGGTGACGTGCCGCTGGTGACGCGGCTGGACGGCATGCGCAGGCCGCCGACCCCGGTCCACAGCCCCCATCCCGAGCCCGCCGCGGCGCGCCCCTCGGGGCCCCAGGTGCCGCACGTCCTCGGGGTGAACTGCAAGAACCACCACTTCAACGACCCGCGCGCCATGTACTGCGCGGTGTGCGGCATCTCGATGATGCAGGCCACGCTGTCGCCGTTCCGGGCGCCGCGTCCGCCGCTCGGGGTGCTGCTGATGGACGACGGCCAGACCGTGCCGCTGGCCACCGACGTGCTGATCGGACGCGAGCCCCGCACGGCGCCCGAGGTCACCGGCAAGACCGCCATCCCGCTGCGGCTGTCGGACGAGGACGGGTCGATCTCCCGCCGCCACACCCTGGTCCACCTGGACGAATGGCAGGTCGCGCTGGTCGATCTCGGCTCGGTCAACGGCACCGCCGTCATGCCGCCCGGCGCCCGGGACTTCGACCGGCTCATGCCCGACACCCCCGTCCCGCTCACCGCCGGGACCGTGGTGCGCATCGGCGTGTCGAGAACGTTCCGGTTCGAGTCGAACCGGGAAGCGTGAGGTCTCGTCTGACTCCCGGTGACCGGACGACGCGCCGGCGCGGACGACGTCGAACGGCGTACCGCGCACGGCGCGTGAGCAGGAGGAGACGCATGAGTTCACGGTTCGCGGGCGGGATCGCGTTCGCCCATCCGCTGTCGTTCTGGGGCGGGTTCGCGGCCTGCGTCGCGGGCGTGCTGCTGCACCTGCCCATGTACCTGCACGCCGCCGACATGGGCTACCACATGGCGGGCATGCCGATGGACGCGCCCATGATGGCGGGGATGGGGCTGATCGTGGTGGGGCTGGCCGCGGTCGCCCACGGGCTGGTGCCGCGCGGGTTCCTGCGGGCGCGTCCGGCCGCCGAGGTGCGGGTGCGCGCGCTGGACGACGCCCGCATGCGCCCCGCGCACATCGGGTTGATCATCGTGCTGACCGCGGCCGTGACGGTGGACGCGATGAAGCCGATCACGCTGTCGTTCGTGGCGCCGGGAATGACCAAGGAGTACGGGCTGAAGTCGGCGCTCAACCCCTCCGGGGACCTGCCGGTCGCGCTGCTGCCGTTCTTCGGCCTGACCGGCACAGTGATCGGCTCGTTCCTGTGGGGCTGGCTGGGCGACCGGATCGGGCGGCGCACATCCATCCTGCTGGCGGGGGTGCTGTTCGTGACCACCGCGACCTGCGGGGCGATGCCGTCGTTCGGCTGGAACCTGGCCATGTGCCTGCTGATGGGCATCGCCGCCGGGGGCATGCTGCCGATCACGTTCTCGCTGCTGGCCGAGACGATCCCGGCCCGGCACAAGGGCTGGGTGATGGTGCTGATCGGCGGCAACCTGGCGCTGGCGTACGTGGTGACGAGCTGGCTGTCGTCGGCGCTGGTGCCCGAGTACTCCTGGCGGATCCTGTGGCTGCTGGGCATGCCGACCGGAGTGGTGCTGATCCTGCTCAACCACTGGATCCCCGAGTCGCCGCGGTTCCTGCTGACGCATGGGCGGGAGGAGGAGGCCCGCGCGATCATGAGGCGGTACGGCGCCGTCCTCGCCGAACCCGGGCGGGACGACGCGGCCGCCGCCACCACCGACACGACCGCCATGTCCTCGGCCACCGAGGCCACCGAGGCGACACAGGCCACCGAGGCGACCGGGGCGATCCGCGACGACCACGGCGGCGGGTACGGGCGGCTGTTCCGCGCCCCGTTCACCGGCCTGACCTGGGCAGTGGTCGCGCTCGGCCTGGGCGTGGGGCTGGTGACGTACGGGTTCCAGCTGTGGATCCCGTCCAACCTGCAGCAACTGGGCCTGTCTCAGGCGACCGCGGACTCGGCGCTGCGCGACTCGGCACTGCTCGGGCTGCCGCTGGTGTTCGTGGCCGCCGCGATGTACGGGCTGTGGAGCGCCAAGAAGACGATCATCGTGCTGGCGGCGCTGGTGACGGCGGCGCTGGCGGTGTTCGCGGCGGCGGGCGACTCGCTGGCCGACGACCGGGCCTGGCTGTACGTGCTGCTGGCCGGGCCGATCGTGGGCACCAGCGTGATCGCCGCGGTGCTGGCCGCCTACAGCTCGGAGATCTACCCGACGCGGGTGCGCTCGCGCGGCTCGGGCCTGTCGGCGGGCGTCGGCAAGTTCGGCGGAGTGGCGGTGACGACGCTGCTGATCGCGGGCATCGCCGCCCCGTCGATCGGGCTGACCGCGCTGATCGGCGCGGTCCCGCTCGCCGCGGCGGTGGTGGCGGTCGCGCTGTTCGGCGTCGAGACGCGGCGTCGTCCCGGCGACGCCGCGGCGCCGGCGTCGCCGGCCGCCGAACCGGCCGACGCGTAGCCGGCGCCCGACATGGAACCGGCCCGGGCAGCGGGGGCGTCTCCGCTGGCCGGGCCGGACGTTCGGTCGCGCCTACTTGCCGGCGACGAGGTGGTACTGCCGTTCGATCTCCCAGGCGGTCAGCGGGCGGTCGAGCAGCATGACGCTGTCGATGCGGCAGTTGCAGGGGTTCTGCTCCCGCGTGTTCTGCGGGAAGCTGCCGCCGATCTTGATGCCGCGCGGGTCGGTCGCGGTGGTCGTGTGCGGGCCGGGGGTGCTCCCGATGGCCCACGGGTCGTCGCTGCGGGTGTAGAAGCCGGGCAGCGGCTTGCCGTCCTTGTACAGGGCCATGGTGCCCTTGTCGAAGTCGAACGTCGCGGCCAGGAACACCCAGGTGTTCAGCGGCAGGATCTTCTGCCAGTCCTCGCCGGCGGCGAACGTCTGGGAGTTGCCGGTGTCGATGCGGCGGCCGAGGGCGACGACGCGCTGCTGGCCCTGCACGTCGATGATCTCCAGGAGGGCGCGCACGTCGTGGCCGTTGGAGTTGCCGCTGAGCACGCCCGCCAGCCCGGTCGCGTTGTACTTGTCGTCCGGGTTGGCGGTGTTGGAGTTCGGGCTCGGGTTGGTGCCGGTCATCTTGAACCAGCCCAGGACGGTGGCGCCGCGCGTGGCGTTGAACGCGCGCAGCGTCGGCACGCCGGACTCGGAGTAGATCCCGGCCTTCCAGTCGTCGTTGCCCGGGACGGTCGGGTTGACCTGCCCGAGCTGGATCGAGCCCTTGCTGCCGCGGTGCGCGCCGTCCGGCACGCGCATGGCGGCGCCGCCGTTGACCAGGTCGATGTCGGTGCCGGACGGGCCGAGGTCGCGTTCGCGCGCGGGCGCGCCCTGGACGGGGTGCTCGAAGTCGTAGTGCGCCACGAGGCCGTGCCGGAGGCTGGGGAACACGTCCGGGCGGCCCTTGCCCGACGCCGCGTCGGCCTGGGCCTGGGCCGGGACCGCGGCGAGCGCGCCGCCGAGCAGCGCCGCCACCGCGATACGGCGAACGATCATCGTCTTCTCCTTGGGGCGGGGAGTGTCCGTGGGACGAAGGGGGCGGCCCCGGGCGGGCGAGGGAGGTGTGGCGCCCGCCCGGGGCCGGCCGCACGACCGCCGGAGCGTCGGAAGGCGGCCGTGCGTTCGTGCCGGTACTCGGGGGTTACTCGGCGCGGGTTCCGGTGACGGTCAGGTCCCGGAGGCTGCCGACGTTGTCGAACGAGCCGAAGCCCACGCGGCCGGAGCGGAACGTCTTGTCGACGGCCGTCATCAGCGGGCGCTTCGAGCCGTCCATGTAGACGGCGATCTCGCCGGTGTCCGCGCAGTGCTTGACGCGCACGTCGTGCCACGCCGCGTCGGTGACGGCGGGCGCCGCGCCGTGCGGGACGAGCCGGTTGCCGTTCCACTGCTGGTCGATGCGCAGCCGGTCGGCGTCGTTCACCGCGAAGATCCCGTTGTGCGGGTAGATGGTGTTGTCGCTGGACAGGTGCGCGTAGTAGAAGCGGGTGTCGGACTGGTAGCCGAAGACGATGATCACGTCGCGGTTGCTGACCGACACCGGCGTGTCGAGCCGGACCTTGGCGGTGATCTCGCTGGATCCGAGCGCCGGGCCCTTGGACAGGACGGCGTACTCGTACGGGCGGCGCGGGCCGGGACGCTGCGAGCCCGCCTCGGCCAGCACGACCTCGCGGCCGTTGAACTGCCACTTGGACGGGGTGACCGGCGCCCAGTCCTTGGCGGACGTGGCGTGGTCGACGCGGACCGGGGTGGTGCGGCAGTCGGCGAACGTCCGGGTGCCGACGACCTTCCAGATCTTGCCGTTGGCCTTGGCCAGCAGGTACGGCTCGCCCTGGGCGTCCTGGCCGAACCGCGCGTCGACGCGGGCGTCACCGGCCAGCTGCTGCATCGTGACGGGGTTGCCCTCGGTGTCGTAGGCGGCCATCGAGTAGAGCTGCGCGCGCTTCTTCCCGGACGGGTCGCGCTGCATCTCCTTCTCCTCGGCGTAGAGGAGCTTGCCGTTCACGATGTCGGTGATCAGGAACTTGCCGCGCAGGTCCGCCAGCTTCCCGCCGCGGTAGACGAAGCCCGTGGAGATGGCGTTGCCGCTGTCGGAGGTGCAGGACACGTTCGGCGGACGGTCGTGGTCGTAGGCCGCCAGCGGGTAGGTGTAGCCGTACTTGGCGTCGTCGGCCGGCAGCGGGTGCAGGTAGCAGCGGTCGTTCTTGTCGAACCGGAACGCGCCCTCGCGCTCGCTCCAGCCGTAGTTGTCGCCGGGGCGCACGTCGTAGACGGCCTCGATGGCGTGCTCGCCGATGTGGCCGAGGAACATGCGCTTCTGCCCGCCGGTGTCCCAGCTGAACCGGTGCGGGTCGCGCATGCCGTTGGCGTAGATCTCCTTGACCACGCCGTCGCGGTTCGCGTACGGGTTGTCGGCGGGGATGCCGTACTTGCCGTTGGCGCTGTTGTCGCCGGCCGGGTCGATCCGCAGGATCTTGCCCTGCGGGACGGCGAGGTTCTGCGGGTCGCCGCCGTTGTCGCCGACGTTGCCGTTGCCGCCGTCGCCGACCGCCAGGTAGAGCTTGCCGTAGTCGGCGCTGCCGGGCCGGGCGTTGGGGTTGAAGTCGATCTGCTGGATGCCGTGGATGCGCCCGGCGAACCCGATGCGCAGCAGCTCGCGGTGGGTGCCGCTGAAGGTCTGCGCGGCCGGGTCCTCGGCCGTCCACTCGCTGACGATGCCGTGGTAGGCGGTCTTCGGCTGCGGCGTCAGGTCGGGCTTCTTGGTGGTCAGCGCGTTACCGGCCTCGACGTGCACGGTGTAGAACTTGCCGTTGTGCTTGAAGTCGGGGTGGAAGGCGACGAAGCCGAAACCCTGGCCGAGGCCCTGGGCGGAGAAGAAGTCCGGGAACTGGGCCTTGACGTCCAGGTAGACGTGCTGCTGGTACGTCTTCTTGTCCAGGAAGTACAGGCTGCCGTTCAGGTCCGGCACGTACAGGCGGCCCGAGTGGTCGGGCACCTCGCCCACGTAGTTGATGCGGTTGTGGCGCTTCAGCCGCGTGTCGGTGACCATGTCGGCCGGGGTCGGGGTGGACTTGGGGAGTTGGGCGACCTCTTTGAGCACCAGCCCGATTCCGGACGGTACGGGGTCTTCGGGAATGGGGTCGACGATCGGGTCGTCCGCCCGCGCCTGCGGCGGGGCCGCCAGCAGCGCGGCGACCAGGGACGCGAACAGTGCCGTGACGAGCGCGACCAGTGTCGGAGGAGACCAGCGGATTTTTGTCATTCCGGCCGTCCTGGGGGTGGGAGTAGAGGTGAAAGCGCTTTCTGTAAGCGCTTTCTAGAACGTACGAGCGGAGATCCGGTCCGTCAAGAACGAATTTATGGTTGGGAGTGTGGCCGATTTCGGACACGGTGGTGCAGCAAGGTCGCCACAGCCGAAACCAGGAGTCCGGCCGGGGCCGCCGCCGCGAATCCGGCGAGGGTGAGCGCCAGCGCGGTGCCTGCCGCGGGCGCCCACAGCCAGGTGGAGACGGGACGCGCCGCGTGCCCCCGCCGTCGCCGCGCCGCCTCGGCCGCCATCGGGGGGATGAGCGCCGGCAGCACCGCCGCCAGCAGGGTCAGCCAGTACAGCAGCATCTGGTCCACGCGCAGCGCGGCCAGCACGGCGCCCGGCACCGCGATCGCCAGCACCGCCGCCGCGTGCGGCAGCGGCGGGGCGAACCGCTGGACGGCGAACACCCCCGAGTGCACCGTCGCCAGCGTCGGCGCGATCACCGACGCGGCCACGAACAGGTTCGCCACCGGCAGCCCGTGCGGCCCGGCCAGCACCGCCACCACGTCGGTCGAGCCGCTGGTGGCCGCCAGCCCGGCCCCGACCACCGAGGCCGCCAGCGCCGGGACCACCAGCAGGCCCACGCACCAGGCCAGGTCGCGGCGGTCGCGCAGCCCCACCGTGAAGTCGGGGGCGCGCACCGCGAACACCGACACGTACCCGACGTAGCCCGCCAGATCGGCCGCCAGCGTGACCGGTGGTCCCGCACGCGACCACACCACCGGCGGGTCCGGCGGCGCCAGCCGCACCGCCACGATCGCCACCAGCGCGATCGCGGTGAGCGTGGTCGCCACCGCCACCGCGTTCCACCGGCCGCTGCCGCCCAGCAGCACCGCCACCAGCGGCAGCGACAGCAGCGCCACACCGATCGGATCGGCCAGCCCGGTCAGCTCGCCCAGCGCCGCCCCGCCCAGGCCCACGTTGAACCCGAACCAGCCGACCATCGCCACCGCGAGCAGCCCGGTCAGCACCCGCTCGGCCGGGCCGGGCAGGTACCGCGGCATCAGCGCGGCCACCGCCACGCCGTCACCGCGCGGCGGCAGCAGCCCCAGCCGCCCTCCCGACGCCAGCAGCAGCGCCATGATCACACCGCCCGTCACCAGCACCAGCACGGGCAGGACGCCGTCGTGCCGCCCGCCGATCTGCGCACCGAGCACCAGCGCGCCCGGCGCCGTGCCGATGCCCAGCCACGCGCCCGCCGCGTTCCGCCACGTCCGCCCGGGGACGCCGGCGGAGCCCGCGGCGGGCCCGGACCGGTTCGACGCGCGTGTCATGCGAGGTCAGCGACCCAGCTCGGGCACCTCGATGCGGCGCCCCTCCCGCCAGGCCCGCAGGCCCAGCTCGGCGAGCTGGACGCCGCGCGCCCCGGCGTAGAAGTCCCACGAGAACTCCGCGTCCTCGGCCACGTGCCGCAGGAACATCTCCCACTGCACCTTGAAGCCGTTGTCGAACTCCTCGTTGTCGGGGATCTCCTGCCACTGCTCGCGGAACTTCTCCGTGGCGGGCAGGTCGGGGTTCCACACCGGCTTGGGCGTCATGGAACGGTGCTGGACGCGGCAGCGGCGCAGCCCCGCGACGGCGCTGCCCTCGGTGCCGTCCACCTGGAACTCCACCAGCTCGTCGCGGAACACCCGGGTGGTCCACGACGAGTTGATCTGCGCGACGATCCCGCCGTCCAGCTCGAAGATGCCGTACGCGGCGTCGTCGGCGGTGCAGGCGTAGGGCTTGCCGTCCTCGTCCACCCGCTCGGGGATGTGCGTGGCGCCCAGGCACTGCACCGACCGCACCGGCGCGATGATGTCCTCCAGCACGTACCGCCAGTGGGCGAACATGTCGAGGATGATGCCGCCGCCGTCCTCGGCCCGGTAGTTCCAGCTCGGACGCTGCGCCTCCTGCCAGTCGCCCTCGAACACCCAGTAGCCGAACTCGCCGCGCACCGACAGGATGCGGCCGAAGAACCCGCCGTCCACCAGGCGCTTGAGCTTGCGCAGCCCCGGCAGGAACAGCTTGTCCTGCACGACGCCGTGCCTGACGCCCGCCTCGTCGGCCAGCCGCGCCAGCGCCATCGCCTCGCCGGTGTCCTCGGCCAGCGGCTTCTCGGTGTAGACGTGCTTGCCCGCCGCGACCGCGGCGCGGATCGCCGCCGCCCGCGCGCTGGTCACCTGCGCGTCGAAGTAGATCTCGACGTCGGACCGTTCCAGCGCCGCGTTCAGGTCGGTCGTCCACTCGGTGAGCCCGTGCCGGTCGGCCAGGGCGCGCAGCTTGTCGGCGTTGCGCCCGACCAGCACCGGCTCCGGCCACAGCGTGGTTCCGTCGGCCAGCCGCAGCCCGCCCTGGTCGCGGATCGCCAGGATCGAGCGCAGCAGATGCTGGCGGTACCCCATCCGGCCGGTCACGCCGTTCATGACGATCCCGAGGGACCTGCGTGCCATCCCGTTCCTCCTGTGTTCATCGCTCTGGCGAGCCGGGCCCTGGCCTGGCGGCTCGGACCCGGATCGCGAGAGCAGCGAGCGCGGCCTCGCCTCGCCACCTGAGCATGAGGCCTCACCTCAGGCTCGCCACCGGCTCAGGTCGCGCGCCGTGCTTGCCGCCTTCGCATTTCGGGTTCTCGCCTGACGGCTGTGTTCATCGCTCCCGCGACCTCGGGCCTGGCCTGGCGGCACGGACCCGGATCGCCAGAGCAGCGAGCGCGACATCGCTTCGCGGCCTGAGCTTGAAACTTCGCCTTGGGCTCACTTCGAGCTCAGGGGCGCGCTCGCGGCGCCGGTCAGGCAAGACATGTGTGGTTGGGAAACGCCGTTCAGTCGTGTTGACGAGGTGGGGTGCGGGGCCCGCCCGCACCCCACCCGCGTCAGTCGGCGGCGGCGCCGGCGCCGAGGAGGTCGCGGATGCGGGCGGTGACCCGCGCGAACTCCGGAGTGGCCACCGTGGTGGAGTACTCGCGCTCCGCCGGCAGGTCCACGTCGATGATCTCCGCGATCCGGCCCGGCCGGGACGTCATCACCACCACCCGGTTGGCCAGGTACGCCGCCTCGGCGACCGAGTGCGTGACCAGCAGCACCGTGGTGCCCGTCTCCCGCCAGATGCGGTTGAGCTCGATGTTGAGCTGCTCGCGGGTGAGGGCGTCCAGGGCGCCGAACGGCTCGTCCATCAGCAGCACCGGCGGCTCGTGCAGCAGCGCCCGGCACAGCGCCACGCGCTGCTGCATGCCGCCCGACAGCTCGTGCGGGTAGGCGTCCTCGAAGCCGGTCAGCCCGGTCATCTCCATCAGCTCGGCGGTGCGCCGCCGGGCCTGCTCGGCGGGCATCTTGCGCATCTCCGCCTGCAGCAGGATGTTGCGCCTGGCCGTGCGCCACTCCAGCAGCGCCGCCCGCTGGAACACGTACCCGATGTCGTGCCGCGGCCCGGTCACCGTGTCGCCGCGCAGCCGCGCGCTGCCCGACGACGGCTTCAGCAGCCCCGACACCAGCTTCAGCAGCGTCGACTTGCCGCAGCCCGACGGCCCGACGATCGCCACGAACTCGCCCATCGGCACGTCCAGCGAGACCTCGGCCAGCGCCGTCACGTCGCGCTTTCGGGTGCGGAAGCGCACGGCCACGCCGTCGAGCTCCACGGCGTTCTCGGTCGCCCGGTCCCGCCCCTCGGCCGCTGTCTCCGCCTTGCTCATGATCCTCATCGCTGCTCGTCCCGTCGATCGTCAGTGCGGGCGCCGCCACGCGGCTCACTCATCCGTGTCTCCCGCTCGCCTTCGGGGCGCCGGGAAGGCGGCGCCTTCCCTCCTCGCCCGTCCCTCGCTCGTCGGTCCAGGCGCCACCGCGCCCCTCCGGCTCGCTCATTCCTGGGTCACCCCTGCGGTGCGGTGTCGGCCAGCCAGTACTCCGACGGAGGCTGGGCCTTGCTGATCACACCGGCCTGGTGGAAGACGTCGATCGTCTGCTTCCAGTCCGCCTCGGTGTTGACGCCGGGCGCCTTGCCCTGGGTGCTGGGCGTGTTCAGCAGCGTCAGCGTCGTCTTGAACTGCTCGGTCAGCACCGGCACCGGCGGCAGCTGCTCCGAGGCGCCCTGCATGGCCGCCACCGCGCCCGCCTGGTCGGACTGCGCCGCCGTCCACGCCTCGCTGGTCGCGGCGACCATCTTCTTCACCAGGTCGCGGTCGCTGTTCAGCTTGCGCTCGCCGACCAGCAGGCCGTTGGAGTAGAAGTTCAGCCCGAACTCCGAGAAGCGCACGTACGACACCGGCTTGCCCGCCTTGTTCTGCATGGTCGGGCCCTGGTCGCTGGCGTAGCCGAGCAGCCCGTCGGCCTGCCCGGAGATCACCGCCGACATCTTGCCCGCCGGGTCGGTGTTCTGGATGCGCACGTCGCTCTCGCTCAGCCCGTTCTTCTTCAGGAAGGCCGGGAAGGTGCGCGACAGCGCGTCGCCCGCGGTGCCCGCGATGCGCTTGCCCTTGAGGTCGGCGGGCTTCTTGATGCCGGTGGCGCTGAACGACTGCACCGACGCCGGCGTGGTCTGCAGGAACACGCCGATGCTCTTGACCGGCATGCCCTTGTCCACCGCCGCCAGCAGCGCCGGGGTGTCGGCCCAGCCGAAGTCGGTCTGGCCCGCGCCGGTCGCCTGCACGGTCTTCTGCGAGCCCTGGCCCGCGTTGATCGTCAGGTCGATGCCGTGCTTCTCGTAGATGCCCTTCTTCTTGCCGTAGTAGAACGGCGCGTGCTCGCCGTACGGGTACCAGTTGAGGGTCAGGGTGACCTTCTTCAGCTTCTTGCCCGAGGCGCTCGTGGTCTCTTCCGAGTCACCGCCGCCGCACGCGGACAGCGCCAGCGCGGGGATCAGGGCGGCGGCCGCCAGGGTGGCAAGTCTTCTCATTTCTCCGGCCTCCGAGGATGGGGTGGGTCGCGCCGCTGGGGGTCGAAGCGGGGTGCGGCGGCATGGGGGTGGGTGCGGACGCGGGGTCCGCTCAGAAGGTCGTGGTCACGGCGTCGCCCCGGCGGCTGGCGTGCCAGGGCAGCAGCAGCCGTTCGGCCAGCTCGATCAGGACGAACAGCACGACGCCGAGCGCCGACATCACCAGCAGCGCGGCGAACAGCATCGGGGTGTCCAGGTTGCCGTTGGCCTGCTGGATCACATAGCCCAGGCCCTCGTTGGCGCCGACGAACTCGCCCACCACGGCGCCGGTGACGGCCAGCGTCACCGCCACCTTCAGGCCGGAGAACAGGTGCGGCAGCGAGGCCGGGAAGCGGATCTTGACGAAGGTCTTCCAGGGGCCGGCGCCCATGGTGGCCGACAGCTGCAGCATCTCCGGATCGACCGACTTCAGGCCGGTCACCATGGCGATGACCACCGGGAAGAACGCGATCAGCACCGCGACGAAAATCTTGGGCGTCACCCCGAAGCCCAGCCACACCACGAACAGCGGGGCGATGGCGATCTTCGGGATGACCTGCGCGAACAGCAGGATCGGGTAGAGCGTGCGCTCCACCGAGGTGGAGTACACCATCACCACGGCCGCGGCCACGCCGATCAGCGTGGCCAGGATGAACCCGGCCACCGTCTCGTACGTGGTCACCCAGCTGTGGTGCCAGATGTAGCTCCACTTGTCGACCATCAGGTCGAGCGTGGCTCCCGGTGACGGCACCAGGTAGGACTCCACGAGTTCGGCCGCGGTGATCGCCCACCACGCGGCCACGCAGGCCAGCAGCATCGCCGCCGGCCGCCAGGACCGTTCCAGGGCCTCTCGGACCCGTTCGCCCAGGGGCGGGCGGCCGCGTTCGACCACCGCCGCGTTCGGCGTGTTCTCGGCCGCGGGCGTCGTGGACGCCGCCGTGGACGTCGACGTCGTGCCCTGGCTCACCATCGGGGCCACCTCCGTGGTCGGCTTGGAAAGCGATTTCAGAAAGCGCTTTCTGATGTACCGTAAGAACGACGCAGCGCGCGGTCAAGAGGCGGATCGGAAAGTGACCGCGCGATCGGGCGACCGAGAGGGCGGCGATGGGCGAGCAGACGGGACCTGGGCGTTCGCACGTGACCCTGCGGGACGTGGCGCGGCGGGCGGGTGTGTCACTGGCGACCGCGTCCCGGGTGCTCAACGGCACCGCGCAGGTTCGCGCCGACCTGCGCGAGCGGGTGCTGGCCGTGGCCGCCGAGCTGGCGTACGCGCCAAACGCGCACGCCCAGGCCCTCGCCAGCTCGTCCAGCAAGGCCATCGGCGTGATCTGCCACGACGTCAGCGACCCCTACTTCGCCGCGATCTCGCGGGGGGTGATGCGCACCGCCGCCGAACACGACCTGCTGGTCATGCTGGCCAGCACCTTCCGCGACCCCGACCGCGAGATCGAGTACATCGCGATGTTGCGCGCCCAGCGCGCCCGCGCCATCCTGCTCATCGGCTCCGGCTTCGAGGACCGCGCGTGGGAACGCGCCATGGCCGCCGAGCTGGACCCCTACATGCGCGCCGGCGGCCGGGTCGCGGTCGTCAGCCGCCACCGCAGCCTGCGCGTCGACACCGTCCAGCCGCAGAACCGCGAGGGCGCCGCCGCCCTGGCGCGCGCCCTGCTCGACCTCGGCCACCGCGACTTCGCCGTCCTGACGGGCCCGCGCTCCCTGACCACCGTGGCCGACCGGCTGGCCGGCTTCACCGGCGCGCTGGCCGACGCCGGGCTGCGCCCCCGCGTGCTGGAGGGCGGCTTCACCCGCGACGGCGGCTACGCGGCCGCCGCCGAACTGCTCCGCCTCGATCCCCGTCCCACCTGCGTGTTCGCGGTCACCGACGTGATGGCGATCGGCGCGCTGACCGCCTTCCGCGACCACGGCGTCGACGTGCCCGGCGAGGTGTCCCTGGCGGGCTTCGACGACATCCCGATCGTCGCCGACCTCACCCCGCCCCTCACCACGGTCGCCCTCCCGCTGGACGAGATGGGCGAACGCGCCATGCGCCTGGCCCTCAAGGAACCCCGCGCCAGCCGCAGCCGCATAGAGCGCATGGCCGGCCGGGTCATCCTCCGCGCCAGCACCGCCCCGCCCCCCGGCGTCCCGGCCCCCCGCGTCCCCGCCCCCCGTCGAGCCGCCGCCCCCGACGGCACGCCGCCGCCCGCCGGCTCCGCCACGGCCGCCCGGTAGGGGCCGACCGGCCCACCCGCATGACCCCCGGCGTACGCGTGCCGCGTGCGGAACGTCCGGCAGGCCGATACGGACAGGGGCCTGAGAATGATCTCGGCGCGTATCGTCGCGGCATGACGACTGTGCTGTGCGTACCGCAATGGCAGGGTTCGGCGTCGAGCAGGGCGCCGCGGCTGGTGGACGGTGCCCGCCGCGCCGCCGAACTCGTCCCCGCCGACGCGGTGGTGACCGTGCCGGTGCTCCGGAGCGGCGGGGAGAAGACCGCCGGAATCCGCGCGTACGACGTGCTCGTGGAGAACCAGCGGCTGAGCCGCGAGGCGTTGGCCGGCATCGACGACCGGGTGATCACCGTCGGCGGCGACTGCGCGGTCGACATCGCGCCCATCACCGCCGCCCACCTCCGTTACGGGGACGCCTTGACGGTGCTGTGGATCGACGCGCATCCGGACGTCTACAGCCCGCAGACCCTGCCGTCGGGAGCCTTCCACGGGATGGTGGTGCGTGCGCTGCTCGGAGACGGACCGGCCGGCCTCGTACCGGAGCGGCCGCTGACACCACGGCAGGTGATCATCGCCGGGGAGCGGGCGGGCGACGCGTCCGAGCACGACTATCTCGTGAGGACCGGTCTGCGCAGGTACGGCGTCGACGACCTGGAGCGCGCGTTGGACGGTCTGCGCGGTCCCGTGTACGTACACGTCGACCTGGACGTCCTGGAGCCCGCCGCGTTCGGCGCGACCTGCTACCCGGAGCCGGACGGCGTGCGGCCGCAACGGCTGATCGACCTCGTCTCCCAGGTGGACGGCATCGTCGGCGCGGCCATCACCGAGCACGCGCCCGCCGGTGACGACGCCGATCCCGCCGAGGCCGAGGTGATCCGCCGGCTGGGCGCCGCCCTCGCGTCGCGCGGAGCTTGATCCGCCTGGCGCTCCTTTTCCTCGTCGGCCGACATATATATAGGGCCCGCGGCTTCACGGTGTCCGCCGCGACTACGGATTCGGCGGAGGTCACGTCGAGCTGGGCGAAGCCGCAGCGGCCCGGGGTCTGAGCCGGATCGCGACGTATCCCGCGACGCACACCGTCAGGAGAGCGGCGAGGACGGCCAGCAGCGGGTTGACGAATCCGGGCACCGTGTCGGCGCCACAGGTGGTGTCGCTCAGCGGCAGCAGGCTCTGCCCACCGCTGTGGCCGGGTTGTCCGCCTGAGGGGTCGAAGCGGCACACCCGGTCCTTGACGTCGCCCATCGCGTCGTCGAAGTGTGAGAACCCGTAGCCGTAGGTCGCCACGAGGGCCAGCAGCCACGTCCACGACATCCGCCCCCAGGTCCGCCGCGCCGTCGGCCCCGCCGACAGTCCCGACCTGACCGCCGCGACCGCCATCACACCGGCGCTGGAGACGGCCACCGGCCAGGCGATCATCAGGTACAGCGCGGCGAGGAGCACCAGCAGCACCGCGAACTTCGGCGCGGCCGCCGCCAGGAGCAACAGCCCGCCGCTCAGCACGGCTGCGGCGCCCCACCCGACCCTGCGCAGGTCGCGGGGAGAGAGCGACGACCGCAACGGCAGCACGAACAGCGCGACCAACAGCGCCGGCACGCCGACCAGGGACAGGATGGCGAAAGCGCCCTCGCCATTGGCCGTGAATGCCAGCGCCATCCCGCCGACCAAGGCGACGGCGGCGGCCACCACATGTTTCCTGGCAGAGGCCCGGTCGGTGCTCACAACGCGTTCCCAGCGCCCGGCACCGACGCGGGCGCGCCCCCGCGCGTTCGCGCACCGTCCTGCGGGGATCGGGTGACCGGGAACCGCATGCTCTGCCTCATGACCAGCGAGTTCAGCAACACCGGGCGAAGCATGTCAAATCTCAATAACGCTACTGAATACATATCCGACGGCATATCGACGCAGCTCATCGCCACGAAGGCCCTAGCGTTCTGGACTTGCCCTGGTGAACGCGGCATCGTCGGCAAGCAACACACGATGCGGACGGAGGCCTGGCCGACCCGCCGGCGCCTCGTCCGGGCTCACGCGGTCATGATCGTCGCGGATATGGGAGTGAACGCGCGCCACCGGCCGGGCGGCCTGAGCCGGTACACGGACGTCGTGGCGCGAACGATGAGTTCTGTTCCGGGCTGAGGTCGGTACTGATGAACGTTCCGTGCGAACGAGAGGACGGAGACCTGTTGTGGCGAAGTTCGTGACCATCGGGTACGGAGACCAGGAGGGCTACGACCGCACCGGCGCGGCGGTACGGCAGGAGGCACATGCGCATGACGCCCGCTTGCGGGAGGCGGGAGCCGTCATGGGCATTGCCGGCTCGCCCGTACAGGTGCGAAACCACGACGATGCCGGCATGACGGTGGAGAGCGGTTCCTTCATGTCCTCTGCTCTCCCGGTGGCCGGGTTCGCGATCATCGAAGCCGCGACCTTGGAGGAAGCCGTCCGGCTGGTGTCGAAAACCCCGTGCGCGGTGGCGCACGGCGTGGTCGAGGTCTGGCCGCTGCAGGAGTCGCCGTAAAAGCACGCCCCTCCGGGGCCTGCTTCGTGATGGGCCTGTGCCCATGTGGCGGGAATCCTACGAGGAGGTCATCCGCGGCGGCTCACCTCGGTTGGACGGTCGGCGCCGGATCACATGCCGAGGGACGCTCGGGTGGCGTCGATCGCGTCGAGCAACTCCTCATGGCAGTCGAAGCCCCGGTCGATGCAGGTCATGTCGACCCCGCATTCCCGCTGCCGCGCACGCAGCGGCGTTTCCTTCAGCGGGGCCACCGGGAAGGCGAAGGGATCGAGGTCGTGTTCCTGGAGCACCTCGAAGGTGTCGCGGCCGTCGCGGCCGACCAGAAGCCACCTGTCCCCGCTGATATCGGTGGGGCGGACCACACCGGCGGCCATCCCTTTCGTCCACTCGGTGAACAAGGCGGCCAGGCTGTCAGCGGCGCGAACCGCGTCCCAGGCGTCGGGGGAGATCTCGTAGCGCCAGATCTCCCCCTCGTGGTCGCCCGCGAGGACGAACGTGTAGAAGACGACATCGAAGTAGAACAGGGTCAGCTGATGGCGCCAGGGGAAGGGGGTACCGATCGACAACGACAGATTCTCGAGGGCCTCGCCCCCGTCGGTCGGCCACGGGACGAGGTATCCGCCTTCGGGAAAGGCCGGTTCGGGCCATGCCTGGGACTGCAGCCAGATCAACTGCTCGGCGACACGGTCCACGTCGAAGAGCCGGTAGACCAGGTCGGGAGGCTCCGCACCGGGCGATTCACCGCGTTCGGGCCAGGTGATACCCGCGGCCGTCGCCGCAGCACGGTATTTCTCGACCGCATCGCGCAGAACGCGCATGTCATCGAGCATCAGGAGGCTCCCGGTGGTGTGGGCGCGATGCGCGGGCTCGCCGGTCGTGCTCGAAATCCAATGGCCGCCCTGTTCGCCGCGACCCGCGCCGTCACCGGCAGCACCAGGATCCTTCGTCCACACGGCCCGCTGACCACGTCTGGTGTTCGGGTCTGGTGTTCGGGAGGCACCGTCCCGCCCCACGCCCTACGCTCGCCTGATGGTTGCCTTGACCCCCTACGAGCAGACCTGGATAGACGTCCTGGACGAACTGAAGAACTGCCCCGAGATCGAGGTCCTCAACGAGTACAGGGAGATCGACCCCGAAATCGAGGATGCCGAGACCAGCATCGAGACCGTCTCCCTCGTCACGGGCATGCCGCTGGGCCCGTCCTTCCGGGACTGCCACTTCCGATTCGAGTATCTCGGCAGCGCCTGGCAGAGCGCCGAGGGCAAGGAACACTTCATCGCCGGGGAGTTCTGCATGGGGGCCTTGGAGACCGCCGTGCTGGGGCGGCGACCGCTCGAACTCTGGGCGAACATGACGCCCGAGGAAGAACGGCTTCAGTCCGAACTCCGGGGCATCGACGGAACCCCCGAGTGGGGCACCGGCCATCTCGCCGCACTCAGGGTGCAGCCGGGCGTCGAGGAGCCCGAGATCTGGTTCGACAAGACCGGCGATGACTACTACAAGCTGGATCTCGACTACCAGGGATACCTCGACGCCCTGCGCGTCACGAAGGGCACCTTCGGCTGGCAGTACCTGTTCACCGAGAACCCGCTCAGGGGCGGCGACAGCACGGTCACCAGGCTCCGCACGATGCTCGAACTGTTCCCGAAGTGGTTTCCCGACCACGACTACAAGCCGTTCCGGCGGCGGCTGGACATGGCTCTCAAGCGTCGTTGACGTAGTGGAAGGCCGGGCGCCGACCGAACGTCCCAGATCGCGCACCTGGGCGCACATGCACGCCTAGGACGTCTCGTTCGAGCGCCTGGCCGATCGGCGGCCTCGACCAGGGCGCCGCGATCTAGGCTTCCCGGGCCAGAGCCTTCGACGAACCGGGAGATCACATGAGCTGGGCCATGGGCGAAAGCGTCGCGGAGTTCCGCGAGGCCGCGGGGGACTTCCTGCGGTCCCGGCCGGTGGAGCACAACCTGCTCTTGACGATCATGGAGAACGTCTCCGTGCGCGCCCCTGGCTATGGCGGGACGCCGTTGTTCGGCTGGTGGCGGGAACAGGACGGCCAGGTCGGGGGCGCTTTCGTGCAGACTCCGCCGCGCCCCGTCGTGGCCGCCCTGTCCGCAGGGGAGGCGACGGAGTCGCTGGCGCGGGCATTGGCGGGCACCCGGATATCCGGGTTCAACGCCGAGCCCAGGACCGCCGAGGCGTTCGCCGCCGCGTGGGGACGCCGCACCGGCGTCGGCGCTCAGGTCGTGAAGCGCACCCGCTTGTACCGGCTCGGGCGGCTCGTCCCTCCCAGTCCGGCGCCGCCCGGGGGTGAGCGGCCGGCCCGACCCGATGATCGGGACCTGTTGCTGGCCTGGCACGAAGCGTTCTACCGGGACGTCGGCGAGCCGTCGGGTGACCCGGCGCCCGCAGTGGACGACCGGATCGGCCATGGCAGGCTCAGCCTGTGGGAGGCCGACGGCGTACCCGTCTCGATGGCCGGGTCCACCCGGCCGGTTGCGGGCGTCGTCCGGATCGCGCCCGTCTACACCCCCGACGCACTGCGCGGGCGCGGCTATGGCGGAGCCGTGACGGCGGCGATCAGCCGGCAGGCGCTGGAGCGGGGTTACGAGGTGGTGTTGTTCACCGATCTGGGCAATCCCACGAGCAACGCCCTCTACCAGCGCCTGGGATACCGGCCGGTGCACGATCGTGTCGTGGTCGCGTTCGGGTGAGGCGTCCGGAGTGTCGGCTGAGCGGCCGGATCAGGTGGTGCCGGTTCGGGTCGCGGTGACGGCCACCGTGGCGTACCGCATGGTGAAGCTGCCGCCCAGGGCGTCGACGGCGGCTCCCACGCCCTCCAGCACCTCCGCCTGCTTGTCCTGAGGGAGGGGGGTGAGGGCGCCGGTGGTGGGCAGCTGGTCCAGCCATTCGTCGCGGGAGTAGAACTGCTCCCAATCGAAGCGCCACTGTTCCGGCTCGCCGAAGCCGCCCGCCGCCCGGATCCCGTCGGCGGCCTTGGTGCACATCAGTTGGTAGGCGTCCAGGGACTGCCTTCCCGCCTGGAAGTTGAACGGCGAGTCGGGCACCACCCGCTGGTAGACGGTGGCGTAGGCGTCGGCCACGGACGCCGGAAGCTGGAAGGCGTTCCAGAACACGGCGAGCAGTCCACCGGGACGCAGCGCCACGGCGGCCTTCGCCGCGCCCGCGACCGGGTCCACCCAGTGCCAGGCCGTCGCGGCGACGACCGCGTCGAAAACCCGGCCCGCGGGGTCCCAGGACTCGAACGTCGCCACCTCGACCTCGACTCCACTGCGCCGCGCGAAGTCGGCCATGCGCGCGTCGGGCTCGACCCCGAGCACCCGGCCGCCGGCCGCCTGGATCTGCCGGGCCTCGATGCCGGTGCCGCAGCCGACGTCGAGGACGTCGGGCCCGGGACTGGCGGCCATCAGCCTGCTGATCAGCGCGTCGGGGTATCGGGGCCGGGTCCGGTCGTAGCGTTCGGCGTCCACGCCGAACGACTCGGCCATCTGCCGGTGACGATGGGGCTCGTTTTCGGGCGTTGTTAGAGTGGGCATATGCCCACACTAGTGGGCACATGCCCACTCGTCTACCGTGTTGGCCCGACACGAGGAAGGGATGCGGCGATGCCGACAGGGGTGGCCATCCGTGACGTGCGCGAACAGCTGTTCGTCGCCGCCGAGCGCGTCCTGCTCCGGGACGGGCCGGGCGCGCTGACCAGCCGGGCGGTCACCACGGAGGCGGGCTGCGCCAAGGGCGTCCTGCACCGCCACTTCGCCGACTTCGACGCCTTCCTCGCCGAGCTCGTGCTCGACCGCGTCACCCGGATCGACGACCAGGCCGCCGCCCTGCGCGACCGCGCCGGGACCGGCACCGTCGCCGACAACCTCACCCGCGTCCTGACGGACCTGTTCGAGTCGGTCGCCGTGGCGATCGTCGCCCTCATCACGTCCCGGGACAACCTGCGCGCCCGGCTGCGCCAGGCCAGGCCGACGGGCGTCCCGCTCCTGGCGGAGGCCACGACCATGATCGCGTCCTACCTCACCGCCGAACGCGACCTGGGCCGCCTCGCCCCGGACGCCGACGTCGACACGCTCGCCCCGACCCTGATCGGAGCCGGGCACCTGCTGTTCGCCGACCGGACGGGCCCGGCGCCGGCCCCCGAAGCCGTCCGCAACGTCGTCACCACGGTCATCGGCGCCGTCGTCCGACAGCCGTGACGAGCCCCCGGCGCAGCGCCCGACCAGATGGGCTGTGCAATACGAGGAGACACACCGTCGCCCGGTTGACTCAGGTGGTCTCGAGCCTCGGAAAACTGCGAGGCGGATTGCGCGCAAGGCGCCGGGCGGACAAGCAGCCGATGGCGACTGTTGTCAGTGCGCGGCGTTGCCCCGCCGCTGATCAAATCGGAACGATCATGCGTATGAGACGTTTCGCGGATCTTGCCGAGTTCGCCGCCGCCAAGGGGGAGCACCTGGGCTACAGCCCCTGGCGAGAGGTGACCCAGCGGCAGATCGACCTGTTCGCCGAAGCGACCGACGACCACCAGTGGATTCACGTCGACCCCGAACAGGCCGCCGCCGGCCCGTACGGCGCGACCATCGCGCACGGTTATCTCACCCTGTCGCTGGTCAGCGCGTTCATGCCGGAGATCTTCCGGATCGACGGGCTGAAGATGGGCGTCAACGTGGGTCTCAACAAGGTCCGCTTTCCCGCCCCGGTCAAGGTCGGCTCCCGCGTACGAGGCGGTGCCGAACTGGTCGACCTGAAGAACTCCCCGGCGGGCAAGCTGTCGACGGTGCGGGTCACGGTCGAAGTCGAAGGCGAAAAGCGCCCCGCCTGCGTCGCCGAGACCCTCTCCCTCTACATCACCTGACGCCCCGCCCACGCTGCCGGGCATCGTCGCCTGCCGCCCATGGCGATCACAGGAGACGCGCCCGCGACTTCCACGGACGCCGCTAGGTGCGGCTACCCGCCAGGTGAGGCGGGACGGTTCCGGCACGGACATGCCGTGCCCTTGGCGTCAGGGAACGGAGCGACGGCGGCCCCGCTCTTCGGGTTCCGCCTTCGTCACCCGGGGTGAGTCAGCCGGACGTATCCATACGGGTTGAAGAACAGGTCGTCCTCGTCGTAGCGGTCGCATGTGCCGGTACGCAGCACCCATCGGGGAGCGTCCTCGGTCATCCGGAAGCCGGCGCCGTCCTCGATCTCCTCGGCGCGTGGATCGGTCAGCAGGTAGATCGCCAGCGTGTCCAGATGTGCGACCAGGTCAGGCAGATCGTCCTCGGTCAGCTGCTCCTCACCGACCTCGATCTCCACCTCGGGCGCGCCGAGCAAGTGCATGCCGCAGCTGTAGAGCACCCGGCCGTCGTAGATCGGCCGCTTCACCCAGGCGGTGACGAGCGCATCGGCCAGGTCCTCGTCCTTGGCGTCGGCCGCTCGGCCGGCCAGCGCGAGCCAGCGGTCCCGGCCGTGCGCGAGTCCACTGCTCTCGTTCTTCACCGCAGTGGCGCCGGACCGCAGCAGAGCGGCCGTCGCCGCCAGCAGCCGCCGCGAAGTGTCGGCCGCCAGCTCCCGCATCATCGGCGCGGACAGCAGGTAGCCGACCGTGTCGTGGGACTCCACGGCGGCCCAGTCCTCCTCGTCGAACGAAGCCACCGCCATACTGGCCTCGAACGCCTCCGGCATCCGCGGATCGGGTTCGGCCTCGGAGTACTCGCGGTCGAGCACGAAACCGCCGAAGCCGGCGGCGACCCGTTCGATCTCCGCAAGACCCAGCCCGGAGCCGAGTACGCACAACACATGCCGAGGAGCCATTTCACTCATCCCGGCACGCTATCGATCACCACCGACGTTCAGCACCGACTCCCCACGCCTACCGTTCTTTTTGCGTGGGTCCTCCGCCGGTGGCAGGCGGAGGACCCACGAGGAGTCAGGGACGAACCTCAGCTCAAATCGTGCTGGCCAGCCTTGACGTTCTGCAAGAAGGTGGCCCACTCGTCGCTCTGAAAGCTCAGGATCGGTCCAGTTGGTTGCCTGCTGTCGCGTACAGCTACCCCCGGGTGTGCGGCGGCGAGTTCGACACACTCTCCGCCGGCTCCGTTGCTGTGGCTGCTCTTGCGCCAGGTGAGGTGGGACGGTCCTGACGCGGCCATGCCGCGCCTTCCTTTCGATCGCCAAGACATTGCGGTCTCGCTCGAGAGGGCTTGTCAGCTCAGGTCGTGCTGTCCCGCCTTGATGGCCTGAAGGAACGCGCTCCATCGCTGCGTGGGGATGGTCAGGAGGGGGCCCGTGGGCAGCTTGCTGTCTCGGACGGCTACGGCGGTCTGCAGGTCCGCGATCTCGACGCACTGGCCATTGGCGCTGCTGCGGCTGCTCTTGCGCCAGACGGCACATGACAGGGCTTTTGCTTCGGTCATGGCGCGATCCGCCTCCTACCCAAGGGAACGTTGCGACGGTCTCATGACTGCCGTTGGTGACTATGGCTACGTACCCGGAGCCACGGGCGGGCCGTCGGGCCCGGTGGCCGGGTGTGGCCACCTCGCTGAGTCGTCCCGCCGCAGCTGGGCCACCTCTTCCATACGGTCACCCGGGATGATGACCTGCGTGACGTCGACGGCCTTCTCATCCTTGGCGCTGTAGCTGACGCGCACGATCTCCCATACCGGCAGGCTGGACGGGATGAGCAGGAGTTTGCGCTCTTCAACGGTCGGCATGCGCACGCGCCGCCGCTCCAACCACTCCAGGGGGCCGTGCCCTCGGCTCTCGATCGCGTCGATCCAGGCGCCCGGCCCGGTGCCGTAAGGGTCTTCGACCTCCGGCACCTCCTCCGAGATGCGCGGGTGGATCCATGTTGTCGAGATCTGGAAGGTCGGTTCGCCCTCCGGCCCGGTGACCCGGAGCCGACGCGTGACGATCTCGCCAACCGGCACGTTCAGCAGGTGCGCCAGGCGCGGGTCGTTGATCGGTGCTTTGCCGACCGTGGGCGGCAGGTGGTGGATCCAGAGTTCGTTGCCCATGGCAGCCGGGAAGCTGTAGCCGCCCGCGACCTGTTGGCCGTCCTTCACATGCCGGGTGTTACGCCTGACCACGTCCGTCCGCATGACGACCTTGCGGTGCCTTGGGCGGACGACGGTGCCCCTGCGCGGCACGGAGACGAGGCGGCCCTGCTCGGCCAGCTTGCCGACGGCCCGTGCGACGGCGTTGCGGCTGGCGCCGTAATGCTCGGCAAGCCGCTCCATCGGCGGCAAGGTCTCGCCGGCCTGCCACTCGCCCTCGTCGATGCGCCGCAGCAAGTCCTCCGCGATCTCGGTGTACCGAGCTGACCCCACGTGTCCAACCCTTCACTCATGGATTTGTTGAAGCTTATTGACGGATGCGCTGTGTGACGGCACCATGAAGGCACCCTGATTTGCTTCAACAAATCAGGGCTTCACCGTAGTCGACGCTGGAGATCTACCCGCAATGCCCCCCAGAACGCCCTACATCGGTCCGCCCGCGCCAGCCGCCTCGCCAGAGGAAGCGAACACCTCGCGTTTTGATGTGCTGGTCCAACTTATGACGGACCTGCGCTCGCTGGGGCGGGGATCGTGGCTGGCGCTGCCCGCGCTGGGGGAGCCGGTCTTGTACGTGCGGGTGCGGTCGCGTGCTCGATCGATGGCCGTCTTGGCCTGCCAAGAGCCGCGGGGTGGGTGGTCGTATCTGTGGGACGGGCGGTGTATGGCGCCGGCGGACGGGACCAAGCGGGCGGCTCGGCAGATCGCGGCGGTGGAGTGGTGATCGTGTGGGGCCGGGTGGCGACCGGTCGAGTGGCCGGCGGTGCAGGCGTGGATGTCCGAGCGGTGCGCCGGTTCGTGCGGGAGGCGGTGTGCTCCGACAGCTCGGTCGATCTCGGCGATGTGGATCTGCTGACAGCGGAGATCGCCACCAATGCCGTGCGGCACACCGCGAGTGGGAAGCGCGGTGGTGGGGTGTGGGTGACGGTGCTCAGCGCGCCTGGGCGGGTCCGAGTGGAGATCCAGGACGACGGGGGCGCGGACACGCTTCCGGAGATTCCGGCCGGTGACGAGTGGGGGGAGTCCGGGCGGGGGTTGCTGCTCGTGAGCGAACTGGCCCACGCCTGGGGTGTCAAGGTCACCGGTGACGGACAGCGGCAGGTCACCGTCTGGTTCGAGGTGGCGGGATGACCCGTAGACAGGAACGGACGATGGCTTTCCGGCTCTGGGCCACGATCGCCCTGACCCTGTCACAGGCGGACGGGTGGCGGACGCTCGCGGCTGCTCATGAACAGAAGTCGGCCGAGGAAGCGGCGCTGGGGCAGGTGCGAGAGGCCGCTCGGCATGAAGGCCGCGCGGAGGCGTACAAGACCGCGGCTTCCGTGGTGGAGGACGTGGTGTCAGGGCTCGGCCCGTACTGGGGTCATTACATGCGGTGGGACGAGCGGCCGCGCCGGTGGCGGTGGGCACTGCGAGTGCTGTTGGACCGCGTCACTCGGTGAGCGTGTCGGAGGGACGTTGGGATGGATGGCTGCCGGTCGCGTGAATGAGCGCTGTGGGGCAGCGAGGGTGGTTGGCGGGACGTCCCGACTGCGCCCGGTTCGGAATCACCGTGACACCGGAGGGCCAGAAGATATGGCTGGTTTCGCCCGAGGCGCCGGTCACCACGGTCGGCGCGCAGGGGCGACGGCCGCTTCGCCATGTGACGCGGGATGCTGGCGTCCTGCGGCAGGGGGTGCGGCGCGTTTCCACTGCGATGTGATTCGGTGTGGGCTGCGTAGGGGCGCCGGTGCCGCAGGTGCGACGGAGCGGGCCGCGCCCGGCGAGGGCGGCGCTTGACTGGGTTTCTGGTCAGCCTTGATCTTCCAGTCGCCCCGCGGCTTCCGTGCGGTGGGACGGGGCGTCAGCCGGGTGTGGGGGTGAGGTTGAAGCGGGTGGCGAAGGTGGTCATTTCTTCGCGTTGTTCGTCCGGGTCGGTGGTGGTGGGGCCTACGACGATGCGGGTCACGCCCTGGGCGGCGAAGGCCTCCACTCGTTCGGTGGACATGTCCATCGAGCCGAAGCGGGTGTACTCCAGTGCCTCCGGGTCACGGCCGGCCTCGATCGCGGTGGTGCGGGCGAGGTCCATCTGGGCGGCGCGTTCGGCCGGGGCCAGCGCACCGCCGGGGAAGTAGCCGTCGCCGAGGCGTCCGGCGCGGCGGGCGGCCGCCCGGCTGGAGCCGCCGACGTGGATCGGCAGGTCAGTCGCGTTGAAGGGCTTGGGGAAGCTGCTGAGGTCGTCGAAGGAGAAGAACTCCCCGTGGAAGCTGACGCCCTCTTCGCCTCCCGCCCACAGCAGCCGCATCACCTCGATGGCCTCGTCGGCGCGGCGGCCGCGGGTGCGGTAGTCGACTCCCACCGCCTGGGCCTCGCCGGGCAGTGCCCCGACGCCGATGGTCAGCAGTCGCATCCGGCCTTTGGACAGCACGTCGATGGTGGCCAGGCGCTTGGCGAGCGTCACCGGGTGGTGGTAGGGCAGCAGCAGTACGCCCGTTCCGAGCAGGATCCGCTCCGTGGCCGCGGCGACGAAGGTCAGGCAGGTGAGCGGGTCGGGGTAGGGCAGTGACGGGGGCAGTTCCATTCCCCCGATCTGCGCGCCGGGGTACAGGGCGATGTGCTCCGGCAGGTACAGGGCCTCGAAGCCGCAGGCTTCGGCGTGCCGGGCATAGGCGATCAGCTTGTCGGGGTCGGCGCCGTAGAAAGGCGTGCTGTAGCTGGTGGCAAATTTCACTGCGTCCTCGTTCGGGAGTCGGTGCGGGACGGCGGGCCGCCTCGCAGGCGGCCGGTGCCGGGCTGGCGGCGGGGAGGCAGCGGCCGGGGGAGTTCCGCGGCCGGGAACAGTTCGCAGCCGGGGCAGTCCCGGGTCAGTTGGCCGGCGATCTCGGCGCGGCGCCTGAGCAGGGTGCGGATCTCCGCGTCGATCTCGGCGAGCTTGCGCCGGGAGACGGCGGCCGACTCCGCGCACGCGCTGCCCACGTCGTTGCCCGCGCGCAGGCAGTCGACGAACGGCCGGGCGTCCTCCAGGGTGAATCCCGCCGCCAGCAGGGTGCGGATCTCCGCCACAAGCCGCAGGTCGGACTCGTCGTACTCCCGGTAGCCGTTGGCCGCGCGCCGGGCCGGCAACAGCCCCTGCTTCTCGTAGTAGCGCAGCGCACGCGTGCTCACGCCCGCACGCTCGGCGAACTCCCCGATACGCATCGGCCCTCCCGTTCCACGGATCATGAACGCTATCCCTTGACACCGGTGACAAGGTCAAGCCCGCCCTAGTACAGGCGGGCGCGTTCGTCGACGGTGCGGGTGGGCGGCGTCAGGAAGACGTCGGGTGGGAAGGCGGGGCCGTAGGCCAGGTTGAGGGTGTCGAGCCTGTACGACCAGCCGTGGTAGCCGCTGAAGCGGTAGTTGATCTGCCAGCGGAGGGTCTCGCCGGGGACCCGCCGGGGGCGCCTCCGGAGTGGAGGCGCCCCCGGGTGGACAGAGTGGTTGGGGATGGGAAGCCCGTGCGGGACGGGCCCAGTGAGCAACCTGGATGTCGGCCGATCAACGATCGGCGCGCTCTGCCTCGGGTGCGGGCGACGTGGACTCGGTGGGCTTGGCGCCCTGGTCGGTCCGTACGTCGACCGTGCGCTGCTTCGGCCAGGCGTCGAGCCTGGTGCGGCGAGGGTTGGCGAGACGGCTGCTCATGTTCGCGGTGTTCCTCCCATGGGGCCGCTGACGCGGCCGATGATCTTGTGTGGACTGATCGTCCTTGCGGTACAACACCAGCAAGTGGACAGATCTTCTCCGATAACCCGGCCCCTACCGCAAAATGGTCTAGACCGTTACGGGCGGGCCTACCCGGGGGAACGACCGTTATGCCTGCTCAGTCCTGTTTATTGGGCTTTGCCCAGTCGAACGTCCGTTCCACCGCCCGGCGCCAGTTGTCGTACTCGCTCTCGCGCCGCCGCGGGTCCATCGACGGGACCCAGCGGGCGGCGCGGTGCCAGTTGCGGCGCAGGCCCCGCAGGTCCGGCCAGTAGCCGACGGCGAGGCCGGCCGCGTAGGCGGCGCCCAGGGAGACCGTCTCGACGACCATGGGCCGTTCGACGGGCACGTTCAGCACGTCGGCGACGAACTGCATGAGCAGGTTGTCGGCGGTCATGCCGCCGTCGGCCTTCAGCTCGCGCAGGCTGAGGCCCGAGTCGCGGTTCATCGCGTCCACCACCTCGCGGGTCTGCCAGCCGGTGGCCTCCAGCACCGCGCGGGCCAGGTGGCCCTTGGTGATGTAGGAGGTCAGGCCGACGATGATGCCGCGGGCCTCGCTGCGCCAGTGCGGGGCGAACAGCCCGGAGAACGCCGGGACGATGTAGCAGCCGCCGTTGTCCTCGACGGTGCGGGCCAGCGTCTCGATCTCCGGGGCGGTGGAGATCAGCCCGAGCCGGTCGCGGAACCACTGCACCAGCGCGCCGGTCACCGCGATCGAGCCTTCCAGCGCGTACACCGCGGGCTCGTCGCCGATCTTGTAGCCGACGGTGGTGAGCAGCCCGTTGGCCGACCGGACGGGGGTGGTGCCGGTGTTCATCAGCAGGAACGCGCCGGTGCCGTAGGTGCACTTGGTCTCGCCGGGGGAGAAGCACGTCTGCCCGAACAGCGCGGCCTGCTGGTCGCCGAGCGCGGCGCCGATGCGCACCCCCGGAAAGACCCGGCGGGCGGTGGCATAGCTCTCGGTGGACGAGCGGATCTCCGGCAGCATGGCCCGGGGGACGCCGAAGAACGCCAGCAGGTCCTCGTCCCAGCTCAGCGTCTTGAGGTCCATGAGCAGGGTGCGGCTGGCGTTGGTGACGTCGGTCACGTGCACGCCGCCGTCCACCCCGCCGCTGAGGTTCCAGATCAGCCAGCTCTCCATGGTGCCGAACAGCACCTCGCCGCGTTCGGCGCGTTCGCGCAGGCCGGGGACGTGGTCGAGGGTCCAGCGGATGCGCGGGGCGGAGAAGTAGGTGGCCAGCGGCAGGCCGCTGCGCTCGGTGACGAGCGCGGCGTTCGGGGCGCGCGACAGCTCCTCGACCAGGGCGTCGGTGCGGGTGTCCTGCCAGACGACGGCGCGTCCGACCGGTGCGCCGGTCAGCCGGTCCCACAGGACGGTGGTCTCGCGCTGGTTGGCGATGCCGACGGCGGCCACCTGGGCGGGGGTGGCGCCGGCCTGGGCGAGGGCCTCCGGCGCGATGCGTTCGAGGTTGCGCCAGATCTCCACGGGGTCGTGCTCCACCCAGCCGGGCCGGGGGAAGTGCTGCCGGTGCTCGCGCTGCGCGACGGCGACGAGGCGGCCGCTGTGGTCGAACAGGATGCAGCGGGTCGACGTGGTGCCCTGGTCGATGGACATCACGTAACGTTCGACCACGGCCCCTCACCCCCTGTCGTCACCAGCGAGAACCCCCCAGGTCACGGGAGACCGCGCGGGCCGCGTCCCGCACGAACCCCACGAGCTTGGCGGCCGGGACGCGCTGGGCGTCGCAGATGCGCTCGATCGCCCCGGACACCCCGATCGCCCCCACGACCAGGCCGCCGTGGCCGCGGATCGGCGCGGCGATGGCGGCCTCGCCGATCGACAGCTCCTCGATCTCCGACGCCCAGCCGCGTTCGCGCACCTGGGTGAGGGCGCGGGCCAGCTGCCGGGCGTCGGTGACGGTGCGGCGGGTGAACGCCTCCAGCGCGACGCCGCGGACGCAGGCGGCGGCGTTGGCGTCGTGGGCGAGCAGCGCCTTGCCGAGCGCGGTGGCGTGCAGCGGCAGCAGCGACCCGACGTCCATCGCCTGGAGCGTGTCGTCGGGACGGAACACGTGGTGCACGACGAGGACCTGACCGTCCAGCAGCGTGCCGATGCGCACCGCCTCGCCGCTGCGGGCGGCCAGCGCGTCGGCCCAGTTGATGGCGCGCGAGCGCAGCTCGTTGACGTCCAGGTAGCTGGTGCCGAGGTGGAGCAGGGCGGCGCCGAGCTGATATTTTCCGCTGGCCTTGTCCTGCTCGACGAACCCCACGCGTTCCAGCGTGCGCAGGATGCCGTGCGCGGTGCCGCGCGCCAGGCCGAGCGACTGGGCGATCTCGCCGACGCCCAGCCGTCCCGAGCTGCCGGCCAGCAGCCGCAGGATGGCCGCGGCCCGCTCGATCGACTGCACCGGTCCCGGCATGGACGCGAGCGTAGTTCATCTTCACCCCAGGTGCCGACATTGTCGGCATGGGTCGCCATCACCGTCATTTCTGCCGCGAACTGCCCGAATGGTGTGATCCGCCGCACAGCAGGGAGCGTAACGGGCGCGGGGTGACGGTGAAAGTGTTCGACATTGTCGGCACCCGTCCGTTGCCGGTTGCCGAGCGCCGTTCTAGCGTCCTCGGCAGCCGAGGAGCGTCACGCCCGCCCCCGGCCGCGACCCGGCCGACGACGCGGCGCCCCTCGCCCCAGCGTGCGGCCGCCCGCACCACCGTGGCCGCGCGCCCCTGCCCGCCCGTCCGAGGAGGTCAGCATGGCGGTACGCAGCAGGGTGCCGGGACTCGCCGGGGAGATCGCCGCCGAGTTCGCCGGAACCATGATCCTCATCCTGTTCGGAGTCGGAGTGGTCGCGCAGGTCGCCGCGGCCGGGATCGGTGACCACGACAGCATCGCCTGGGCCTGGGGAATCGGTGTCACCCTGGGCGTGTACGTGGCGGCGCGCATCAGCGGCGCCCACCTCAACCCCGCCGTGACCGTCGCGCTGGCGGTCTTCCGCGACCATCCGTGGCGCAAGGTGGCGCCGTACGTGCTGGCGCAGACCGCCGGCGCGTTCGTGGCGGCGCTGCTCGTCCGCTGGAACTACAGCGAGGTCCTCGCCAAGGCCGATCCCGGCCACACCATCAAGACGCAGGGCGTGTTCTCCACGC
Source organism: Actinomadura miaoliensis (assembly GCF_039536785.1). Classification (NCBI taxonomy): domain Bacteria; kingdom Bacillati; phylum Actinomycetota; class Actinomycetes; order Streptosporangiales; family Thermomonosporaceae; genus Actinomadura; species Actinomadura miaoliensis. The sequence continues at coordinate 33,146 of NZ_BAAAZG010000030.1, forward strand.
TGCCGGGCAACGGGGAACTGCCGGTGACGATGTGGGGCGGGCTGCGCGACCAGGTCATCGGCACCGCGATCCTGCTGTTCGTGATCCTGGCCCTCACCGATGTCCGCAACCGGCCGCCGCTGGCCAACCTGACCCCGGTGGTGATCGGCCTGCTGGTGGTCGCGATCGGCATGGCCTGGGGCACGGACGCCGGCTACGCGATCAACCCCGCCCGCGACTTCGGCCCGCGCCTGGCCTCGTTCCTCACCGGATACGGGACCGCCTGGCGCGACCAGTACGGCGACCTGTACTTCTGGGTCCCGATCGTGGGACCGCTGGTCGGCGGGGTGCTCGGCGCGGGGCTCTACAAGGTCCTGATCCACCGGTTCCTGCCGGGCGACGAGGAGAGCGCCGCGGCCACCGTCCCGGAGAAGACCGAGCACCAGCCCGCCTGACCCGGCCCCTGACACGCCCGCCTGACCACCTGGAGAGGACCACATGGCTGACTTCGTCGGAGCGATCGACCAGGGCACCACCAGCACCCGGTTCATGATCTTCGACCACGGTGGCAACGAGATCGCCCGCCACCAGCTGGAGCACGAGCAGATCCTGCCGCGGGCGGGCTGGGTCGAGCACAACCCCACCGAGATCTGGGAGCGCACCCGCGCCGTCATCGAGACCGCCCTGACCAAGGCGAACCTGCAGCACAGCGACCTGGCCGGGCTCGGCATCACCAACCAGCGCGAGACCACGGTGGTGTGGAACCGCCGCACCGGCCGGCCGTACCACAACGCGATCGTCTGGCAGGACACCCGCACCGACGCCATCGCCGCCGCGCTGGACCGCGACGGACGCGGCGACGTGATCCGCCGCAAGGCGGGCCTGCCCCCGGCCACCTACTTCGCGGGCGGCAAGATCCAGTGGATCCTGGAGAACGTCCCCGGGGTGCGCGAGGCCGCCGAGGCCGGCGACGCGATCTTCGGCACGACCGACTCGTGGCTGCTGTGGAACCTGACCGGCGGACGCGACGGCGGCGTGCACGTCACCGACGTCACCAACGCCAGCCGCACCATGCTCATGGACCTGGAGACCCTCGACTGGGACGACGAGCTGCTGTCGTTCTTCGACATCCCCCGGGCGATGCTGCCGGAGATCCGCCCGTCGTCCGACCCGCGCGGCTACGGCACGACCCGCGCGAGCGGCCCCGTCGGCGGCGAGGTCATGCTGACCGCCGCGCTCGGCGACCAGCAGGCCGCCACCGTCGGGCAGGTGTGCTTCGAGCCCGGCCAGGCCAAGAACACCTACGGCACCGGCAACTTCCTGCTGCTCAACACCGGCGAGGAGCTCGTGCGGTCCGAGCACGGCCTGCTGACGACGGTCTGCTACAAGTTCGGCGACGCCAAGCCCGTCTACGCGCTGGAGGGCTCGATCGCCGTCACCGGGTCGGCGGTGCAGTGGCTGCGCGACCAGCTCGGCATCATCTCCGGCGCCGCGCAGAGCGAGGCGTTGGCCCGCCAGGTCGACGACAACGGCGGCGTGTACTTCGTGCCCGCCTTCTCCGGGCTGTTCGCCCCGTACTGGCGCAGCGACGCCCGCGGCGCCATCGTCGGCCTGTCCCGCTACAACACCAACGCCCACCTGGCCCGCGCCACCCTGGAATCCATCTGCTACCAGTCGCGCGACGTGGTCGAGGCGATGCGGCAGGACTCCGGCGTCGCCCTTGAGGTGCTGCGCGTGGACGGCGGCGTGACCGCCAACGAGCTGTGCATGCAACTGCAGGCCGACATCCTCGGGGTGCCCGTCTCCCGGCCGGTCGTCGCCGAGACTACCGCGCTCGGCGCCGCCTACGCCGCGGGCCTGGCCACCGGGTTCTGGAAGTCGACCGCGGAGCTGGAGAGCAATTGGCAGGAGGACGCCCGCTGGCTGCCGGAGTGGGACGACGAGCGCCGCGAGAAGGGCTACGCCGGCTGGAAGAAGGCCGTGGCCCGCACGCTCGACTGGGTCGAGATCTGAGACGTCTGATCGGGAGCGACACGTGACATCCATAGCCCTCGGACCGGGGTACCGCGAGAAGGTCCTGGACGACCTCGGCGGGACGGAGTTCGACGTCCTGGTGATCGGCGGCGGCATCGTCGGCGTCGGCACCGCGCTGGACGCCGTCTCGCGGGGCCTGTCGGTCGCGCTGGTGGAGGCCCGCGACTGGGCGTCGGGCACGTCCAGCCGGTCCAGCAAGCTCATCCACGGCGGCCTGCGCTACCTGGAGCAGCGCGACTTCGGGCTGGTGCGCGAGGCGCTGCGCGAACGCGGCCTGCTGCTCAGCCGCCTCGCCCCGCACCTGGTGCGCCCGGTGCGGTTCCTGTACCCGCTGCGCAACCGCATCTGGGAACGCGCCTACGTCGGCGCGGGGGTGACCCTGTACGACACGATGGGCGGCGCGCGCATACTGCCCTGGCACAGGCAACTGTCGCGGCGCGCGGCACTGCGCCAGGCCCCCGCGCTACGGCACGACGCGCTGGTCGGGGCCGTGCAGTACTACGACGCCCAGGTCGACGACGCCCGCTACACGATGATGGTGGCCCGCACCGCGGCCATGTACGGCGCGCGTGTGGCGACCCGTACCGAGGTGACCGGCTTCCTGCGCGAGGGCGTACGCGTCACCGGGGCCGCCGTCCGCGACTTGGAGAGCGGCCGGGAGATCGCCGTACGCGCCCGCAGGGTCGTCAACACCACCGGGGTGTGGACGGACGGCGCGCAGAAGATGACCGGCGCGCGCGCCGCGTTCACGGTGCAGGCGTCCAAGGGCGTGCACATCGTCGTGCCCCGCGACCGCATCCCCATGGACACGGGCCTCATCACCCGCACCGAGAAGAGCGTCCTGTTCGTCATCCCCTGGGGACGGCACTGGATCGTCGGCACCACCGACACGCCCTGGGAGAAGGGCCCGGACGAGCCCGTCGCCGACCGCGCCGACGTCGACTACCTCCTGGAGCAGGCCAACGCCTGGCTGCGCGTCCCGCTGACGCACGACGACATCGAGGGCGTGTACGCCGGGCTGCGGCCGCTGCTGTCGGGCGACACCGACGACACGACCCGGCTGTCGCGCGAGCACACCGTGGCCGAGCCGGTGCCCGGCCTGGTGGTGGTCGCGGGCGGCAAGTTCACCACCTACCGGGTGATGGCCGAGGACGCGGTGGACGCGGCCGTGCGGGGCCTGGAGGAGAACGTGCCCGCGTCGGTCACCGAACGCCTGCCGATCATGGGCGCCGAGGGGTTCGAGGTGCTGTGGAACGACCGCCGCAGGCTCGCCGCCGCGTCCGGGCTGCACGTGGCGCGCGTCGAGCACCTGCTGCGGCGGTACGGGTCGTGCGTGCGGGAGGTCCTCGAACTGGTCGCGGCGGACCCCGCGCTGGGCGAGCCGATCCCGGGCGCGGCCGACTACCTCAAGGCCGAGGCGGTCTACGCGGTGTCGCACGAGGGCGCGCTGCACCTGGAGGACGTGCTGGCCCGCCGCACCCGCATCTCGATCGAGGAGTGGGACGGCGGGGAGGCGGCGGCGCGTCCCGTCGCCGAGCTGATCGCGCCGTTCCTCGGGTGGAGTGAGGACGACGTCGCCGACGAGGTGGACCGTCACGTGCGGCGGATCCGCGCTGAGAGAGGCGAGACGGCGGCCCCGCTGCCGCAGCCCAGCCCCTCCCGTCCGTCCTCGGCCTCGGCCGCCTGAACCGGAGCGACGGCGCGCGTCGCGGCCACGGTGGGCACACCCCCCCCGTGGCCGCGACGCGCCGTCCTCTCGGCGCGGTCACCGCAGCGTCACGGTGAACCGCTTGGGCGAACCGTAGTTGCCCGCCGCGTCGATCGCCCGGTACTCGATGGTGTGCCTGCCGCGCGGCAGTTTCCCGTAGACGAGGTGGTCGATCGTCGTGCCGTCCGGCGTGAACAGGAACGGCGCGTTGGAGTCGGTCGGCCATCCGAAATAGGTGAACCAGCCGTCCCCGTCGACCCGGAACTCGCCCACGACATAACCGTCCTGGTCGTCCTTCGGGGTCAGCCGCAACGTGAAACGGTCGTCGAAGGTGTAGTGCTCGCCCCGCTTGGCGGCGGGCCGGGAGACCTCGTAGCCGGTGACGGGCGGCGTGGCGTCGACGGTCCACGTGCGCGTCGTCTCACCGGCCGTGGCCGTCACCCGGTGCGTGCCGGGACGCAGCCGCAACCGCTTGAGGTCCAGGTCGCGGTCGGCGCGCACGGGACGGCCGTCGACCGTCCAGCGGACCTTCACCGGACGCTTGGCCGGGTGCGTGGTCTCGGCGTAGACGACGCTCCGCGCGCCGACCGGCACGTTCGCCGGCGTGCTGTCGGCGAGGCCGTCGGGCGTGCCGTCCGGCGGCGTGGTGAGCGAGGTGTCCACCGTCCACGTGCGGGTGCGCGTCAGCGAGTCGCGCACCGCCGGGTCGCGGACGAACCCGGTGGGGTCGGAGACCGTCACCGTCACCGAGTGCGTGCCGGGACGCAGGCGCAGGCGGCGAAGGTCCAGGTCGTGGCCGCCCTCCCGCACCGTGCGGCCGTCGACCGTCCACGTCACGCGCAGGGCGTGGCTCACCGGGTGCATGGTCTCCACCCACAGCACCCGGTCGGCGCCCACGGGACGGTCGGCGGGCGTGGCGTCCTGCAGCAGGCTGACCTTCTGCGAGACGGCCTGCGTCATCCGCTCGCGGCCCACCTGGTCGAAGTAGTAGCCCAGCGTCTTCATGATCGAGTGCTCGCTGGGGCGCCACACGCCCCTGGTGAAGTACAGCCCGCCCTCGTACCGGCCGATCGTGCCGCCCGACTCGCTGCGCTCGCCCAGCCAGCGCCACCACTTGGCGCGCCGCGTCCGCATCTGCTCCTCGGTCAGCAGCGTGTGGTGCAGCGAGGCCGGCTCCGCGCCGGTGTAGGTGCCGCCGGGCTCGCCGCGCTGGTAGTAGTCGTACTCGTCCTGCAGCCCGCCCAGCGAGTGCCCGAGCTCGTGCGGGCTGATCAGCGCGGACATGGCGTTGCCGCCGGACGCGGTGGCGTACGCGCCGCCCGCCCCGCCGTAGGTGCGGCTGTTGCCCAGCGCCAGGATCTGCCGGTTGGACGAGCCCGTCCCGGCGACCATGTCCGCGTACCGGGTGGCCGCCGTCTGGTCGAGGGTGAGCAGCCGCTGCGGCCCCTGCGGCCGGCACCCGCCCCAGAACGCCATCCTCAGCGGCGTCTCCCTGCGCGGGGACGCCAGGTCGGGATCACAGCTCACGCCCGACTCAGCGGAGGGGATCTCGACCCGGTACACGTTGACGTAGCTGCGGTAGGACTTGAACGGCTCGATGCTCCACAGCACGTTCAGATGCTTGTCGACGTCGGCGCGGAACGTCGCCATGTCCGCCTCGGTGTAGCCGTCCCCGAGGACGATCAGGTTGAACCGCTTTCCGGGCTCACCGGTGACCTGCACCGGCACGACGGTCGCGGCACCCGGCGCCGCGGCGGCCGCCGCCCATCCGGGCACGGCGACCACCGACAGCGACACGGCCGACGACAGGACGAGGGCACGCAGGGGTGTGATTCGCACCCGAAGACAGTGACATCCCGCCCACGGCCGTGGACAGGCCCATCTTTGCCGAAAAACCGGGCGTCAGGTGCCCGCGACCGCCGACGGGTCGGGCTGCTCCACCCCGCGGCTGCTGATCAGGAACCGCACCAGCGAGGTCAGCACCTGCTTGGCCGAGTCGCGGCTGCGCGCGTCGCAGAGCAGCACCGGGATGCGCGGCGACAGGTCCAGCGCGTCGCGGATCTCCTCCACGGTGTAGTCGTAGCCGTCGTCGAACCGGTTGACCGCGATGATGAACGGCAGCCCGCGCTGTTCGAAGTAGTCCACCGCCGGGAAGCTGTCGGCCAGCCGACGGGTGTCGGCCAGCACCACCGCGCCCAGCGCGCCGTGCGACAGCTCGTCCCACATGAACCAGAACCGGTCCTGCCCGGGCGTGCCGAAGATGTAGAGGATCAGCCCGTCGCGCAGGGTGATGCGGCCGAAGTCCATGGCGACCGTGGTGGTCGTCTTCCGGTCCACGCCGCTGGTGTCGTCGACGCCGACACTGCGCTCGGTGAGCAGTTCCTCGGTCTGCAGCGGCCGGATCTCGCTGACGGCGCCGACGAACGTTGTCTTGCCGACCCCGAACCCCCCGGCGACCAGGATCTTGACCGCGAGGGGCATGTCGGCGGCGGCGTCAGAGCGCCTCGAGTCCATGGAGTACTTCCCTGAGCAGTTCCTCGGTGACGGTCTGGTGCTCCTGCTGGGGGCGCCGGACCACGATGAAGCGATGGCTGAGCAGGTCGCCGAGCAGCACCCGCACCACGACCAGGGGCAGCCCGAGCTGCCCGGAGATCTCGGCGACCGAGCGCGGCCGCACGCACAGTTCCAGGATGGACATGTGCTCCGGGCCCAGCCCCGGCGTGGCGTAGGCGGGGGTCGAGACGGTCGCGATGATCGCGATCATCTCGAAGTCCTCGCCCTGGGTGGTGGGCCGCGCCCGCCCGCGGGTCAGCGCGTAGGCCCGCACCAGAGGACCCGCCTCCTCGTCGAGCCACTCGGTGCTTTCGTGATCGTCCCGCCCGATCATCGTCCGTCACGACTCCTCACCGGGGCCCGCGGTCTCCGACCGGCCGCGTCTGGTGCCCCGCTGGATCGCCGACATCATGGCACGGGCGGCCTCGGGGGACCGCTCCGGACGGACGCGCCCCTGGTCGGGGGGCGGCGCGGCCGGCGGCGCCGTCTCCTCGCGCAACTGCGGCGCGAGGTTGGCCTGCCGGACCCGCTTGGGCAGGGAGGGCCTGCCGCCCTTGGCACGCCGCCGCGGCGGCGGCTCCTTCCGCGGCTCCTTCCGCGGCTCCTTCTGCGCCTCGGGCCGCGTCTCGGGCGGCAGTTCCGGCCACGCGTCCGGCGGCGGCGCCGCCGGGGACTGCGGCTCCGGCGCGGGAGCGGCCGGTGCCCCGACCGTGGGCAGCGGCCCGGTCAGCGGGTCGTTCAGCGGATCCTCGAACGGAGCCGGAGGCGCCCCGGGAGCCCCGGGAGCGGGCGGGACGGTGCGCGCGTGCCGCGGCGGCTGCTCGCGCCCGGGGACGTCCCGCGGCGGCTGCGCGTTGTCGGGCGTGGGCCGCGGCGGCGGCCCGTCCAGGCTCGGCTGCTCGCCGCCGAGGGCGCCGATGCCCCCGACCGCGCCGACGGCGCCGCCCGCCGTGAGCGCCGGCCGCTCCCGGTGGCCGCGCACGACGCCCGCGGTGACCAGGGCGTCCTCGGCGCGGCGGGTCAGCGCGAACGGCGCGTCGCCCGCCGGGGTGCCCTGGCCCTCGTGCACGACGATCTCCTCGGGCAGCAGCACGATCGCGGTCATGCCGCCGAACGGGGAGGTGCGCAGCGTCACCTTGATGCCGTGCCGCTGGGCCAGCCGCCCGACCACGAACAGGCCGAGCTGGGTGCTGTTGGACAGGTCGAACTCCGGCGGGTTGGCCAGCCGCTCGTTGGCCTCGGCCAGCTCCGGGGGCTTCATGCTCAGCCCGCGGTCCTCGATCTCCAGCGAGAACCCGTGCGCCACCGCCTGCCCGGTCACGCTGACCGTGGTGTGCGGCGGGGAGAAGATCGTGGCGTTCTCGATCAGCTCGGCCAGCAGGTGGATGAGGTCGGCCACGGCCGCGCCGGCGACCGACGCGCGCGGCATCGGCGACACCTGGACCCGGGTGTAGTCCTCGACCTCCGACGCGGCGGCGCGGGCCACGTCGATCACCGCGACCGGGTTGCGCCAGCCGCGGCCGGGCGCCTGGCCGGACAGGATGATCAGACCCTCGGCGTGCCGGCGCATGCGGGTGGCCAGGTGGTCGACCCGGAACAGGTCCTCCAGGTCGTCGGGGTCGGAGATGCGCCGCTCCATCGCGTCCAGCAGCTTCAGCTGCCGGTGCAGCAGGCTCTGGCTGCGCCGGGCCAGGTTGACGAAGACCTGGCTGATGCCCTGGCGCAGCCCCGCCTCCTCGACGGCGCCCTGGATCGCGGTGCGCCGTGCGGCGTTGAACGCCTGGCCCACCTGGTCGATCTCGGGGGTGCCGAACGACAGCGGCGGCGCCTCGGCGGCCACGTCGACCTTCTCACCGCGCCGCAGCCGCGCGATCACGCCGGGCAGCCGCTCGTCGGCCAGATCCTGCGCCTCGCGCCGCAGCCCGGCCAGGTCGCGCAGCACCGAACGCGCCACCCACACGGCCAGCAGGACCGAGGCGACCACCGCGACCAGGCCCAGGGCGCCCGCCAGCGCGACCCGCATCAGGATCGCGTCGGCGATCGGCTCGGCGCGCCGCTCGGCCTCGGCGGTCATCGACAGCTCCAGGCCGCGCAGGCGGGTCAGGTTGGAGTTGGTGGTGATCTTCCACGAGATCGGGGCGTCGGCGGCGCGCAGGCCGCGGATCGAGTCGACGTAGCGGTCCTCGAGCGCCCGGAGCCGGGCGTACTCGGGGGTCGCGGTGACGCGCTGGTAGTAGGTGCGTTCGGACGGCCGCAGCTCCTGGGCGGCCATCTCGTACATGGTGCGCTGGGCGCCGACCAGCTTGACGAACTCGGCGTGTTCGGCCCGGTTCATCCGGCCCGCGGCCAGGGCGCCCGCGAGCAGCGCGTCCTCCTGCGCCAGCACCTCGTGGGCGCGGGCCAGCGCGACCTGGTTACGGGCGTCCAGCGCGACCTCGGGGTTGTCCAGGGTGGACAGCGAGCCGCGCAGCGTCCCGATGCGCTCCAGGATCTGGGTGTACTCGGAGAAGGCGCGGGTGCGGTCGAGGCGCACGTTGTCGATGGCGCCACGGCGGGCGGGCAGGCCGTCCAGGCCGCTGATGATCTCGCGGGCCAGGCGGCGCGCCGTCGCGGGCGCGGCCTGCTGGGCGTCCTGGTCGCCGGCCAGCCGGCGGAACACCTCGGCCTGCCGGTCGGTGATGAGCCGCACGCCTTCCATCGCGGCACGGTCGGACGGCGTCCTGCTGCCCAGGAACACCAGGGTGGCGCGGCGCTCGGCCTGCAGCGCACTGCCCAGGGCGCCCGACGGGTACTCGAAGTGGTCCTGAACACTCTCGATCTTGCGGAGGTTCAGGCCCTCGCCCAGGGTGACGCTGGCGGCGAAAGTCCACAGCGCTCCCAGCGACACCAGCGAGACCAGCACCAGCAGGACGACCTTGAAGCGGACCGTCCGGAAACGTCCGGTTCCTGCTCTGCGCCGCCGGTGGCCGGTGGACGACGGTTCCGCTCGACGGTCGGATTCACGCACGACGAAGCTCTCGGTTAGGGGACGGCCACTGATCGCAGCAGAGGGTACTACCGCGAAGCGTGATTTGGGGCCAGAAGTGACATGAACTATGAATCCGCCGGAATCCCCCTTGTGAGACGGTCCGAGACCCCTAGAATCACCCGATCGTGATCTATGTGAGCCCGCCTCCGGGTCCCCAGGCAAGGCGTCCGGCGTCCCCCGCGCCCTCGCTCCAGCCCCGTGACCAGGCCGAACGTCCGACCGCTGCGCGGGCGAGGCAAGGGGCGCGGGTGAGACGGCCGCTACGGCGGCTGGCGGCCGTGGCGACGGCCGCCGTGCTGACCGCCGCAACCGCCGGCGCGTGCAGCGGCTCGTCCGGCGACGAGCGGTCCGGCGGACTGCCGCAGGTGCAGATGCAGCAGGCGATCGGCGCCACCGAGGGCCGCGTCAACCTGGTGGTGTGGGCCGGGTACGCCGAGGACGGCTCCAGCGACCCGCGCGTCGACTGGGTCACGCCGTTCACCAGGGCCACCGGCTGCAAGGTCAACGCGAAGGTGGCCGACACCTCCGACGCGATGGTCGCGCTGATGAAGACCGGCCAGTACGACGGGGTGTCGGCGTCCGGCGACGCGAGCCTGCGCCTGGTGTACGGCGGCGACGTCGCGCCGGTCAACACCGGGTTGCTCACCAACTGGGACGACATCGCCCCGTACCTGAAGAACCAGCCGTACAACTCGGTGAACGGGCAGATGTACGGCGTGCCGCACGGCTACGGCGCCAACGTGCTGATGTACCGCACCGACAAGTTCTCCGAGCCGCCCACGTCGTGGGGGGTGGTGTGGGAGGACAACTCCCCGGCGGGCACCAACCTCACCGCCTACGACTCGCCGATCTACATCGCCGACGCCGCGCTGTACCTCAAGGCCAAGCGGCCCGACCTGAAGATCACCGACCCGTACGAGCTGGACGAGAAGCAGTTCAACGCCGCGGTGGAGCTGCTGCGCAAGCAGCGCTCCAAGGTCAGCAGCTACTGGCACAGCTACATGGACCTGGTCCAGTCGTACCGGGTCGGCGACACCCACGCCGGCACCGCCTGGCAGGTGATCGCCAACCTGGCCCGCGACCAGAAGGTGCCGGTCGGCACCACCATCCCCGCCGAGGGCTCCACCGGCTGGTCGGACACCTGGATGATCTCGTCCAAGGCGCAGCACCCCAACTGCATGTACCGGTGGATGAACTGGATCACCACGGCGAAGGTGCAGGCCCAGGTCGGCCAGTGGTTCGGACAGGCCCCGGCCAACCCCAAGGCGTGCCGCTACACCGCCAAGGGCTTCTGCAACGACTACCGCGTCGGCGACGCCGAGTTCTACCGCAAGATCGCGTTCTGGAAGACCCCCGTCGCCAACTGCGGCGACGGACGAGAGTGCGTCGACTACGACCGCTGGGCGCAGGCGTGGACCGAGATCAAGGGCTAGGTACCGCCTGACGAACCCCCCGAACCATCGAACCCCCGCTCACAGTCCCTTCCCCGAGAAGACATCGAAGGAGATGCTTCGCTCGTGAAGTTCAGCTACGCCATGCTCCCCGACTACCCGCTGAACGAATCCCTCGCCTCCATCAAGCTGGCGGACGAGCTGGGCTTCTACGCCTGCTACGCCGCCGACGAGCCCTGGCACAAGGACCTGTGGCTGCTGTTCGCGGCCGCCGCCGCCCAGACCTCGCAGATCCGCATGGGTCCGTCGGTGTCGGCCGTCACCCTGCGCGAGCCCACCCTCATCGCCCAGGCCGCCGCCACCCTCGACGAGCTGACCGGCGGCCGCGCCGAGGTCGTGCTGGGCAGCGGCAACTTCGGCGTGCTGGCCCAGTACAAGATCGACTGGACCCGCACCAAGCCGCTCACCCGGGTCAAGGAGGCCGTGCAGGTCGTCCGCACCCTGCTGGACGAGGGCACGATCACCCGCGACGGGGAGTTCTACTCCTACGACGGCCTCTTCACCTTCGCCCGTCCCGTCCAGGAGCGGCTGCCGGTGAAGATCGGCGCGATGCGCGGGCCCAAGTCGTTCGAGGCGGCCGGTGAGCTGTCCGACGGCGTGCACCACGCGCTCAGCTACTCGCGCGAGGCGTACGAGTACGCGGTCAAGCACTTCCGGATCGGCGCCGAGCGCGCCGGCAAGGACGCCTCGACCCTGGACATCGGCGCCTGGGTGGTGTTCGCCGTCGGCCGCGACTCCGAGGCCGCCAAGCAGGCCGCGCGCAGCATGGTCGGCCTGTACGCCTCGGCCATGCCCGCCGAGCAGCTGGAGCGCAACGGCGTCAGCCCCGCCGACGTGGCCCCGATCATCGAGGCGATCGGCGCGGGCGACCTGGCCAAGGGCATCGAGCTGACCACCCCGGAGATCACCGAGAAGCTGTCCATCGCGGGCACCCCGGAGGAGGTGCTGGAGAAGATCCAGCGCGACATCGCCCCGACCGGCGTCAACCACATGATCTGCGCCATCACCGACTCGGCGCTGGTCAAGTCGTTCACCGGCCGCGACGTCGAGAACGTCGCCGACGTGGACACCCAGCTGCGGCTGATCGCCGACGAGATCATGCCCGCGTTCAAGTGACGCGCTGACAACGGGCCGGGCACCCTCACCAGGGGTGTCCGGCCCTACGCGTGCCCGCACCCGCCGGCGGCCGGCTAGGTCGTCGGCGGGTACGCCTATATAGCAGGCAAATCATGCGAAAGGGGATTCGGGTATTAAATAACCGGCTAAACGTGACGTTAGTCATAAAGGCGGTCAATTCGGAAGGTAAAGCGAGTCCCATGCCGTTCTCCAGTCCTTGGTGCCCCCGACCAAGGAGCGAACGACGTGGACATGCCGGCGATGCTGCGCTCACTGCGCCATCACAACTACCGGCTCTGGGCCGTCGCGGACCTCATCTCCGTCACCGGGACGTGGATGCAGGTGCTCGCGCTGAACTGGCTGATCCTGACCCTCACCCACTCGGCGACCAGCGTCGGCATGGGACTGGTCCTGCAGGCCCTGCCGACCATGCTGCTCGGGCCGTGGGGCGGCGTCATCGCCGACCGGCTGCCCGCCCGCCGCGTCGTGCTGGCCGGGCAGATCGCCCAGGCGGGCCTGTCCACCCTGCTGGCCGTGCTGGCCGCCGGGCCGCCGGGCTCCATCTCCGGCCTGTACGCGATCTCGTTCGTCTCCGGCATGGTCACCGCGCTGACCAGCCCGGCGCTGGGCCGCTTCGGCGGTGAGGTGGTCGGCCCGGACGACCTGTCCAACGGCCTGGCCCTGGGCTCGCTGCTCAGCTCGGGCGCCCGCATCCTCGGCATGAGCCTGGCCGGGGTCGTCATCCCGCTGGCGGGCGTGCCCGGCGCGTTCGCCGCCAACGCCGCCAGCTTCGGCGCCGTGATCGTCGCGCTGCTGCTGATGCGCACCCGCGAGCTGCACGTCCTGCCGCCCGGCGCGCCGTCCGAACGCGGCGTCGCCGCGGGATTTCGGCACGTCCTGCGCACCCCGTGGATGCTGGTGACGCTGTTCCTGGCGTTCATGCTGGGCAGCCTCGGCCGCAACTACCAGGTGACCATGGCCGCCATGAGCCAGGGCCCGCTGCACGGCGGCGCCGCCGGGTACGGGGCGCTGTCGGTGGCGTTCGCGGTCGGCACCGTCCTCGGCGGCGCGTACGCGGCGGCCCGTGCCCGGCTGCCGCTGCGCCTGCTGCTGGTGACGGCGTTCCTGTGCTCGATCGGCCAGCTGCTCAGCGGCGCCGCGCCCAACCTGGCGACCTTCGGCGCGCTGATGCTGCCCGTCGCCGCCTCCGCCGTGCTGATCGACACCACCGTCAGCACCCGCGTCCAGCTGGACAACCCGGGCCACCTGCGCGGCCGCGTCATCGCCGCCCAGGGCATGGTCGGCGCCGCGTCCGGCGCGGTCGGCGGCCCGCTGCTCGGCTACCTGTGCGACACGCTCGGCCCCCGCGCCGCCCTCATGCTCGCCGGGACCGCCTGCGCCCTGGCCACCGTCGCCGCCGCCTGGGCCCTGGCCCGCCTGCGCGCCGGCCGCGGGCTGCTGCCGCGTCTCGCCGCCGTTCCCGCACCGGAGTCCGCGGCCCCCTGACCCGGTCCGCCGCCGGACTCAGGGGCGGGTGGCCAGGGTCTGCCAGTGGGCGCGGGCGGGGTGCTGCCAGGTGGTGTGGCGGTCGTCGAACAGGTGGCGGGCGCGGCGGCCGATCCAGCCGGGGGGCAGCAGCTCGTCGGGGAGCTGGGGGTCCAGGAAGGGGAAGCGGCGCCACTCGTGGACGAGCCGGACCTGGGCGAACAGCGTCTCGTCGCCCGGCTCGGGGCGCAGGCCGGAGAACTCGTCCAGGAACGCGGCGTAGCGGGAGTCGACCTCGGCCAGGTCCCAGGCGCGTTCGACCAGCTCGGCCTCGGAGCCGATGCCCGCGAACGGGCCGGTGAACGAGAACGCCGACGCCTCCAGGCCGAGGTCGCCGACGATCTGCTTGACCTCGGCCTCCCGCTCGGGATGCGGGCTGACCCACAGCCCCGCGGTGGGGTTGCCGAAACCCGCCCAGGCGAGCCGGGTGTGCAGCTGGTGGCGCAGCCGCCGGCGCGTCTCGGGGACCGAGACCATGACGATCAGCCAGCGGCCGTCCCAGGCGCGGCGGTCGGCGCCGAAGGAGTAGATGCGCTGCGCGCCCTCGGTGAGCAGGCGGCGGCCGGGCGGGGTGAGGTCCCAGCGCACGCGGCGGCCGTCGCGTGCCGAGACGATCCAGCCGTCGGCGGCGGTGCGGTTGACGGCCTGCCGCGCCGACTTCTCCTCCACGCCCAGGCCCGCCAGGACGCGCAGCAGCGTCGAGGTCCACACCGGCTCGCCGGACGGCAGCACGAACTCGCCGAGCACGGTGAGCAGCAGCGAGCGCGCACTGGTCCCGCCGACGTTGTGCCGGCGGGACAGCACCGGCTCCGTCGTGGCCATCCAGCCTCCCTCGGTCGGGTGCGGGGTCGGGTGCGGCCCCAAGTATCCCAGCCCCCAACGTGCTACACAGTATTGACGTAACTGCAGAATTACGTCAAAGATGAGAGTGAGGGAGAACACACTCGAAGGAGGCGCCGACATGTCCGTCACCGCGGCGGCCGAGCCGGGCACCGAACACGACCCGCCGCGGGTCTCGTTCGACGCCCATCCCGCCGGCTACCGGCACCTGGCCCTGGAGATCGACGGGGAGATCGCCCGGATCGTGCTGCGCGTCGACGAGCACGGCGGCCTGGTCCCCGGCTACGAGCTCAAGCTGAACTCCTACGACCTGGGCGTGGACATCGAGCTGTACGACGCCGTCCAGCGGCTGCGCTTCGAGCATCCCGAGGTGCGCGCCGTGGTGCTGACCGGCGGGCTGGAGAAGGTGTTCTGCGCGGGCGCCAACATCCGGATGCTCGCCCGCTCCGGCCACCCGTGGAAGGTCAACTTCTGCAAGTTCACCAACGAGACCCGCAACGGCATCGAGGACGCCACGGCCAACTCCGGCCAGACCTACATCGCGGCCGTCAACGGCACGGCCGCGGGCGGCGGGTACGAGCTGGCGCTGGCCTGCGACCGCATCATCCTGGTCGACGACGGGTCCACGGCGGTGTCCCTGCCGGAGGTTCCGCTGCTGGCCGTGCTGCCCGGCACCGGCGGGCTGACCCGGGTGGTCGACAAGCGCGGCGTCCGCCGCGACCTGGCCGACGTGTTCGCCACCCGGGCCGAGGGCGTGCGCGGGGCCACCGCCGTCGACTGGGGGCTGGTGGACGAGGCCGTCCCGCGCAGCCGGTTCGAGGAGACGGTGCGGCGACGCGCCGAGGAGGCCGCGGCCCGCTCGTCCCGGCCCGGGGACGCCGAAGGCATCACCCTGACCCCGCTGGAACGCACGGAGACCGCCGACGCGATCACCTACCGGTACGTGACGGCCGAACTCGACCGCGCCGCCGGGCTGGCCACCCTCACCGTGCGCGGCCCGGACACCGGACCGCCCGCCGACCTCGCCGGGATCCACGCGCAGGGCGCCGCCTTCTGGCCGCTGGCGTTCACCCGGGAACTGGACGACCTCATCCTGCGGCTGCGCACCAACGAGCTGGAGATCGGCACCTGGGTGATCAAGACGGTGGGCGACGCCGACCGCGTCCTCGCCCACGACGCGCTGCTGGCCGAGCACGCCGGCGACTGGCTGGTCAACGAGATCCGCCACTACACCAAGCGCACCTTCAAGCGCCTGGACGTCACCAGCCGCAGCCTGATCGCGCTGATCGAGCCCGGGAGCTGCTTCGCCGGGACGCTGCTGGAGCTGGCCCTGGCCTGCGACCGCTCCTACATGCTCGACGGCGTCTTCGAGGACGAGGACCCCGACGCCGACCCCGCCGTGATCGTCCTCGGCGACGCCAACTTCGGCGCCTACCCCATGGGCAACGGCCTGACCCGCCTCCAGTCGCGTTTCCACGGCACCCCGGGAAAGGCCGAGAGCCTGCGCGGCGAGGCGGGCGCGCGCGTCGACGCGGTGAAAGCGGCCGCCCTGGGGCTTGTGACCTTCGCCTTCGACGACATCGACTGGGAGGACGAGGTCCGTATCGCCCTGGAGGAACGCGCGTCGCTCAGCCCCGACGCGCTGACCGGAATGGAGGCCAACCACCGGTTCGCCGGTCCCGAGACCCTGGAGACCAAGATCTTCGGCCGGCTGTCGGCCTGGCAGAACTGGATCTTCCAGCGCCCCAACGCCGCCGGACCCGACGGCGCGCTGCGCAGCTACGGAACCGGCCGCAAGGCCGTCCTCGACCGGAAGCGGGTGTGACCCATGAGCACGAGCGTCGACTACACCGAGCGGATCCCCAACAACGTCGACCTGTCCGGCGACCGGCGGCTCCAGCGGGCGCTGGAGTCCTGGCAGCCCAAGTTCCTGCGCTGGTGGGGCGAGATGGGCCCGGCGCTGCCGACCAGGGACGTCTACCTGCGCACCGCCGTGTCCGTCGGCCGCGAGGGCTGGGCCCACTTCGGGCACGTGCCGCTGCCGGAGTACCGGTGGGGGATCTTCCTGGCCGAACGCGACCCCGACCGGCGCATCGCCTTCGGCGAGCACAAGGGCGAGCCGGTCTGGCAGCAGGTGCCCGGCGAGTACCGCGCGGACCTGCAGCGGCTGATCGTCGTGCAGGGCGACACCGAGCCCGCGTCCGTCGAGCAGCAGCGGCACCTGGGCATGACCGCGCCCAGCCTGTACGACCTGCGCAACCTGTTCCAGGTGAA
Organism: Actinomadura miaoliensis; assembly: GCF_039536785.1. Classification (NCBI taxonomy): domain Bacteria; kingdom Bacillati; phylum Actinomycetota; class Actinomycetes; order Streptosporangiales; family Thermomonosporaceae; genus Actinomadura; species Actinomadura miaoliensis. Next base: position 49,674 of record NZ_BAAAZG010000030.1, read on the forward strand.
CGTGGAGGAGGGCCGTCACCTGTGGGCGATGGTCTACCTGCTGCACGCCTACTTCGGCCGCACCGGGCGGGAGGAGGCCGAGGCGCTGCTGCGGCGCAACTCCGGCAGCGACGACTCCCCGCGCATCCTCGGCGCGTTCAACGAGGAGACGCCTGACTGGCTGGCGTTCTACATGTTCACCTACTTCACCGACCGGGACGGCAAGTACCAGCTCGGCACGCTCAAGGAGAGCGCGTTCGACCCGCTGTCGCGCACCTGCGCGTTCATGCTCAAGGAGGAGGCCCACCACATGTTCGTGGGCACCACCGGCGTGGACCGGGTGGTGGAGCGCACCGCGCAGCTCATGCGCGAGCACGACACCGACGACGTGCGCCCGTACGGCGGCATCCCGCTGGAGATCGTCCAGAAGTACGTCAACTTCCACTACAGCGTCTCGCTGGACCTGTTCGGCTCGGAGACCTCCACCAACGTCGCCAACTACTTCACCGGCGGGCTCAAGGGACGCTGGCAGGAGGAGCGCCGCAAGGACGACCACCTGCTGACCGAGGACGTCGCCGCCGTCGCCCAGGTCCGCGACGGACGCGTCGTGGAGGTCGAGACGCCCGCGCTGGTCGCGCTCAACCACGATCTGCGCTGCGAGTACGTCGCCGACTGCCAGAGCGGCATGAACCGGTGGAACCGCATCCTGGAGAACGCGGGCGTCGACCTGCGGCTGCGCCTGCCGCACGTCGGGTTCAACCGGCACGTCGGCGCGTTCGCCGGGCACCACCTCTCCCCGGACGGGCGGCTGATGAGCGCCGAGGACTGGGCGGCCCGGCGGGACGACTGGCTGCCCACCGAGGAGGACAAGGCGTACGTGCGGTCGCTGATGCGTCCCGTGTACGAACCCGGCAAGATCGCGAGCTGGGTCGCACCGCCCCGCTCCGGCATCAACGGACAGCCCTTCGAGTACGAGTACGTCCACCTCTCCTGACCGCGCGGACGCTGGAGCCGACCATGCCCGAGTCCATGCCCCGAACCGGTCCCGCACCCTTCAACGCCTGCCGCTACCTGGTGGACCGGCAGGTCGAGCTCGGCCACGGCGACCGGATCGCCGTCGCCGGGCCGGGCGGCGCCCTCACCTACGCCCGGCTCGCCGCCCTCGTCCGGCGCGCCGCCGCCGGGCTGCGCGCCGCCGGGGTCCGGCCCGAGGAACGGCTGGTGCTGTTCGCCGCCGACGGCCCCGAACTGCTCGTCGCGCTGCTGGCGGGGATGCGGATCGGCGCCGTCCCCGTGCCCGTGTCGACCATGTACCACGGGGACGAGCTGGCCGCGCTGCTGCGCGACTCGCGCGCCCGCACGCTCCTGGTGTCGCCGCAGTTCGCCGACGCCGCCGCCGAGGCGCTGCCGATGGCGCCCGAGGTGACGTCCGTGGTGCTGACCGACGGCGCGAAGCCGGACGTCCCGCCCGGCGTGCGGCCCATCGACTGGGACGAGCTGCTCGCCGGCGGCGAAGGCCACGACACCGCCCCCTACGACACCTGGGACGAGTCCCCGGCGTTCTGGCTCTACACCTCCGGCACCACCGGCACGCCCAAGGCGGCCATGCACCGGCACGCGAGCGTGCGGCACGTCGCCGAGACCTACGCCGCCCAGGTGCTGGGCATCACCCCCGACGACCGCTGCTTCTCCGTCGCCAAGCTGTTCTTCGCCTACGGGCTGGGCAACTCGGGCTTCTTCCCGTTGTCGGCGGGAGCCACGACCATCCTCGACCCGGCCCGTCCCACCCCGGCCTCCGTGGCCGAGCGGGTGCGCGAGAACGAGCCCACGCTGTTCTTCGCCGTCCCCACCTTCTACGCCGCGCTGCTCGCCTCCGACCTGCCGTCCGACACGTTCGCCTCGGTACGGCTGGCGGTGTCGGCGGGGGAGGCGCTCCCGGCCGACCTGTACCGGCGGTTCACCGAACGGTTCGGCGTGGAGATCCTCGACGGCATCGGGTCGACCGAGGCGCTGCACATCTTCCTGTCCAACCGGCCCGGCCGGGTACGGCCCGGCACGTCCGGCATGCCCGTCCCCGGCTACGAGGTGCGGGTCGTCGACGAGCACGGCGCCGACGTGCCGCCCGGCGTGCCCGGCGACCTGCTGGTGCGCGGGCCCTCCCTCACCACCGGCTACTGGTGCCGCACCGGCGTCACCCGCCGCGCCTTCCACGGCGAATGGCTGCGCACCGGCGACAAGTACGTGGTGGACGACGACGGCTACCACACCTGCCTCGGCCGCTCCAACGACATGATCAAGGCGGGCGGGATCTGGGTGTCGCCCGCCGAGGTCGAGCAGGTGCTCGCCCGGCACCCGTCGGTCGCCGAGGTCGTGGTGGTGGCGGTGCCCGACGAGAACGGCCTGGACAAGCCCGTGGCCTGCGTCGTCCCGGCCCCCGGCGCCACGGTGGACCCGGACGAGCTGATCGCCCTGTGCCGGGAGCGGCTGGCGGCGTTCAAACGCCCCCGCCACGTGCTGGTGGTCGACGTCATCCCCAAGACCGCCACCGGCAAGCTGCGCCGCTTCGCCGTCCGCGAGACGGCCCGCGAACGCCTCGCGGGCGCCTCCGCCGCGCCGCGGCCCGCCGACGTTGTACCCGCCGCCGACGAGGGAATAGTCGCCACCTAGCCTACGGATACGGCCCACCTACAGGAGGACGGATGCTGGACGGCCGGCTGCTCGTCGACGCGCATGTGCACGCCGCGCGCCTGCCCACGCTGAGCCCCGCGTGGCGGCGTTGGGCCGAGGAGTTCGGCCGCGCCAACCCCTGGCCCGACCTCTACGACGACGACGGAACCCCCATCCCGGAACGGTTCGACGCGCACTTCGCCGCCGAGGGCGTGGACGCGGCGCTGCTGTTCAGCGAGTACAGCCCCAAGGCCACCGGCACCCAGCCGATCGAGGACGTGCTGCCGCTGGTCAAGCACAACCCGCGCCGCTTCCGCGCCGTCGCCAACGTCAACCCGCACCTGCACTACCCGATCGACGCGGAGTTGTCCCGGCAACTGGACCTGGGCGCGATCGCCTTGAAGCTGCACCCGGTGCACGGCGGTTTCAGCCCGTCCGACAACGCCCTCTACCCGGCGTACCACGTGTGCCGCGAGGCGGGCATCCCCGTCATCGTGCACTGCGGGACGAGCACGTTCCCGGGCGCGTCCAACAAGTTCGCCGACCCGATCCTGCTCGACGACGTGCTCCGCGACTTCCCCGACCTGACCATCGTCCTGGCCCACGGCGGCCGCGGCTGGTGGTACGACGCCGCCGCGTTCCTGGCCCTGTCCCGCGACAACGTCTGGATCGAGCTGTCCGGCCTGCCGCCGCGCAGGCTCCCCGAGTACTACGCCCGCCACGACCTGTCCCGCCTGGCCCGCAAGTTCATCTTCGGCACCGACTGGCCCGGCATGCCCGGCGTCGCCCGCAACGCCCGCGCCATCGCCGCCCTCAACCTGGACGACGAGACCATCTCCCTCATCCACGGCCGCAACGCCGTGAACGTCTACCCGGCCCTACGCAACCTCCTGGCCTGAGTCGGGGGAGTTGCTTCCGTTCGCGGCAAACCGGATGAACGTGATCTGCGTCCTATTGGCACCAATTGCTGATCATCGGCGTGGGCCGGGACGGACGGAGAGATCATGGCAGGGGCGAGGACTGGGACGGCGGAGCGGGGCGGGCGGCGGATGTCGCGGGGAGGCGCGATCGCGCTGGCGGTCGTGCTGGCCGTGGTCGGGCTTCCGCTGCTGAAGGGGCTGCTCGGCAGCTTCGAGCGCACCGGCGGCGGTGAGGTCGCCGTCGTCCGCAACGGCGGGTTCTTCGACGACAACAAGATCCGCCAGGTCGTGGACCCCGCGTCCAGCCGGACCTGGACCGGCTGGTGGTCGAAGATCCACCGGTACCCGGCGCAGCAGCGCTTCTACACCATCACCGCCAAGGCCGGCGACAGCGACCAGCGCAACGTCGACGTCGTCACCGTGCCCAGCAGCGACGGCGTCAACATGGGCATCGAGGGCGTCCTGTACTTCACCCTCAACCTCGACCACGACGCGCTGCGCAAGTTCGACGACAAGTTCGGCACCCGCAAGTTCCGCGGCCCCGACGGCAAGAGCCACTTCGCCTGGGAAGGCGACGAGGGCTGGTCGGCGTTCCTGCACCAGATCGTCCGGCCGGTCATCGACAACGACCTGCGCACGCAGATCAACAGCTTCCGGTGCGCCGAGCTGGTGTCGTCCTGCGCGCTCGTGCAGAACACCGGTACGACCGCCGCCAAGCGGCCGAACACGGGCCTGCCGCAGGCGCAGAGCAACAACGCCAACATCGCCAAGGTGCAGACCGCGATCAACACCAGCCTGGCCACCGACCTGGAGAACACCCTCGGCGGCAAGTTCCTCACCAACCTGCACTTCAACCTGGTCCGGGTGACGCTGCCCGCCCGCGTGCAGGAGGCGGTGGACCGCGCGCAGGCGGCGTTCGCGCAGGTCAGCGAGGCGCAGGCCAAGGTGGCGTCGGCGCAGGCCGAGGCGCAGGCCAACAAGGCCCGGCAGGACGGGTACAACAAGTGCCCGACGTGCGCGCGGATCGAGGAGCTCAAGGCGCTGCCGCAGGGCATCACCGTGTACGCGCCGGGCAACCCCAACGGCTCCCTGTACGGGACGGGCCGCCGCTGATCGACGTCACCGGGAGGCGACCGTGCGGATTCTGCTCATCCTGGGCGCGCTGGTGCTGCTCGCGGCCATCGTGCTGCTGCTCTGGTACGGCGTGACGGGCGGGCGGCCCAGGGCGGCGACGCCGCCGCGGTGGGAGCCCCACACCGAGACCGACGGCGGCGTCACCGTCGTCGTGGTGCGCAGGGTGTCCCGCTCCGGGGACCAGGTCACCGAACTGGGACGCCAGGTCGTCGCCGAGATCCCCGACGCGGATCCGGACTGGGAGAGCCGCTACCACGAGGCGATGGCGACGGCGCGGTCCCGGGTGGCCGCGTTGGAGATCGAGTCGGACTGACCGCCCCGCCCCGGCCGTCGCGCAGGAGTGACGGCCGGGGCCGGACGGGTTCGGCACATTCCACCGTTGCCGGGGCGACCGGACGGTTTCGACAATGGCCGTCGATCTTCCAGGGAGGGTGCGCGATGCGCGTGGCGTGGGTCTCGGCGGTCGTCGTCGCTGCGGTGACGTGGGCGGGGGCCGTCCCGGCCCACGGTGAGACGGCGACGGTCGAGGAGCAGCGGCTCGCCAGGGCGGTGCCGCAGGAGATCCTCCGGCTCAGCGGATTCGACGACGTGACGGCGAAGTTCACCCGTGCGCTGCGCGACGTCCGCACCTACGGCGAGGCCGAACGGGTCGTCGCCCGCCACGGGGACCGGTTGTGGCGGCGCGCGGTCGACCGGGCGCAGGGCCGCGGACCCGCCGACGGCCTCGCCCGCGAGGACGACCGGCCCCTGTACTGGGCGCGGCTGGGCATGACGCGCGAGCTGCGGAACTGGCAGCCGTCCTTCGCGTTGCCCGGCGACGCCCGGAACCGGCTGATCGACCGGCTGGAGACCGCGTCCCGCGGCGAGGACTCGATCCGCTTCCCCAAGGGCGTGCGGAAGATCCTGGTCACGGGGTTCGACCCGTTCACGCTCGACCGTGACATCCGCATCGGCAACCCCTCGGGGGCGTCCGCGCTGGCGTTGGACGGCACGCTCATCCGGACGGCGGCGGGCCCCGCGCGGATCGAGACGGCGGTGTTCCCGGTGCGGTGGCGGGACTTCGCCGACGGCACGGTCGAGCGGACGCTGCGTCCCCACCTGCCGCGCGTCGACATGTTCACGACCGTCAGCCAGGGCCGCGTCGGACGCTTCGACGTCGAACGCTACAACGGCGCCTGGCGCGGCGGATCGCCGGACAACGAGAACGTCTCCAAGCTGGAGATGATCCCCGTCAAGGGGACGCAGCCGCAGTGGACGACCACGACGCTGCCGTACAAGGCCATCACCGCGGCCCGGACGGGACGTTTCCCGGTCTACGACAACACGCAGGTGACCGAGATCCCGGCCGGCGGCACCACACCCGTCGTGCGGCCCGACGGCCCCACCGAAGGGTCCACCGCACGGGCCGGAGGCGGCGGCAACTACCTGTCCAACGAGATCGCCTACCGCGCCACGCTGCTGCGCGACCGTCTCGGCCTCGACACTCCGGGCGGGCATCTGCACACGCCGGTGCTGGAGTTCGGGCAGAACGAGGCCGTGACCGACCCGACGTTCGAGCAGAACCGCCGCGACATCATCACCCAGGTCCGCACGGTGCTTCGCGTGGCCGCCGACGCGTCCTCCTGATTAATCCGTTGCCGGGTGGTCGTCCGCGGCGGCTTCGCCACGGGCGCGGCGGAGGCGGGCGGACCCCTCACCCCGCACGAACGCGACATCGCGTGCCTGGCCGATCCAATGCGTGTCAACCGGCGACGCCCAAGGCGGTCATCATCAGTGGCCAGTACCGGTGCATCTCCGGCTGCCAGGTCGCCCAGTCGTGCCAGCCGTTGCCGTAGATGTGCGACGTCACCGGGATGCCGAGGGCGCGCAGACGGTCGATGAAGTCCCGGGACGTCACCCCGGTGAGCACCTCCTGGGACTGGACGATGAGCCGCTCCCATGGAGCCGGGTCGTCGTACTCGCCGGGCAGCCCCGTGGTGCCGGACGACACGTACAGCCCGGTGCCGCGCAGATTGGCCGCGAGTTCGTACGGGTCGTGCGCCCGCCAGTTGGCGTCGTCGATCCCGGGGACGCCCCACACGCGCAGCGGGTCGCCGGTGTCGGTGAAGAACGCCTGGGTGAACATGACCGCCGTGGGAACGCCGGGCCTGGTCATGTGCTGGATGCCGCTGGAGGCCGCCGCGTAGCGGAACATGCCCGGATGGCGGGCCGCGTAGGTCGTCGCGCCCGTCGCGCCGGACGAGATGCCCATCGCCGCGCGCGTCGTGCCGGCCCGGTAGTTGCGTTCCATCAGCTGGAGGACCTCCTGGGTGTGGAAGGTCTCCCATCTGGGCGTGCCGCCCCTGCCGTAGTTCCACCAGTCGGTGAACGCCCCGTCCGCGCACTCGGGCATGACCACCATCACGTCATGGCGCGCCGACAGTTCTTCGATGTCGGTGCTGCGCGTCCAGGACACGTAGGTGTCGCGGCCGCCGTGGTAGGCGTAGACGACCGGCCAGGTGCGTACGGCGTCCCGCGACCACCCGTCCGGGACGAGCACCCGCACCTTGACCGACTGGCCCAGGGCGGGCGACGACACGGTCAGGTCGTAGGTGCGTTCGTCCAACTGTTCCTCGGCGGTGACGGTGGCGCCGTCGTCCGCCGGAACGGCCGCGGGCGCCCCGGCGGGAGCGGCGGCGGACGCGGGCGGTGCCGGGGCGGCCGCCACCGTCGTGGCCGTGCCGACCGTCACGGCCGAGACCGCTGTGAGGAGAAGGAACCGGGCAGTGCGCATGCTGGTCTCCGGAAGCCGTGGAACTGGCGGTGCGACCCTAGGACGGATCGGCGCGGCTGCCATCGCCCGCGGATGACAACGTCGGCGCGGGTTCTTGTCAGCGGGCCGACTGGCGGCGGTCGCGTCGCACATGCCTCCCGCCGGTACGCGGACGGCGCCCGTCCGGACACTCACCCAACTGAGGAGCCGGCGCGCGGAGTTTGGCATCGGCCGTATTACGGCCCGGTAACCACAGGCGGATGATCTGCACAGCCGAGCTGGTCTCGCATCGGGGCGGACGCGCCTCCGGCTCCGCCCCGAGCCCCCGCGAAAGGGACCGACATGCGACTGCGATCGATCATGCTGCTGACCGCGGCCGGGTTCACGGCGGACGCGCTGTGGCGACGGTCGAGGACCTCGAAGCTGACACCGTTGACACCGCCGCCGTCCGGTGACGAGGCCCCCTCCGACGTTTCCGACGGCCACCGCTTCGTCACGGCCGAGGGGGTGCGCCTGGACGACGCCACCCGCCGGGCCGCCGCCGCCCACGCCCGGAGCCGCGGGCTGCGGGTGCTGGACCTCGTGCCGTCCGGGCTGGACAGCCTCCGCGCGCTGGAGCTGGCACGGCGCGTCGATCCCGCCACGTACCGGTGGTCGCGCCTGGCGGTCGGCGGGGGAGGCGCGCACGCCGTGCTCGTCGACTCCGACGTGGCGGAGCGGGCCGGGATCTCCCGGTTCGAGGGGCTGAGCCCCGCGGAGATGGACGAGCTGATCGCCCGCCTCAAGTGCTACGCCCCCACCGCGACCGACCTGTGCGTGGTCCCCGGCATCACGCCGGTCGGCTGCACGGCCGCCGACCGCCGCCGGATCCTGCGCCGCCGCTGGCCCAGCGACCTGCCCGTCTACCTGACCGGCAACATCCTCGGGCTCGGCGCGCTGGGCGCCGCGCTGGCGCGCTGCCTGAGTGGACGCGGCGGCTCCGCGAGGTGGGACGCGGCGGCCGCGCTCGCGGTGCTCGCCGCGGCGTGCGCCCAGCCGTACCTGGCGACCGCCGGAACCCCGCTGCGCCCCCACGACCGGCGCCGTTTCGCGCTGTCCCGTCCGGTCGCCGCGCCCTTCCGGTGGCTGCGCGTCGCCGCCCAACGCGAGGACCCCGACCCGCAGCTGCCCGCCCTGCGCGCCGAGTACGCCGCCGACCTGGCGCAGGGCGTCGACCGGTTCTTCGAGGAGCGCCGCGCCGACTGCCCCTGGTGCGGTGGCGGCGACCTGCGTCACCTGCTGACCAGCGGCGACCGTCAGCACCACCGGCCGGGCAGGTTCGTCCTGGAGCGCTGCGGGACCTGCGGGCACGTCTTCCAGAACCCCCGGCTCAACGTCACCGGCCTGGACTTCTACTACCGGGACTTCTACGACGGCTCCGGCGGCCCGGAGGTCGAACGCGGGTTCCGCCTGGCGGGCCCGCACTACCGGGACCGCGCCAGGATGCTGCGCGGCCACGCCGAACCCAGGGCGTGGCTGGACGTCGGCGCGGGGCACGGCCACTTCTGCAACGCCGCCCGCGACGTCTGGCCGGACACCCGCTTCGACGGGCTCGACATGGGCGTGTCCATCCAGGAGGCCGAACGGCGCGGCTGGGTCGACCACGCCTACCTGGGCCTGTTCCCCGACCTGGCCGACAAGCTCGCCGGCGAGTACGACGTGGTGAGCATGCACCACTACCTGGAGCACACCGTCGACCCGCACGCGGAGCTGGACGCGGCCGCCCGGGTGCTGGCGCCCGGCGGGCACCTGCTGATCGAGGTCCCCGACCCCGAGTGGCCCCTGGGACGGCTGGCGGGCAGCTGGTGGCACGCCTGGTTCCAGCCCCAGCACCTGCACTTCGTCACGGTCGGCAACCTCGTCCGGGGCCTGGAGGAGCGCGGTTTCCGGGCGGTCGCCGTCGAACGCGGCCCCGCGCACCAGCCGGTCGAGCTGCTGATGATCGTGATGCTGCTGGCGCACCGGATCGTCCCGGACCCCGGCAAGCCCTGGCGCGACCCGCGCGCCCGGCGGCTGCGCGGGGCGGCGCGGACCGCCGTGTACGTGGCGGCGGGCCCGCTGATGTTCGCCGCCGCCGTGACCGACCAGTTGCTGCTGCCCGTCATCCGGCGCGGAAACCGGTCGAACGCCTACAGGGTGCTCGCCCGGCGAGTGGCCGACGATGCCCGGCCGGAGTGAGGGCGCGGCCGTCCCCGCCCCGGGTGGGGAGGGCCGCCGTGCCCTGTGTCAGTCCGTGGTCGCCGGGCGCCAGGGGGACTTGGGGTCCGTGGGGCGGGGGGAGGCGCTGACGCGCAACGCGTAGCCGGGGGTGCCGGGCCTGTCGGGGAGCGGGCCGAGGTAGGTGTGACCGGTCAGGTGGCACCAGGCGGCCAGGTCCACGGGCGCGGCCGGGTCGGACGCCAGCAGGTGCACGATCGTCCCCGCCGGAAGGGCGGCGAGCCGGCCGCGCAGCTGGAGCAGCAGCCGGGTGCACGACTGGTCGCCGCCGTCGATCACCACGGGCTCGGACGCGGGGGGCTCGAAGGTGCCGGGCTCGGGGGTGGACGTGCTCATGGCGCCGGCCGCACCCGGGCGATGCCGGTGTCCTCGGGCATCGGGAGGCCCTCCCGTCATGGCGTTGGACCGTTCTTGACCCGACTGTAGCCGCGACACCGCCCGTGATCATGTCTTTTCGGTCACATCAGGCGTTTGGGGTGCCGCTCGGAGGGGACTCCGACGCCATGACCGAGACCGGCGAGCGCCCCCGTGTGGGTTTCTTCACCGACACGTCGGTGTGCATCGGGTGCAAGGCGTGCGAGGTCGCGTGCAAGGAGTGGAACGCCGTCCCCGAGGACGGGCTGCTGCTGACGGGGATGTCGTACGACAACACCCAGGGCCTGGGGGCCGACACGTGGCGGCACGTGGCGTTCATCGAGCAGCGCAAGCCGGTGGACGTGTTCGAGGCGGCGGGGCAGGCGGACGCGGGGTCCGAGTTGCAGGCCGACGCGGGGACCGAGCTGCAGGCGGACGCGGGGTCCGAGTTGCAGGCCGGCGCGGGGACCGGGATGCGCTGGCTCATGGCGTCGGACGTGTGCAAGCACTGCACGCACGCGGCATGCCTGGACGTGTGCCCCACCGGGTCGTTGTTCCGTACGGAGTTCGGCACGGTCGTCGTCCAGGAGGACATCTGCAACGGCTGCGGCTACTGCATTCCCGCCTGCCCGTACGGGGTCATCGACCAGCGCAAGGGCGACGGACGCGCCTGGAAGTGCACGATGTGCTACGACCGCCTGGGCGTCGGCATGGAACCGGCCTGCGCCAAGGCGTGCCCCACCGACTCCATCCAGTTCGGCCCGCTGGACGAGCTGCGTGAACGCGCCGAGTCCAGAGTGCAGGCCCTGCACGACGCCGGCCAGCCCGAGGCCCGCCTGTACGGGGAGGACCCGGACGACGGCGTCGGCGGCGCCGGCGCGTTCTTCCTGCTCATGGACGAGCCCGAGGTGTACGGGCTGCCGCCCGACCCGGTGGTGACCACCCGGGACCTGCCGTCGATGTGGCGGCACGCCGCCGTGGCGGCGGTGACGATGGCGGCGGGTGTGGCCGCCTGCTTCGTGCGGGCGGGCCGGAGGTCGCGATGACGCAGGCGGAAGGCACGGAACGCAGGGGACGCAGGCGCGGCAGGAGGCGGCGCGGCGAACAGGTCATGGTGCCGGAGGCGCACTTCACCTCCTACTACGGCATGCCGGTGCTGAACAAGCCCGTGTGGAAGCCGCTCGACATCGCCGGATACCTGTTCCTCGGCGGCCTGGCCGGGGGCTCCTCGCTGCTCGCCGCAGGCGCCCACGCCACAGGGCAGCGCGCGCTTGCCCGCACCGCCAAGGTGGGGGCGCTCGGCGCCATCTCCCTGTCGCTGGTCGCGCTCGTCCACGACCTGGGGCGGCCCGCGCGTTTCCTCAACATGCTGCGCGTGGCCAAGCCGACCTCCCCGATGAGCATGGGGTCGTGGCTGCTGTTCGGCTACGGGCCGCTGGCCGGGGCGGCCGCCGTGACGGAGGTGACGGGACGGTTCCCGCGCCTGGGCTCGCTGGCCACGGCGGGCGCGGCCGTCCTGGGCCCCGGCGTCACCACCTACACGGCGGTGCTCGTGTGCGACACCGCCGTGCCGTCGTGGCACGAGGGGTACCGGCAGATGCCGTTCCTGTTCGCCGGGTCCGGCGCGGCGGCCGCGGCGGGCCTCGGCCTGATCTTCGCCCCCGCCGAGCCCGCACGGCGCGCCGGCGTCCTCGGCGCCGCCGCGGAACTCGGGGTGACGCAGGTGATGAAGCGGCGCATGGGGCTGGCGGCCGAGCCCCTGGAGCAGGGCAGGGCGGGGCGTCTCATGCGCGCCTCCGAGGCGCTGACGGCGGCGGGCGCGGGGCTGGCCGTGCTGTCCGGAGCCGTCAGGTCCAGGGCGTTGTCGGCGGCGGCGGGCGCCGCGCTGATCGCCGGATCGGCGACGCTGCGCTTCGGCGTCTTCCACGCGGGCGTCGCGTCCGCCCAGGACCCCAAGTACACCGTCGTCCCGCAACGGGAACGCCTGGAAAGCCGGGGGTTTTCGTCCGCCCGGCAGGGGTAACAGGCAGCAGACCGACGAAAGGACGGAAAAGGACTGACATGGGCGTCCGCACATGGATCGAGTCCTGGCCGGTCTACCGGCAGCTCACCGGCGACGACCCGCTGGGACGCGGCGCCGCGGCCAAGAGCCGCCGCAGCGAACGGCTCGACCCCCGCGTGAACACCGCCGACCGCGTGGTCAAGTCGGTGTGCCCGTACTGCGCGGTCGGCTGCGGGCAGAACGTCTACGTCCAGGACGACAAGGTCACCCAGATCGAGGGCGACCCCGACTCGCCGGTCTCGCGCGGCCGCCTGTGCCCCAAGGGCTCGGCCAGCCTCCAGCTCACCACCGGCTCGGCCCGCGAGCACAAGGTGCTGTACCGGCGCCCCTACGGCACCGACTGGGAGCACCTGGACCTCGACACCGCCATGGACATGATCGCCGACCGGGTGATCGAGGCGCGCCGCGCCGGCTGGCAGTGGGAGGTCGACGGCAAGCGGGTGCGGCGGACGCTGGGCGTGGCCAGCCTCGGCGGCGCCACGCTCGACAACGAGGAGAACTACCTCATCAAGAAGCTGTTCACCGCCCTGGGCGCGATACAGATCGAGAACCAGGCGCGCGTTTGACACTCCTCCACCGTTCCCAGTCTGGGAACCTCGTTCGGACGCGGCGGCGCCACCACCTTCCAGCAGGACCTGGCGAACGCCGACTGCATCGTCATCCAGGGCTCGAACATGGCCGAGTGCCATCCGGTCGGGTTCCAGTGGGTGATGGAGGCCAAGGCGCGCGGCGCCAAGGTGATCCACATCGACCCGCGGTTCACCCGCACCAGCGCCATGGCCGACGTGCACGTGCCGCTGCGCGCGGGCAGCGACATCGCCTTCCTCGGCGGCATCATCAACCACGTCCTGCGAAACGACGCGTACTTCCGTGACTACGTCGTCGCCTACACCAACGCGTCGGTCATCCTGCGCGAGGACTTCCGCGACACCGAGGACCTGGACGGCCTGTTCTCCGGCTTCGACCCCGACAGCCGCAGCTACGACAACGCCACCTGGCAGTACGAGGGCCTGGAGATGCAGGCGGCCGCGGGGCAGCGCGACCAGGAGTACGACAGGCGCACGCAGGGCGCAGTCAAGCCCGAGGTCGCCGAGGCGGCGCGCGGCGAGGCGGCCGGATCCGGCGGTCCCTCCATCGCCGAGGGCCACCCCGAACGGGACCCGACGCTGCGGCACCCCCGCTGCGTCTTCCAGCTGCTCAAGCGGCACTACGCCCGCTACACCCCCGAGATGGTCGAGCGCGTGTGCGGCGTCCCGCAGGACGTCTTCCGCACCGTCTGCGACCTGATCACCAGCAACTCCGGTCGCGACCGCACCACCGCGTTCGCCTACGCGGTCGGGTGGACGCAGCACACGGTCGGCGTCCAGTACATCCGGGCGGCGGCGATCCTGCAGCTCCTGCTCGGCAACATCGGACGCCCCGGCGGCGGCATCCTGGCGCTGCGCGGGCACGCCTCCATCCAGGGCTCCACCGACATCCCCACCCTGTTCAACCTGCTGCCCGGCTACATCCCCATGCCGCACGCGCACGCGCACGAGGACCTCGACACCTACGTGCAGGCCGAGGCGGCGCGGAAGGGCTTCTGGGGCAACATGCGCGCCTACCTGGTCAGCCTGCTCAAGGCGTACTGGGGGGACGCGGCGACCGCCGACAACGACTACTGCTTCGACTACCTGCCCCGCCTGACCGGCTCCCACAGCACCTACGAAACGGTCATGGCCCAGCTCGACGGCGTCTGCAAGGGCTACTTCCTCATGGGGGAGAACCCCGCCGTCGGATCCGCCAACGCCAAGATGCAGCGGCTCGGCATGGCCAACCTCGACTGGCTGGTCGTGCGCGACTTCTCACTGATCGAGTCGGCCACCTGGTGGAAGGACGGCCCGGAGATCGAGACCGGCGAGCTGCGCACCGAGGACATCGCCACCGAGGTGTTCTTCCTGCCCGCCGCCGCGCACACCGAGAAGGACGGCAGCTTCACCAACACCCAGCGCATGCTGCAGTGGCACCACGCCGCCGTCGAACCGCCGGGCGAGACGCGCAGCGACCTGTGGTTCACCTACCACCTCGGCCGCCTCATCCGGGCCAAGCTCGCCGGGTCCACCGACGAGATGGACCGTCCCGTCCTCGACCTGACCTGGGACTACCCGGTCAAGGGGGAGATCGCCGAACCCGACGCCGAGGCCGTCCTCGCCGAGGTCAACGGCCGTGCCGCCGACGGCCGTCCGCTCAGCGCCTACACCCAGCTCAAGGACGACGGCTCCACGTCCTGCGGCTGCTGGATCTACTGCGGCGTCTACGCCGACGGCGTCAACCAGGCCGCCCGCCGCAAGCCCGGCCGCGACCAGAACTGGGTCGCCCCCGAATGGGGCTGGGCGTGGCCCGCCAACCGCCGCATCCTCTACAACCGCGCGTCCGCCGACCCGGACGGCAGGCCGTGGAGCGAACGCAAGGCCCTCGTCTGGTGGGACGCCTCCCAGGGCCGCTGGACGGGCCACGACGTGCCCGACTTCGTCCCCGACAAGGCCCCCGACTACAAGCCCCCGGAGGACGCGCGCGCCGCCGACGCGCTCGCGGGCAACGACCCGTTCATCATGCAGGCCGACGGTAAGGCGTGGCTGTACGTCCCCAGCGGACTCGTGGACGGCCCCCTGCCCGCCCACTACGAACCCCAGGACTCGCCGTTCACCAACCCGTTCTACGGGCAGCAGCGCAACCCCGTACGGCACCTGCCGCCCCCGCACCCCGACAACCGCTACCAGCCCGTCGGGTCGGAGGTGTATCCGTACGTGGCCACCACGTACCGGCTCACCGAACACCACACGGCCGGAGGCATGTCGCGCTGGCAGCCGTACCTGGCGGAACTCCAGCCCGAGTTCTTCTGCGAGGTGTCGCCGGAGCTGGCACGGGAACGCGGCCTGGAACACCTGGGCTGGGCCACCATCATCTCCGCCCGCAACGTGATCGAGGCGCGCGTCCTCGTCACCGAGCGCATGACGCCGCTGACGGTGAACGGCCGGACCCTGCACCAGATCGGCCTGCCCTACCACTGGGGCCCGAACGGCTACAGCACCGGCGACGCCGCCAACGAACTGATTCACATGGCGCTCGACCCGAACACCCACATTCAGGAGACCAAGGCCATCACCTGCGACATCCGCCCGGGCCGCCGCCCGCGCGGCCCGCAGGCCCTGGCCCTGGTCCGCTCCTACCGCGAACGCGCCGGCATCACCGACACCACCGGCACCGAGGTGTGACGCGCTACCGGATGACCAGCGTGTGCTCCCGCCGGGGGACCAGCTCGCCGATCACGGGCGCGCCGGGGATCTCGCCCGCGACGAGCAGGCCGCCCGACGTCTGCGCGTCCGCCAGCAGCAGCCGCGTCTCCTCGTCGATGTTCCCGAAATCGGTGTGCGGGTCGACCCACGCCAGATTGCGCCGCGTGCCACCGCTGACGAACCCGTCCCGCACCGCCTGCCACGCGCCGTCCAGATACGGGACGGCCGCGGCGTCGACGACGGCCGTGACGTTCGACGCCCGCGCCAGCTTGTAGAGGTGCCCCAGCAGCCCGAACCCGGTCACGTCCGTGGCGCACTCGGCCCCCGCCTTGAGCGCGGCCTCCGAGGCGTCCCTGTTGAGCGTGACCATCGTCCGCACGGCCTCCGCGAACACCTCACCCGTCGCCTTGTGCCGGTTGTTGAGCACCCCGACGCCGAGCGGCTTGGTCAACGACAGCGGCAGCCCGGCGCGCCCCCGGTCGTTGCGCAGCAGCCGTCCGGGGTCGGCGATGCCCGTGACCGCCATCCCGTACTTGGGTTCGGCGTCGTCCACGCTGTGGCCGCCGCCGACATGGCAGCCGGCCTCCGCCGCGACGTCCAGCCCCCCGCGCAGCACCTCCCGCGCCAGGTCGAACGACAGCACGTCCCGCGGCCACGCCAGCAGGTTCACCGCCACCAGGGGACGCCCGCCCACCGCGTACACGTCCGACAGCGCGTTCGCCGCGGCGATCCGCCCCCAGTCGTAGGGGTCGTCCACCACGGGAGTGAAGAAGTCCGCCGTCGCCACCACGGCCGGGCCGTCGTCCGGCACCCGCACCACGGCCGCGTCGTCGCCGGTCTCCAGGCCGATGAGCACCTCCGCGCCGGACGCGCTGGGCGCGACGGCCAGCCCCGCCACCACGTCCTCCAGTTCGCCGGGCGGGATCTTGCACGCGCACCCGCCGCCCCGCGCGTACTGCGTGAGCCGGATGGTACCTTCGGTCCTCGTCATCGCTCCCTCTTCTCGGTGTGATGGCCGTCAGCCCGGGTATGCGCCGGTGCTGGAGGCGTCTGGGTGCCTGGTGGCCCCCCCGACCTTCAAAGTCGCGGTGTCCGAGGTTCTCGGACAGGCGGGTTCGATTCCCGTCCGCCTCCGCCATGAACCTTTCCCGCACGGGAGACGACCGCACGCGCCGGATCGCGGCGCGACGGATCACCTATGCCCCCCACGGCGCGACGCGACTCCTGCGAAACGACGCGAGTACCGCGTAGTGGACATGAAAGCGCCTTCTGCCGTCCCGCGCCGGGGTACCCCATGATCGGTATCGCCCCCCGACCCTATGGGCCGACACCGTGCCCCACCAGGACCATGATCATCAGCGGCGGCGCGACCGGCCCGCGGCCCCGCGCCGCCTACACCGAGGGACTCCTCCGCCCTTTCGCCGGCCGAGTGACGCTCACGCGCAGAGAGCGGCGGAGACGGCCGCCTCGTGATCGTCCTTCTGTGCCCGGGTGCCGCCCGGATTGAGGTTCACCATGACGGTGACCTGCCTGCCGTCGACGGTCGCCCCGGAGCGGGCGGTGAAGCCGAGCATGTCCCCGCCGTGCCCCCAGAACTCGCCGTCGCAGCCCTTCAACGGGAACTTCTGCAGGCCCAGCCCGTACTCCGCGCCGGACTCGTTGCCGGTGGGTCTCGTCGTCATCATCTCGCGCTGCTGCGCGGGCCGCAGCAGGCCGCCGCGCAGCAGCGCGGCCAGGAAGCGGTTCAGGTCACGGGCACTGGAGATCATGTCTCCGGATCCCGCCGCCATCGTGGGGTTGAGTTCGGTGAGGTCGAGCAGCTGTGTCCCCGTCCGCACGTATCCGCGCGGATGGCGCCCGGGGATGCCGGTTCGATCGCCGGGTACGGAGGTGTCCGTCAGGCGCAGCGGCTTCAGGATGCGCCGGTGGATCTCCTCCCCGTACGTGCGGCCGGTCACCCGCTCGATGAGCATCGCGGCCAGCGTGTAGTTGGTGTTGGAGTAGTCCCACCTGGCACCGGGTTCGAACAGGCGCGGATGACTGAGGGCGATCTCCACGAGCTCCCGCGGCTCCCAGTGCCGGAACCGATCGTTGATCAGCTCCGAAGGGGGCAGATGGTCCAGGACGTCGGGCAGGCCGCTGGTCTGCTGCAGCAGATGCCGTACGGTGACGGGCTTCTCGGCGGCGCCGTCGCCCAGCAGCCCCGGCAGGTAGTCCTCCACCGGCGCGTCCAGGTCCACCTTGCCCTCGCCCACGAGCTGGAGCACCACCGTCGCCACGAAGGGCTTGGTGAGGCTGCCGATGCGGAACCGCCCTCCGCGCGGCATCGGCGCCCCGGTCCGCAGGTCTCCCACTCCTTCGGCGACGGCGGTGCGACCGTGCCGCCCGTCCACCACCGCCTGCGCGCCCACCGCGCCGTCCTGCGCCGTCAACCGCCGCACCACCTGCCGCAGCTCCGCGTACTCCGAGTCCGCGACCGCCGGCTGCCCCGTCAACGCGACCGTCAGCGCCAGGGCCCCGCTCAGCATTCCCACGTGTCTGATCATGCGACCCACGCTAGAAACGGCGCCCTCGAACAGCCGTCACCCGCAAGAGCCAACTCCCCTCTGCCCCCGAAGAGCCAACCCCTGTCCCGCGATGGTGAGCCAGCCGCTCAGTTGGATGTGGCCGCCGCGAGCGCGGCGGTCACATCGGCGTGTTCGAAGACGAACCCCGCCTCCTCCAGCCTCCGGGGCAGCACCCGCTGGCTGATCAGCGCCCCCTCGTCCGCGAACTCCCCGAGTGCGAGCCGCAGCGCCGGCTTGGGCACCGCCAGCACCGCCGGCCGCCCCACGGCCCGCGCCAGCGCCCGGGTGAACTCGGCGTTGGTCACCGGCCGCGGCCCCGTCAGGTTGACGGGACCCTCCAGATCGCCGTCCAGGAGGAACCGGAGCCCCGCCACCTCGTCATCGAGCGAGATCCAGCTCATCCACTGCCGCCCGTCGCCGAGCCTGCCGCCCAGGCCCAGCCTGAACAGCGGCAGCATCCTGCCGACCAGCCCGCCCCGTCCCAGCACGACCCCGGTGCGTGCGAACGCGACCCGGACGCCCGCCTCCCGGGCCGGTGCCGCGGCGGCCTCCCAGTCCCGGACCACACCGGCCAGGAATCCGCCGCCCACCGGCGCGGTCTCGTCGACCTCGCGATCACCGGTGTCCCCGTAGAAGCCGATCGCCGTCCCGCACACCAGCACGCGCGGGCGCAACCGCGCCATGGCCTCCGCGACGGTCCGCGTCCCGCGCACCCGGCTCTCGCGGATCTCCCGCTTGTAGGCGGCGCTCCACCGGCGGTCGCCGATCCCGGCCCCGGCCAGGTGGACCACCGCGTCCACACCGGCCAGCGCCTCGGTGTCGGCCGTCCCGCCCGGCTCCCACCGGACCTCCCGCGGCCCCGCGGGCTCCCGGCGGACCAGCCGCAGCACCTGGTGCCCATCCGCCTCCAGGCTCCGGACCAGCGCCGTCCCGATCATCCCGGACGCCCCCGTCACCGCAACCTTCATCAACCCACCATAGGCGAGCGGCCCCGCACCCAGGGAGAAGGGTTCGTTCAGCAGGGGGCGCCCCGAGCGCTGAACGTCTCCTTGGCCGACCCATCTCAGTGCTGGATTCGGTCGGTCACGGTTGCCTGCCGAGCCGGTAGTCGGCCCACCGTCGGGCGAGGCGCGCGTGCAGGGCCACCCACTCTGCGGTGTTGGACTGGGCACTGATCCGCCATTTCTCGGCGAACACTTCGGAGAACAGGTCGATGTCCGCCGGCTCCGCGTCACCCCAGGACGGGAACTGCGCGATCCAGTCGGCGGCCCCGGCGGGTGTGTGGCCGGCCTTGAGCAGCCAGGGGATGAGCAGGCCCAGCTCGACCCACGCGGCGCCACGCGAGACGAACGCCCAGTCGACCAGATGGGCGCGGCCGCCGGAAGCGATGAGGAAGTTGTCTTCGTTGAGGTCGGCGTGCAGCAGCGCGTTCCCGGCCATCGGGGAGACGTCCTCGGCGACCGAGGACCAGCGCCGCTCCACCCGCATCCGGACCACGTCCGGGCAGGGCGTGGCCTGGAGGGCGTGAACGGTCTTGGCCAGGATCTCAAGGTCGGACGACCCGGGGGAGAAGTCGGCGGGACGTCCGTCGACGTGCTCGAACCCGAGGGCGAGCCACCCTCCGGCCTCGGCCTGCCACAGAAGCCGGGGGGCGAACTCGGTGACATGCGGGTTGACCGCGGCTTCGCGACGCAACGACATCACCTCCGGGCCGTCGCGGTCGGCCAACTTCCGTGCGGCCTTGACGAACATCCGCCCTTTGGCCGTGCGCACCATTGCGGCGATGTCCGCGTGGTTGCCCGCCGGCGCCGGGACGACCCGCGTGATCGGGCCGGTGCCGGCCTCGATCTGGTGCCGGAGCTGCTCGGGCAGGTCGGTCCAGTCGCTGCGCATGAGGCTCTTCCAGGTCAGAAGGAGATGGCGAACGGTCCGTCCGGCCGCGGGGCGGGTCGGCGGAGTCGTCAGTGCGGGATGCCCATGCGGGCGGCGAGGCCGCGTAGTTCACGGCCGGCTGCTTCGATGTGGGCCTGGCTGAGCAGGACCGCGACAGTCTCTTGCACCGGCTTGTGGTTGCGGATCCACTGCGGTGCTGCCGCCTCGGCGCGGCGCAGCCAGCGAACGGCTTCATGTCTCGTCCTGCGGTCGCGGGCCAGGCCGCGCCCGACGTCGGCGAGGTACGCGGCGTGGCGGCCACGCCTGTGCGCCAGCTTTGTCTCGTCAACGCGCCCGGCGAGTTCCATGACGCCGCCGCCCTGCTGTCCGCACTCGACGTTGACGGCCACGTTCCACACGTTCACGTTGGTGGTGGAGAAGCTCATCCAGTTCTCGTCCGGCGAGTCGGGCAGGTGTGACGCGAGGTCGGCGGCTTCGTGGATCCAGTCGCCCGCGCGGGCGGCGTCATGGTCCACGGCCGCTGCCAGCGACGCGGTCAGGGCGAGCATGCCCAGCACCTGCTTGCCGTGCGGACTGTCCGCATGTGGTTGCAGCGCGGCCGCGGCGCGTTCGGCGGCGAGGAGGGTGCGCCTCCAGGAACCGGCGCGTGGCATCGTGTGCACGCGGCAGAAGGCGGCCTCACCGCGCCGTACGGGATCGTCGAGGAGCGTGGCCGCCTCCTCGGCACGTACGGCCGCCAGGTGCGCCAGGTCGGGATAGCCGAGATCCTTGGTCGTGAACGTCGCGGCGGTGCACGCCTGCACGAGTGTTTCGAGAGCGAGTCTGGAGGCGGCCTCGTCGGCGGGGGCGGCGACGTGCAGGTGAAGCTCGTCCAGCAGATCGGGCAGGGCCTGGCCAACCGTGACGTAGTCGCATGCCTGGTGATAGGGCTCGATCCGTCGCATCTCCGCCACCAGTTGCTCCAGCGGCCGGGCGCGTTCCACGGCGGGGGCGGTGAGCGAGTTGGTCTGCAGGGCCAGCCGGATCGGCGGGATCACGGCGTGCGGGTCGGATCGGGCAGGGCCGCGTCCCAGGTGAGGACCGCCGACAAGGTCGGTCTCGGAGACCTGGAGCGCGTGCGCGAGCGCGGAGATGTGGGACCGGCGGTCCAGGGCGCGCCTGCCGTTCTCGACCTTGGACAGGTATCCCTTCGACAGCCCGGAGAGCCCGGCGAGCGTCTCCAGCGACATGCCGCGCAGACGACGCAGGGTCCGCAGCCGCGCCCCCATGGTGACGTTGTCGTCCATCCGCCCCGCACCTCCTCAGCGTGCCGCCGACTTCAAACTACGGCGTGGCGGCCAGACCGCGCGGGCTTTGGCTGACTGCGTCGCCTGGGTGTGGGCGTGGAGGGAGTGGCGGCGGCGCGGTGGGAAGGGGCCGCGCCGCCGCCGGCCGGGGCCCCGGCCGGCGCCGTCAGGTCCCGGGGCCCCGGGGTCTAGGTGTCGTTGACTCTCAGCAGCAACCGGCGCAGTTCCTCGGGGGTGTCGGCGTCGAGAGCCGACTCGCCGTTGTTGACCTGCTCGCCGGGCTTGGGGCCGCGCGTGGCCCACCATCGGTGCCGGTCTGTGTGGAGGATCGACCAGCCGGGGAACTCCTCCCGGAGCGCTGCCTTGATCCGCGAGATGTCACCCATCTCAGCCGCGCGCTCCCGGTCTCGGCACCGCGCCCGCTGACCGTTGCCAGGCGCGTATGACCTGGTGGGCGAGCTGCTCGGGCGTCGGCGCGTAGAACGTCCGGCCCGCGCGGTCGAAGATGAACCACTCACGGCTGTACTCGCCGTAGCCCGCGATCGCCCCGGGGAAACGCCGCATGAGCTCGCGCTCGATCCTCACGCGGGTCTCTTCCCACGCCCGTGCCTTCTCGGCGGACGAGCCGGACCGGCGTGCGGGGCCCGTGGCGGTCGTGGTCGATGAGATGCACTGCGTCACGCGTCACAGACTCACGGTGATCGGTCGTGAGTGCCAGGGACAGGATGTGCGGACGTCACCGTCCGCATCCGGTCACGCTAGGTCACTGCGTCCTACTCAAGGGGACGATGGTCAATGGACTGGAGCGTTAGTCGTCGACGCCGAGCGCCTTGGCCAATTCGCGGGTGGCGGGGGTCAGCCGCCTCTCCGTCTCGCGGATGTCTCTCGTCAACGAGCGGGCGATCCGCTGGTGCCGGAACCAGACCGGCGCCACCTCCCGGGCTTCCAGCAGCGTCGCCGCCGCCGCGCTTCGATGCCCGGCATCGAATCTCGCCTGCGCGACGTCCATCAGATGTGCGCCCCAGGAGATGCCCTTCAGGTCGCCCGGATGGTCTTTCGACGGCGGCCGGATCCGCTTGGCGGCCTTCAGAGCCTCGCCCGGCTTTTTCAGGACGCTGTAGGCATATGTCGCCTGCATCGCCACGGTGGGCGGGGCGAAGGACGTGTGATAGACGTGCACACGACGCCCCAGCCTCTCGGCACCCGCTCCGGCCAGCCGCAAATACTCGTCGGGCGTGCGCTCCTGGGCGACGGTCGGAGCGATGGCGGTCATCAGCAGATTGCCCCACGCGGCGATTTCCTTCTCGCCGTCCCGGAACGACGGCTCGATTCGAACCGCCATGTCAGCGGCGACTCTCTCCGACTCGGCGTAGCGGCCTTGGTGGAGCAGAACCCACGAGTACTCGGCGTGCATGGTGGCCCACAGCAACTTGTCGTTGCCGGTGTGCGCCACGATGATGGCCCGCTCGGCCGCTACGAGACCGAGGTCCGTTCGTCCGATCTGCGTCATGAGGTTGGACGCCAGCGCGTAGGCGAGTGCCAACGGCTGGACGGCGGGCGCTCCCAGCGCCGAGTGAGTGATGCGGGCCTCGCCTATGAGGCCGGGGAGGGCGGCGAGGACTTCGCCGAAATCGCCCGCCCAGTAGTGGCCCCATGCTCTGGACACCGCTCGTTCCAGTTCGTCCAGCGGTGTCGGCTCGCCGTCGTCGTCGGTGTCCATCCCCGGGAGCAGGGACGGCGACAACAGCACGTCCCGGACCGCCAGGACGCTGCCGCCGTCGCGGTCGGCGCCGAGCCGGTCGCGCCGGTCCACCAGGTGGGAGATCTCGACGTCGAGGGCGTTGGCCAGCTTCGCCAGCGTGGTGATGCGCGCCGATTCGCGGCGTCCCTGTTCGAGCTTGGAGACCAGGTCCACGCTGACACCGGCGGCCTGCGCGAGACCCTCCTGGGTCATGCCGCGCTCGCGCCGGGCGAGCCTGAGACGTTCGCCGATCGTGCCGGACATAGGCGCTGCACCTTTCCTGGACGTCTCGACATTCCTCAGGCTAAGGCGCAGGGCCTGAGCGCGTCATGGGTCTTTGTCAGGACAGCGGGTGTCCTCAATCGTTTCGGGCTCGCTTTTCCCTCATTCCGGTCGATTTGCGTGGCCCGAATTCGTCGACAGCCGACTGCGGTCGTCGGTGTCGCTGTGTGCCGCCGATTAGGTGAGCTGCACGAAGTAGCCACCGGCGGCGGGGTTATCGGCGTGTACGGCGGCCAGGTGCGCAAAGCTGGACAGTTCAGGTTCTCGGCGCGCAGGCCTGTGCGAGGGCTTTCAGGGCGACTCCGGGCTGTGGTGGCAGGCCGGAGCTTGATCTGGACGACCATGAGACTCGGTGCGGTAGAAGTGGCGCGCGCCGCACCGCGTCCGGGCGTGCGTTCGTGCCCGTTGGCGGGGGCGGGGTGACGGTCGAAGGGGTCATTGACAAGATGCGGCGGACGGGGTGAGCCGCCGTGTTCTCCGGGAGGTCGTGATGATCGCAAAAAGTCGTATCGCCCTTGTCGTGCTGGTCATGGTGGGGGCGGCGGCCTGCGGTGGAGGAGACGACAAGACGCCGAGGGCGGAGAGCCGGAAGACCGAGGTGCCCTACAACGGCCCTGTGCTTCCGGGGGTGGAGGGCAAGCCGGTGTGGAGTGCGCCGAGCCCAGGGGCCTCGGTGCTGCTCGGTTACGGCAACGCCGTGGCGATGCTCAGCGCTCACCAGGGATATCAGGTGACCGTGCTGGACGCCGCCACAGGGAAGACCCTTCAACGGCATCAGCTCGACGTGGTCGAGCAGCCCACCCTGCTCAGTGGCGAACCGGTGCGTCTCCTGCGGGACATCGTTCAGGGACGGCCGGTGGCGGTGGTGCGCTTCATCGAGCGGGTCCCGGCCTCCGGCACCTGGGGGGAACACGAGCAGCTCACCGACCTGGTCCTGGACACCACGGGCAGGCGACTCTGGCGAACTCCTCCCAACGGCGGCGGTGACCGCATCACTCACAGGGACCGGGGGACGTTCGACGGCGGGTACGCCATCTCGCACACCAAGGGGCAGGGCACTCCGGACAGGGAGCCCAAAGGCACGACGCGTTTCCAGCCGATCAGCGGTGGCGGCCCCGTCGACGTTCCTTCGAGTTACGACAACGACGACCTGTACGACGTCGTCGGGGACAAGGCCGTGATGCGCGAGGACAAGGTGCTCGACGACGGAGTCAGAGCCGTCGACCTCGCCCAGGGAGGCAAGGTCGTCTGGCGGGTGCCGAAGGCCGTGCATGTGGCCACCGCCGGAACCAACGTGCTGCTCAGGACGACCAGCGGACGCCTCCGGCAGATCGACGTGGCCACCGGGCAGCGCCGCACCGACGTCCCGCTGTCGGAGGTCAGCGGCGACCAGTACGGGTTCGGGGTCGACCAGGTCCGCACGTGGGCGTTCGACCCGCAGACCCGTGCGCTCATCGGCAGCGGCCAGCGCACCGTCATCATCGACGGGGACACGGGACGGGTCCGCTGGCGCCAGGACGGCCCGAACCCTCGGCCGATGACCCCGGTCGCCTCCGCCGCAGGCGTGACGTTCATGGCGCTCGAACAGCAGCAGGGTTCCGGTCAAGCCCAGCCGGGCCCGGGGGGATTCCTCGCCCTGGACAACCGAACGGGGCGGGTGGTGGCCGACAACAT
>NZ_BAAAZG010000030.1:74560-79420 GCF_039536785.1 Actinomadura miaoliensis
ACGGCGGCAGCCTCTACGGCTTCCGGCTCAAGCAGACCGGGTGACGGGAAGGCTCACCGGGGAAGGCAGCGGCGGTGGGTCTCGTCCACGCGGACGGTGTAGCCGCGGCGGTCCAGGTGTTCGAGGAGCGGGACGGCGACGCGGCGGGTCGTGTCGAGGGCCTGGCGGGCCTGGCTGAGCGTGAACGGCTGGGGCAGGCGGGCCAGGATCGCCGCGGCGCGGGCCTCGCAGTCGGGCAGCAGGACGATCTCGTTCGAGAGCTTCCGCAGGGCGCCCGCGGCGGCCGCGGCCGTGAGCAGCTTCGGGGTGAGGCCGAGTTCGGCGAGGCGGCCCGCCTCCGGGGCGCGGAACGGGGATTCGGCGAGGTCGCGGCGTACGGCGTCGACGGCGCGCTGGACGTGCGGGGGCAACTGGGGACGCGTCGTCGCGCCGTAGAGCCTGCCGTCGCGTCGCTGGAGGTCGTCCCCGGCCAGCGCTTCGACGAGGGCGCGGTCGGGGAGGCCGAGGGCGCGGCGGGCCGCCTCGGTGGGCAGGCCCGGGTCGGTGGGGTGGCGGGCCGCGTGCTCGTCCACGGCCTTCACCAGGCGGCGCCGCAGGTCGGCCCAGTGGCCGGGGTCGGCGAGCCAGTCGCCGGCGACGGGGGCCGAGGGGGGTGTGAGGCCCATGGCCAGCAGGTCCCCGCGGCGGATCAGGCCGCGGCGGCGCAGTTCGGAGGCGCCGTCGGGGACGCCGGGCAGGGCGGCCAGCTCGCGGGCGCGGGCGGCGGCGGCGCCGCGCCGGGTGAAACGGGGCGGGCGCACGTCCAGCACGGTGATCCCGGCCGGGACGCGATGCGACCCCGGGTCGCGCAGCAGCGCGATGTCGCCGACGCGCAGCGTGAGCGGACGCGAAAGCGCCAGCCGGGCGGTGTCGTCGCCGAGCGGACGGACGGTGACCGGGACGGCCGCCGAACCCGCGTGCAGGGTCAGGTGCCGGGAGAGGTCGGGGGCCGCGTCCCCGCGCAGGCGGACGTCGACAAGGTCGGTGGTGAGCCAGCGGCCGGGTGTCAGCAGCACGTCGCCCCGGCGCAGCGTCTCGGGGGCGCCGCGCAGGTTCACCGCGACGCGGGCCACCGCGCCGACCTGCGTGCGCGTCTGTTTCAGCGCCTGCAGGCCACGCACTTTGACGGGCGTGCCGTCCGCGAGCGCCAGTTCGTCGCCGACGTTGACGGTTCCGGCGCGCAGGGTGCCGGTGACGACGGTGCCCCGGCCCTGGATGGTGAAGGCCCGGTCGATCCACAGGCGGACGTCGGCGTCCAGGTCGGGGGAGGGGAGCGCGCGGGTCAGGTCGGCCAGGGCGGTGCGCAGCTCGTCCAGGCCCTCGCCCGTCGCGCCGCTCACGGTGACGGCCGCGACCTTGCCCAGGGACGTGGCGGCGATGCGCGTCAGGGCGTCGTCGCGGACGGCGGCGACGGTGGCGGGGTCGGTGAGGTCGCAGCGGGTGACGGCGAGCAGGCCGTGCCGCACGTCCAGGGCGTCCAGCACCGCCAGGTGTTCCTCCGACTGCTGCTGCCAGCCCTGGTCGGCCGCGACGACGAACATCACGGCGGGGACGGGACCGACCCCCGCGAGCATGTTGGCGACCAGGCGTTCGTGTCCGGGGACGTCGACGAACGCGACGTCGGCGCCGTCGGGCAGGCGCGTCCAGGCGAACCCGAGGTCGAGGGTCAGGCCGCGGCGGCGTTCCTCCTCCCAGCGGTCCGGTTCCATGCCCGTCAGGGCCCGGACGAGCGTGGACTTGCCGTGGTCGACGTGCCCGGCGGTGGCGACGACGTGCATCACGCCACCCCCACGGCCTGGACGGCGGCGGTGAGCGCGGCGTCCTCGTCCTCCGGGACCGCGCGCAGGTCGAGCAGGCAGCGGCCGTTCTCGACGCGTCCCATCACCGCGGGCGAGCCGAGACGCAGCGCCACCGCGTAGCGTTCCGGCAGCGAGATCGCGGCGCTCGGCAGGGTGACCCCCGGGGCGCCCCCGCCGCCGACCGTCGCGGAGCTGTCCACGGCGCGGGCGTCCACGCCTTCGGCGTGGAGTTTCTGCGCGATGTGCTCGGCGCGTTCGCGCAGCCCCTCAAGCTCCGCGTGCAGGGCCACGAACGTGGGCGTCTCGGGGCCGCGCAGGGTGGCCTCCAGGGCGGCCAACGTCAGCTTGTCGACGCGCAGGGCGCGGGCCAGCGGATGCCGCGCGAGCCGTTCGACCAGGCGAGCTTCGCCCAGGACAAGGCCGCACTGGGGGCCGCCCAGCAGTTTGTCGCCGCTGGCGGTCACGAGCGACGCCCCGGCCTGGAGCCAGCTCGTCGCGTCCGGCTCGTCCGGGAGCAGCGGGTCGGGGGCGAGCAGCCCGGAGCCGATGTCGGCGACGACCGGCACGCCCAGCCCGGCCAGCTCGCCCACGTCGACGGAGCTGGTGAAGCCGGTCATCAGGAAGTTGGACGGGTGGACCTTCAGCACGAATCCCGTGCCGGGCCCGACGGCCGCCGCGTAGTCGGCCGGGGACGTCCGGTTGGTGGTGCCGACCTCGCGCAGCCGGGCACCGGTCGACACCAGCAGGTCGGGGATGCGGAAACCGTCGCCGATCTCCACCATCTCGCCCCGGCTGAGCACGATCTCCTTACCGGCGGCCAGCGCCGTCGCGGCCAGCACCAGGGCGGCGGCGCCGTTGTTGACCACGTGCGCCGCCTCGGCGGCGGGCACCCGCCGCAGCAGCGCCTCCAGCGTGGAGCGGCCGCGCCGGGAGCGGGCGCCGGTGGCCAGGTCGAGTTCCACGTCGGTCGCGCCGCACGCCGCGAGCACCGCCTCCCGGGCGGCCCGGGACAGCGGCGCCCGGCCGAGGTTGGTGTGCAGCAGGACGCCGGTCGCGTTGATCACCGGGCGCAGGCCCCCGGCGGTGCCGGGGAGGGCGGCGACGGCCGCGTCCGCGACCGCCTCGGGCGCGATCTCGCCGTGCCGGGCGCGGTCCTGCGCCGCGACGATCACCGACTTCACCAGGTCGCGGCCGAGCCGCCGCGCCGCCGCCGCGAGCCGGGGCTCGGCCAGCAGCGCGTCCGTGCGCGGGATGCGGCGGACGACCTCGTGATCCATCAAGCGACCTCCTGGCCACGCGCTACCCTTCGGCTCCCCGGGCAAACGAGGGGCCCGCGCACCGGGCGGTACGCGGGCCCCAACGTACTCAGGTCAGCCGGTCACCGGAAGATCACCGGCGACGGGCCTGGGGGCGGGGGCCTTCGCCACCGACCGCGGGTGCGCCGCCGACCCAGGGTGCGCCGCCGACCCAGGGTGCGCCGCCGACCCAGGGTGCGCCGCCGACCCCGGGTGCGCGGCCGACCCCGGCTGTGCCGCTCCGCCCGGGTGCGCGACCGACCCGGGGTGCGCGGCCGACCCCGGGAGGACCGCCGACCCGCGGTGGGCCGCCGACCCCGGACGCGAGGGCTCCGAGCCGGTGGCGGGCGGCGCGCCCTGCTGCTGGTCGCGCGGCGTGCCGGGCGCGGCCGCGGGCGGGGCGCACCGCACCGACGCGATGCTGAGCTTCTCGGTCCGGCCCTTGCCGAGCGGCACGGTCGCCTCCAGCGCGGTCACGTTCAGCCGGCCGCGCGCGTCCCGGGTCTGCTTGTTGAGCACCACCCGGGCGGTGCCGAGCCCGGACACCGGGACCGACACCGCGCTGTTGGGCTTGGCCTGGGCCGCGAGGGAGCGACCGGCCAGCCTGGCGTCCGTCAGGCGCGAGACGCCCCTGCCGTCCACGCACCGGGCGGTGACCGCGCGCGCGGTCAGGCCGAGCTTCTCCGACTTCACGTCGGCGGCCGAGGCGCTTCCCTGCCCCGGCCGGGCGGCCGCGTTCAGCCCCGACGCCCTGATCAGCGAGTTGCCCGGCAGCCGGACGAGACTCTCGCGGACGGGCTGTCCGTCGACGGAGGTCACCGACGGGATCGCCGGGACGGCGAGCGGCCCGACGGCGCGGACACCGTACGCCGAGCCGGGCGCCTCGGTGTCCGCCTGGGCGGACGCGGTCGGCGCGGCGAGCACCGCGGCGACCGCCCCGGTGCCGACGGCGAACCTGGTGAAGTGCTGCAATCGCACAGTTTTCTCCTCTGGAAATGGTTGTGTGAAGGAATGTCAGGGTTGCGGGAAGGAATGTCAGGCCGTGACGATGACGGGGCTGCCGAGCGGCACCTTCGCCAGCCGGGCCAGCGCGTCCTTGGGGACCCTGACGCAGCCGTGAGTGACCGCCCTGCCGAACACCGAGGCGTCCGGCCAGCCGTGGAACGCGACGGTGCCGGGCCCGCCACCGAAGGTGTCGAGCGTGTCGGAGTGCGCGCCGACCGGCAGGATCAGCGGGCTGAACGTCGGCTTGGCGGGCGCCAGCGAGGCGAGCATGAACGTGCGGCCGGTGGGCGTCGGCGTCCTGGCCGCGCCCACCGCCACCGTCCACGCGCCGACCCTGCGGCCCGTGTCCTCGATCGTGAGCCTCCGGTCGCCGACGTCGACCTTGACGACGTGGGTGCTGCGGGCGGTGTCCAGCGAGCCCGGGGTGTCGGGGATCCAGCCGGTCACGTGGTTGGGACGGCTCGGCAGCAGCACCCGGCGCCAGCCCGGCCTGCTCTCCACGACGGGCACCCACGTGGGGCCGCCGAGCTGCGTGTCGGGCAGCGTCGCGACGGGCTCGCCGCCCGGTTCGGCCGACACCGGGACGGGCTTTCTGGGGTGCACCACGGTCCCGTCGCTCGTGGCGAACGGGGCGGTGTCCCGGGGCAGGCCGGTGACCGTGGTGGCGGTCGTGGCCTGCGGCAGTTTCGCGGCCGGGGTGGCCGGGCGGCCGCGGACGGGTC
>NZ_BAAAZG010000031.1:0-71476 GCF_039536785.1 Actinomadura miaoliensis
TTCTGTCGGGAGGTTCCCCGGGGCCGTCCGCCGTCTCCGGCGTCCCGCATCCCCTTGGGGCACGAAGAAGATTAGGCAGGCGTGCGCCCCCCGTCAAATCGAGCCGTCCGGCTTGTCGTCCCCTGCCGCAAACCCCCTGGTCACCGCCCGTTCACCGGGGCGAGCCGCCGCCGGCGCCCCGTGCGTGTCAGTGCCATGTCAGCGCGGCCCGCCGCCGTGTCGGTGCCGTGTCAGCGGCCACGCCGAGGGTGGTCCCGCTGAACGAACGAACCATGACGACCGACCGGAAGGCGGGACATGACACGGGACTTGTCATACGTGATACGCGCCGAGGGGCTGCGCAAGAGATTCGGGGAGACGCAGGCCCTGGACGGCGTCGATCTCGAGGCGCGCCGGGGCACCGTCCTCGGGGTGCTCGGCCCGAACGGGGCGGGCAAGACCACGGCGGTGCGGGTGCTGGCGACCCTGCTCAAGCCCGATGCGGGACGCGCCGAGGTCTGCGGGTTCGACGTGGTGAAGGATGCCGCGCAGGTGCGCGCGACGATCGGGCTGACCGGCCAGTACGCCTCGGTGGACGAGGAGCTGACCGGGCTGGAGAACCTGGTGATGATCGGCCGGCTGCTGGACTTCGGGCGGGCCGAGGCGCGGGCCCGGGCGCGGGAGCTGCTCGCCGGGTTCCGGCTCGACGAGGCCGCCGGGCGCGCGGTCAAGACGTACTCGGGCGGGATGCGGCGCCGCCTGGACCTGGCGGCGAGCCTGGTCAACCGGCCCGAGGTGATCTACCTGGACGAGCCCACGACAGGGCTCGACCCGCGGGCCCGCAACGAGGTGTGGGACACCGTCCGCGCCCTGGTGAACGACGGCACCACCGTGCTGCTCACCACGCAGTACCTGGAGGAGGCGGACGAGCTGGCGGACCGGATCGTGGTGTTCGACCACGGACGGGTGATCGCCGACGGCACATCCGCCGAGCTGAAGGCGCGGGTCGGGCGGCAGACGCTGACGGTGCGGGCGGCGGAGCGGCACCGGGTGGGGCAGCTGGCCGCGATCGTCGGCGGGCTGGTCGGTGGCGAGCCGACGGCCGACGAGACGACGGGGCTGGTCACCGCGCCCGTCGCGGACCCGGACGTGCTGACGGCGCTGGTGCGGCGGCTGGACGAGGCGCGGATCGCGGTGGCCGAGCTGGCACTGCGGATGCCGAGCCTGGACGAGGTGTTCCTCACACTGACCGGTCACGTCGCCGGCGACGAGGCCGAGCGCGTCAAGGAAGGGAGCGCGGTATGACCGCGATGACGACGGTGGCCGGGGGCGTGCGCGGGGAGCCGCCCCGGCGGATCAGCCCGCGCCGGACGCTGCGGCACTCGCTGACGCTGGCCTGGCGCAACGTGGCCCAGTTGCGGCATTCGCCGGAGAAGCTGCTGGACTCGACGTTGACGCCGGTGGTGTTCCTGCTGCTGTTCCTGTACGTCTTCGGCGGGGCGGTGGCCGGTGACACGCACGCCTATCTGCAGCAACTGCTGCCGGGGCTGGTGGCGCAGATGGCGATGTTCGCCACTATGGGGCTGGGCACCGCGCTGAACGAGGACATCCACAAGGGCGTGTTCGACCGGTTCCGCAGTCTGCCGATCGCCCGGTCGGCGCCCCTGACGGGGGCCGTGATCGGGGAGACGGTGCGGTTCTGCAGCGTGATGGTGATGCTGGTGCTGTGCGGGACGCTGCTGGGGTTCCGGTTCGACAACGATCCGCTGTCGGTGCTCGCGGCGTTCGGGCTGGCGTACGTGTTCTACCTGGCGGTGTGCTGGATCTCGGTGCTGGTGGGGCTCATAGCGCCGTCGCCCGAGAGCGTGCAGGGGCTGTCGTTCATCTTCGTCATGCCGTTGACGTTCGGCAGCAGCATTCTCGTCCCCGACACCTCCACGATGCCGGGGTGGCTGGAGGCGTGGACGAAGGTGAACCCGGTGACGCATCTGGCGGACGCGGTGCGGGCGCTGACGCTGGGCGGTCCGGTCGGGAACTCGGTGTGGTACACGCTGGCGTGGGCGGCCGGAATCGTCGCGGTGACGTTCCCGCTGGCGATGCGGATGTACGCGCGTCGCGTGTGACCGGCCCGCCCGGTGGGGCCATGCCGCGCTGGGCGGCCCCGCTCCGGGCAGCACCGTTGGATGACTCCAGGGCCTCGCCCCCCAGGGCGAGGTCCTGGTCGTCCGCGTTCTCTTCGGAGCCGCGATCCCTAGGCCGACGAGATCGGCGGGTCAGGGGTCAGGGTCAGGGCGGCGTCGCGGGTGACGCGGCGGCCCTCCTCGTACGCCGAGGCGTACTCGGTCTCGCCGAGGGCGGCGGTGGCGGCGGCCTCGGTCTGGCGGACGTCGAAGCTCGCTTCGTCGTGGTAGCCGTGGAGCGTGCGCGCCGTGCCGAGCAGTTCGGCGGCGCGCCGGTGGTCGCCCCGCGCGGAGGCGAGGGCGGCCAGGCCTTCGACGAGCGTCGCGATCGGCTGGTTGCTCAGCCAGACGGCGTCGCGTGCCACGTCCATGGCCCGTCCGTGCCAGCGTTCCGCGGCCGGCAGGTCGCCCTCCTGCGCGGCCAGGCAGCCGAGTTTGCTGAACGTCAGGGCGGTCACCTGGACGAAGTCCGCGCGGGCCTGGCGCGGTTCGACCAGCGCGAGGGCCGCGTCCAGCATCGCCCGGGCCGTTGCCGCGTCGCCGGCGTGTCTGCTCAGCTCGCACGAGGCCAGGTAGCCGCCCGCCGCGTCGGCGTGTTCGCCGACCCTTTCCAGCGTGCGAGTCCCCCGCTCGATCTCTCGGCGGCCGCCTTCGAGGTCTCCCATCTGCGCGCGGATCCGGCCCAGAAGCAGACGGAACGAGGCTCCCTGGTCGGGGTTCACTCCCTGGAGGGTGTAGCCGAGGGCCTCCTCCACGAGCCGGAGGGCGGTTTCGGCCTGGCCGCGGGCGAGGGCGACCTGGGTCAGGCCGCCGAGTCCGATCTGCATGCCCAGGCGGTCGCCGATGGCGCGGAAACCCCGGTATCCGGCGGTCATGTCGGAGAAGGCGACGTCGATCTCCCCGGAGTACAGGCCCAGTTCGCCGCGCAGGATCAGTCCCATGGCGCGGCACCATGGGTCGGGGTGCCGTTCGATGTCGGCGAGGGACTCGCGGACGAGGTCCAACCGTCCCACAACGAAATGGGAGAGCGGTTCGGCCAGGTTGAGAAGGGGGTGCCTGGGGTTTGGCGGCACAAGGGGCAGAACCTGCTCGACGATGTTCCGCATGGCCTCCTGCGTGAAGCCCGGTCCGGTCTTGAGCTCGCTCACCAGGGCGGCGAGGAACGAGCAGGTGGCGTACTCCTCCCGCAGGTCGGACGGTACGGCGCCGCCCGCCATGTCGCGGATCGCGACCGACCAGCCGCCGACCTCCATCTCCATGTCGCGGACGAACCAGAACCAGGTCAGTGCGGCCACCAGCCGCAGTCCGGTGCGCACGTCGCGGGTCTCGACGACATGGCGCAGCGCGGCGGTGCAGTTGTCGTGCTCGGTGATGAGGCGGGCGATCCACGGCAACTGGTCGTGGCCGCGCAGTTCGGGTTCGGCGCGTTCGGCCAGTTCCACGAAGTGGGCGGCGTGCGCGTCGCGGACGCGGTCACCTTCGCCGGCCTCGGCGAGGCGTTCGGCCGCGTACACGCGGACGGTCTCCAGCAGCCGGTAGCGGACCTGCGCGGCACCGTCCGCCATGACCAGCGACTTCTCCACGAGGGAGGCGATCACGTCGAGCACGTCGGCGGCGGCGGGGCCGTCCGTGCCGCCGGGTGACGCGCACACGCGGACGGCGGCCTCGGGGACGGCGCCGCCCGCGAACACCGACAGCCGGCGCAGGACGGCGCGTTCGTCGTCGTCCAGCAGGTCCCAACTCCAGTCGACGACCGCGCGCAGGGTGCGGTGGCGGGGCAGGGCCGCGCGGCTGCCGGCGGTCAGCAGCCGGAAGCGGTCGCCGAGGCGGTCGGCGACCTGCGCGGGGGTCAGGGCGCGCATGCGGGCGGCGGCCAGTTCGATCGCCAGCGGGATGCCGTCGAGCGCGCGGCAGATCGCGACGACGGGTGCGGCGGTGGTGTCGTCGACGGTGAAGCCGGGACGGACGGCGGCGGCCCGGTCGGCGAGAAGGCGGACGGAGGCGTGCCGCATGGCCTCCTGGGCGTCGGCGTCGGGCGGCGGCAGAGGCAGGGACGGCACGGGGCACAGCGACTCGCCGATGATGCCGAGCGGCTCGCGGCTGGTGGCGAGGATCCGCGCGTCGGGGGCGGCGGCCAGGACCCGGTCCGCCAGCGCCGCCACCGCGTCGACGAGATGCTCGCAGTTGTCCAGGACCAGGACGGTGTCCCAGGTCGTCAGGGCGTCGGCGAGCCGGTCCAGGGCGCGTGCCGGGGACCGCGTCTCGTGGCTGGGACGGACGGGGTCGGCCAGGCCGAGGGCGGCGAGCACGGCGGGGCCCACGTCGGCGGCGTCGCTCACCGACGCCAGCGGGACGAACCAGACCCCGTCGGCCGTGGTGTCGACCAGCGGGGCCGCGGCCTCGCAGGCCAGCCGGGTCTTGCCCGCGCCGCCGGGGCCGATCAGCGTGACCAGCCGCGACTCGCGCAGCAGCTTGCCGACCTGCCGCGACTCCTCTTCGCGTCCGACGAAGCTGGTGAGCTGGGCGGGCAGGTTCGTGCGGCGCCGGTGCGGCGGCGTCGCCGTCTCCGCCGCGGAGTCCCCCGCCGGCCGGTCGGCGGCTTCGGGGCGGGAGGCGGATTCGGGGCTGGAGAGGGCGGGGTCGCGGCGCAGGACGGCCAGGTGCAGTTCCGCCAGTTCCGGTGACGGGTCGATGCCGAGCCGGTCGGCGAGGGTCCGGCGCGTCTCCTCGTACACGGTGAGGGCGTCGGCCTGCCGTCCCGTCGCGTAGAGCGCGCGCATCAGCTGCCCGCGCAGGCGTTCGCGAAGCGGGTGTGCGACGGTGAGCGCCTCAAGCTCCGGGACGAGGCCGGCCGGGTCGCCGGCGGCCAGGTCGGCCTCGATCCGGTCCTCGATCGCCGCCAGGCGCAGGCCCTCCAGGCGGGCGATGGGCGCGGCGGCGAAGTCGGCGTCGGCGACGTCGGCGAGCGCTGGGCCGCGCCACAGTTCAAGGGCGCTTCGCAGTGCTTCGGCGCGTGCGGCCGGGTCGGTGCGAGCGCGCGCGGCGGCGACGCGGCGTTCGAACTCGACCGTGTCGACATCGCCCGGGGCGACGGCCAGCCGGTAACCGGGCGGCCCGTGCTCGACGAGGTCGCGTCCGGCGGCGGCGCGCAGCCGGGACACCAGTGCCTGGAGCGCGCCCGCGCCTCCTGAGGGAGGGGCTCCGTCCCACAGGTCGTCCAGGAGCCGTTCGACCGGGACCCAACGGCCGGGGTCCACGGCCAGGCGGATCAGCAGGGCGCGCAACCGGGGGCCGTTCAGCGCCACGGGCCGTCCCGAGGCGTGGTCCCGCACGTCGAGCGGGCCGAGAATGCCGATGCGCACGCGGTCCCCCTTCCGGTCGCCATTGTCCCGGACGGACCGGTATCTGGAATTGTGCTGCCATGCGCCGCGAACCGCGAACCGTATCGTTCACCGCGGCTCGCGGCCAGTGCGCACGACAGCACCCGGGGGACCGCGCGACGCTTCGCGCAGTCGGTTACTCGTCCTCGATGCGCATGGCGCGTTCCTCGGCGGTATATCCGCCGGCGTCGTCGCCCGCGTCGTAGGCGACGGCGTCCTTCTCGGTGTCGGTGCGGGCCCCCTCGTCCTCCTCCACGATGCGCCCGGCGGGCCGGTAGGGCTCGTCCGGCACTTCGGGGATGTCGGGCTCCTCGCGGGCCAGCCGCATGTCGAGGGGTTCGCCCGCGCGCATCTCCTCCTCGGTCATCCCGAACTCGTCCAGCGCCATGGGGCGGTCGCCGGGGACGGGGGCCTCCTGCGGGTCCTGGGCCCGCTGCTGTCCGGGGGTGCCGTCCTGCAGGTCGGGGATGCCCTCGTCCTCGGGACCGGAGGTGTATCGCCGCTCCGGGTCTCCGCCCGGGATGTTCTCGGTCATGACGTCCCCCTTCGTCGGTGGTCGTCTCGTCGATCTCCCCGACCGTTACCCCGAGGGGCGTACATGATTCGTCCTCGGTGCACGGGTAAAGGGCGGTAGGTACGCGTTCGCCTCTCGATCGGACAGGGCGACGCGATCGCAGCCAACGACACGGAGGAGCGATGACCTCGGTCGTCGACACCGCACGCAAGCACAAGCGCGAGTACGCCGGGGACGCCGACCGGCCGCTGGGTTCCTACCTGGGGACGATGGCGGTGTACGCGGTCACCGCCGGGACGCTGGCGCTGCTGGCGCAGCGCCGTCGCAACCGCACCGGTGACGCGGCCCTGCCCTGGGTGCTGCGCGCCGTCCGCACGGCCGGACGCGCCGCGCGGGGCCGGCGGACGGGACGCACGGGTCACGTCATCGGGCTCGGCGACCTGGCGCTGATGACGATCACCACGCACAAGCTGTCCCGGCTGATCGCCAAGGATCCCGTGACCAGCCCGTTGCGCGCCCCGTTCACCCGGTACGAGGGCACGTCCGGGCCGTCGGAGCTGGCCGAGGAGGTGCGCGGCAGCGGCGTGCGGCATGCCGTGGGAGAGCTGATCACCTGCCCGTTCTGCACGGCGCAGTGGGTGGCCACCGGGTACGCGGCGGGGCTGATGCTGGCGCCTCGGGCGACCCGGGCGGTGGGCGCCACGATGACGGCGGTGGCCGGGTCGGACTGGCTGCAGCTGGCCTACGCCCGGCTCCAGCAGGCCGCCGAAGGCTGACGGCGGCGGGGGCGGCCCGGGGGGCGGCCCCTGCCACGTTGTCTTCCGATGGCCCCTTTTTACGTTTGACTTGGTCGTCACGGGTACGGCGGCCCCATGGATCTCACTTTCCTCAAACCGCTGTACCGCCGGTCGGGCCCGTACGCGTCCGTGTACGTGGACCTGACCCGCACCACCGAGGACGCGCCCAAGGCCGCCGAGCTGCGGTGGCGGGCGCTGCGCGCGGACCTGGAGGAGCAGGGGGCGCCGCACGGCACGCTGGGCGCCGTCGAGGAGGCCGTGCTGGCCGAACTGCGCGAGCGCCGCTCCACCGGGCTGGTGCTCTTCGCGGCGGACGGCGAGGTGGTGCACGCCGAGCGGCTGCCCGGCCCGCCGGCCGCCGCGCTGGCCCGGGTGGCGCCGCTGCCGCACGTCCTGCCCTACCTGGCCGCGCGCGGCGAGCCGCTGCCGTACGTGCGGGTGCTCGTGGACCGCCGCGGCGGGGAGATCTGCTGTGTGACCGCGGACGGGAAGCGCCGCGTGTTCGAGGTCGAGGGCGACGAGGAGTATCCGATCCGCAAGACCAAGGCGGGCGACTGGAACCAGTCGCGGTTCCAGCGCGCCGCCGAGATGGTGTGGAAGGCCAACGCCAAGAAGGTGGGCCGCGAGGTCGACCAGGCCGCCAAGCGGTGCGGCGCCGAGGCCGTCGTGGTCGCCGGGGACGTCCAGGCGCGCGGGGCGGTGCTGGAGGAGATCTCCGAGGGGCTGCGCGACCGCACCGTCGAGACCGACCGCGGTTCGCGCGCCGACGGCGCCGACGGGGCCGGGCTGGACGCCGAGATCGCCCGCATTCTCGAGATCAGGCGGACCGAGCGGGTCGGCGCGGTCGCCGAGCGGTTCGAACGCGAGCTGGCCAACGGCCAGCGCGCCGTGGCGGGCCTGCCCTCCACCGTGCAGGCGCTGCGCCGCGGCCAGGTGGAGAGCCTGCTGCTGGAGGACGACCCCGACTCCCCCGCCCGGCTGTGGGTGGGGCCGGAGCCCGGGGACGTGGCCCTGACCGCCGAGGAACTGCTCGAAGCCGGCGTCAAGGACCCCGTGGAGGAGCGCGCCGACGCCGCGCTGATCCGCGCCGCCGCGTGCTCCGACGGCGAGCTGTTCATCATGCCGTCGGACGACCCGTACGCGGGCCTCGGCGTGGGGGCGGTGCTGCGCTACACCATCGCCGCCTGACCGGTCGGGCTTCCCCGCGGGCACGAGTGATTCGGGCACGGAGGAGTCGCCTGGGCGTTCGGGCGGCGGATGAACGCCCAGGCGACGCTTGAATCGGCGCCGTGGGGGCGGGGTGTGCGCCCGCTCGGGGGCGGGCGCACACTCGGCCGGGCGCCCGTCTAGTTACGGCCGGCGGGCTGCGGCTCGCGCCGGTCCGGCGTGCCGGCGGTCTCGTCGCCGAGCAGCAGCCGCAGCTTCTCGCCCTCGACGTCGACGTCCGGCAGGATGCGGTCCAGCCAGGACGGCAGCCACCAGGCGGCGCGTCCGAGCAGCGCCATCACCGCCGGGACGATCATCATCCGGACCACGAAGGCGTCGAAGGCCACCCCGGCCGCCAGCGCGAAGCCCATCATCTTGATCATGGATTCGCCGGCCGTGACGAACCCGGCGAACACCGCGATCATGATGACGGCGGCCGCGGTGACGACCCGGGCGCCGTGCCGGAACCCGGTGACCACCGCCTCCTTGGGCGCGGCGCCGTGCACGTACTCCTCGCGCATCCGGGTGACCAGGAACACCTGGTAGTCCATGGCCAGCCCGAACACCACCCCGATCAGGAAGATCGGCATGATGCTGATGATCGGGCCGGTCTGGTCGACGCCCAGCACGTCGGCCAGCCAGCCCCACTGGAACACCGCCACCACGGCGCCGAACGTCGCCGCCACCGACAGCAGGAACCCCAGCGTGGCCTTCAGCGGCACCACGATCGAGCGGAACACCAGCATCAGCAGGACGAACGCCAGCCCGACGACGACCGCCAGGTAGGGCAGCAGCGCCGCCGACAGCTTGGCCGACACGTCGATGCCCATGGCGGTCGATCCGGTGACCAGGGCGTTCGCGCCGCCGATGGACGGCAGGTCGCGGATGCGTTCGACGAGGTCCTCGGTGGCCTTGTCACTCGGCCCGCTCTTGGGCACCACGGTCAGCACGGCGGTGTCACCGGCGGGGTTGACGGTCGGGGGCGTCACCGCGGCCACGTCGCCGAGGCCCTGGATGCGGCCGGCGAACCGCTGCGCGGCGGCCTGGGCGTTCCGGCCGTCCACCACGACCATGAGCGGCCCGTTGAACCCGGGCCCGAAGCCCTCGCTGAGCAGGTCGTAGGCCTTGCGCTGGGTGGTGTGCGACGGCTTGATCTCGTCGCCGGGCAGGCCGAGCCGCAGGTCCAGCGCCGGCGCGGCGACCACGCCCATGCCGACGACGGCGAGCAGCAGCACCGGCAGCGGACGCCGGACGACGAACCGCGCCCACCGCTCGCCCATGGGCCCCTTGGCGCCGCCGTCGCCGCCGCGCAGGCCGGGGATGCGGCCGCCCAGCACGCGGTTCCCGGCGAAGCCGAGCAGCGCGGGCAGCAGGCTGAGCGCGATGAGCACGGCCACCGCGACGGCGAATCCGGCGGCGACCCCCATCTCGGTGAGGATCGGGATGTTCACCACGGCCAGCCCGACGAGCGCGATGATGACGGTCAGCCCGGCGAACACCACCGCCGAGCCCGCGGTGCCCACGGCGCGGCCCGCGGCCTCCTCGCCGTCGCGTCCCTCCCGCAGCTCGTGCCGGTAGCGGGACACGATGAACAGGGCGTAGTCGATGGCCACGGCCAGGCCGAGCATCAGCGCGAGCGTGGGGGTGGTGGAGCTCATGTCGACCAGGCCGGTCGCGGCGGTGATGCCCGCCATGGCGATGCCGACGCCGAGGATCGCGTTCAGCAGCGGCAGCCCGGCCGCGATCAACGACCCGAACGTGATCACCAGGACCACGGCGGCGACGACCAGGCCGATGACCTCGGTGGCGCTCTGCTCGGGCATGCCCTCGGTGGCGGGGCCGCCCATCTCGACGGTCAGCCCGGCGGCGCGTCCCGGCTCGGCGGCCTCCTTGAGCGCGTCGCGCGCCTCCTCGGTGACGTCGATCGCGGTCACCCGGTAGGTGACCTGGGCGTAGGCGATCCTCCCGTCCGGGGAGACCGCCCTGGCCTGGTACGGGTCGACGACGTTCGCGACCTGCGGGGCGGTCTTCAGCTTGCCGATCACCTGCTGGACGGCGGCCCGGTTCGCGCCGCCGGTGAGCGTGCCGCCCTCGGGGGCGGCGAACACCACGCGCGCGTTCGCCGCGTCCGCCGACACCTGGGGCATCCGCTTCTCCAGGATGTCGATCGTCCGCTGCGACTCGGTCCCGGGCATCGAGAAGTCGCTGGTGGTCGGCCCGCTCAACGTGGCGGCGCCGACGCCGAACAGCACCAGCAGCCCCACCCAGAGCAGGGCGACGAGCCTTCGCCGCCGGTAGGAGAACCGGGCGAGCCGATACAGGAACGTGGCCATGCGAATCCCAATCGATGACGAATCGGTCACGATCAGCTGCCGGGGGAACGTCCCCTACGACGGCAGCGCACCACCTACGGGCGGGTGGCGAGATCGCCTGACGACGGGCTGGCTCGTCAGACGCGAACGGGGGGGAGGGTGGGATGCCGTCAGCAGACTTGCGGCGGCCGGCCTGACGGCGGGGCCGGCGCCGAGGGGTTCAGGGGGTCGCGAGCCCGGCGCGGAGCCGGGCGAAGGCGTCCTCGAACAGCGCGGTGATGTCCGTGTCGGTCTTTCCTTCCGTCCACAGATCGATTGCGGCGCGGAGCGCCAGGCCGACGGTCCCCGCCATCAGCCGGGGGTACAGGTCGCGTTCCGCGTCGGTTCCGGTGCGTTCCGCCACGGCCGCGCAGAGCTCCTCCTGCAGCTCCACGAAGCCGCGCATGTGCCAGGCGACCAGCGCGGGGTTGTCCTTGACGGCGTGCAGCAGCGCGACGGTCTCTTCCGGGTCGCCGACGGGTCCCAGCACTTCCAGGGCCGCCTGCCGCAGCGTCTCCCAGATCGGCTCGTCCGCCGGCCGGGCCCGCACCCCGTCGATCAGCGCCCGCACCCCGTCCACCAGCGGCGCGACGATCGCCTCTTCCTTGCCGGGGAAATAGTTGTGGAACGTCCGCGGTGAGACCCCCGCCTCGTCGGCGATCGCCTCGACCGTGACGCCCTCCACGCCCCGCGCCAGCACCAGCCGTACCGCCGCCCGGCTCAACGCCTCCCGGGTCGCGGCCTTCTTGCGCTCGCGCAGGCCCATTTCCACCGTCATGCCCCAACCGTACGACGAACTTGCACAACCCGCAAAACTTCACCTACTGCCAACTTGCGTGATCCGCATCACGCCATCCCCGCACCCGCCGCACCGCCCCCCGGACACTCAGCCCAGATAGCCACATTTGCCCTGTTCAACGGGCATTTGCCCCACAGTGCGGCAGGTTTCGCGCCCCCGCGCGCGGGCACTCCTGCGTCGGCGCCACCCGGTGACCCAGACGTCCTGCGCTGACCAAGGAGCGGAGATCATGCCCGACAACCGGAGAATCACACTGGCGGTGACGGGCGCCGGTGGCGTCGGCGCGTCCAAACGGCTGCTGGCCGCTCTCCAGCAGGACGAGCGGGTCGCCCATGTGGACCTCCTGGTGTCGGCCAACGGGCGCAAGCTGGCGGCCCTGGAGTTCGGCACCCAGGACGACCCCGACTCGGTCGCCCAGGCGCTGGAGGCCACCTCGGCCAAGGTGCGCATGCTGGATCCGGCCGATCTCGCCGGCCCGGTGACCAGCGGAAGCTACCCCTACGACGCGATGGTGATCCTGCCGTGCGCGGCCGGAGTGCTCGGCCGCATCGCCCAGGGGCTGGCACACGACCTGATCGAACGCGCCGCCGACGTCGCGCTGAAGGAACGCCGCCGGCTCGTGCTGTGCCTGCGCGAGACCCCGCTGAACCTCGTCCACCTGCGCAACATGGTCGCGGTGACCGAGGCCGGCGCGATCGTCTATCCGATGATCCCCACCTACTACAACGTCCCCGAGACCCTGGCCGAGCTGCAGGACGAACTGGTCGAGCGCGTGCTCCAGCTGCTGGGCCTGCCGCACACCGACCGGTACCGCTGGGACGGTGTCAGCACGCCCGCCCGGCGCGAGCACGCCGGGACGCCCTGACCGCACGCGCCCCGAGCCCGGATCCGCCATCGCGGGCGCGCACCGTGCCCGCGCCACTCGCCTTTGGGGGAGGTTCGCCGTGCGACTCGTCGTCGCCATGACGGGCGCCACCGGCGCGATCATCGGGGTGCGCCTGCTGACCGCCCTGCGCGAACTCGACGTGGAGACCCATCTGGTGGTGAGCCGCTGGGCGCGTGCCACCATCGCCGAGGAGACCCCGTACACCGTGCGCGAGGTGACCGGCCTGGCGAGCGTCAGCTACGCGCCGGACGACCAGGGCGCGGCGATCTCCAGCGGCTCGTTCCGCACGGACGGCATGGCGGTCGCGCCGTGCAG
Organism: Actinomadura miaoliensis; assembly: GCF_039536785.1. Classification (NCBI taxonomy): domain Bacteria; kingdom Bacillati; phylum Actinomycetota; class Actinomycetes; order Streptosporangiales; family Thermomonosporaceae; genus Actinomadura; species Actinomadura miaoliensis. The sequence goes on from NZ_BAAAZG010000031.1 coordinate 12,408, forward strand.
CATGAAGACCGTCGCCGGCATCCGGACCGGCTATGCCGACGACCTGATCGGCCGCGCGGCGGACGTCACGCTCAAGGAGGGCCGCCGTCTGGTCCTGCTGGCGCGGGAGGCGCCGCTGTCGACGATCCACCTGGAGAACCTGCTGGCGCTCTCCCGGATGGGCGCGACCGTGCTGCCGCCCGCACCCGCGTTCTACGACCGCCCGGCGACCGTCGCCGACATCGTCGAGCACATCGTCGGACGGACCCTGGACCAGTTCGGGCTCGACCTGCCGACGGCGCGCCGGTGGACCGGAATGCGGCAGGGCGCGCGCTCGCCGGCCGCCGCCCCCTCCCGCGACCAGCGTCCGGTGGCCGCCGCGGACCGGACCCCGGTGGACGACGACACCGTGGCCGCCACCGCCTGACCGACCCCTGCCGGGACAGCCCGCCGCTTCGTCCGGCGCCGGGCGGTTCGCCCGCGCAGCCCGGGTACGACCTGCGGAAAGCCCGTGGCCCGGAGCATCTCGCCGGGCCGTGAAGGGACACTCTCATGGCAGCCTACGACGACCTGCGCGGCTTCCTGGACACCCTGGACAAGGAAGGCCAGCTGCTGCGGATCACCGACGAGGTGATGCCGGAGCCGGACATCGCCGCGGCCGCGAACGCGGCGCCGCGGCTGGGCGACGCGGCGCCGGCGCTGTACTTCGACAACGTCACGGGCTTCACCGACGCCCGGATCGCCATGAACGTGCACGGCTCGTGGGCCAACCACGCGCTGGCGCTCGGCCTGCCGAAGGGGACCTCCATCAGGGAGCAGGTGGAGGAGTTCATCCGCCGCTGGGAGCGGTTCCCCGTCGCGCCGGAGTGGCGCGACGCGCCGCCGTGGGCGCAGAACACCATGGCGGGCGACGACGTCAACGTCTTCGACGTGCTCCCCCTGATCCGCCTCAACGACGGGGACGGTGGTTTCTACATCGACAAGGCCGCGGTCGTCTCCAAGGACCCCGACGACCCGGAGAACTCCGGCAAGCAGAACGTCGGCGTCTACCGCATCGAGGTCAAGGGCAGGCGCAGGCTCGCCCTGCAGCCCGTGCCCATGCACGACATCGCCCAGCATCTGCGCAAGGCCGAGGAGAAGGGCGAGGACCTGCCCGTCGCCATCACCCTCGGCAACGACCCGGTGATCTCCATCGTCGCCTCCACCCCGATGGAGTACGACCAGAACGAGTACGAGCTGGCCGGCGCGCTGCGCGGCGCGCCCGCCCCGGTCGCCAAGGCCCCCGTGACGGGCCTGCCGGTGCCGTGGGGCTCCGAGGTGGTGATCGAGGGAGTGATCGAGGGCCGCAAACGGGAGATCGAGGGCCCGTTCGGCGAGTTCACCGGGCACTACTCCGGCGGCCGCAACATGACCGTCATCCGCGTCGACGCGATCTCCCACCGCACCGACCCGATCTTCGAGCACCTCTACCTCGGCATGCCGTGGACGGAGATCGACTACCTGATCGCCGCGAGCACCTGCGTGCCGCTGCACCAGCAGCTCACGCGGGCGTTCCCCGAGGTCCGGGCGGTCAACGCCATGTACACCCACGGCCTGGTCGTCATCGTCTCGACGGGAAAGCGCTACGGCGGCTTCGCCAAGGCCGTCGGGATGCGGGTGCTGACCACCCCGCACGGGCTCGGCTACGCCGCCATCGTGATCGTGGTCGACGAGGACGTGGACCCCTTCAACCTGCCGCAGGTGATGTGGGCGCTGTCCACGAAGATGAACCCCGCGGGCGACCTGGTCGTCGTCCCGAACCTGTCCGTCCTGGAGCTGGCGCCCCAGGCCCAGACCCCGGGCGTGGTCGACAAGCTCATCATCGACGCCACCACCCCCGTCGAGCCCGACCGGCGCGGCAATTACGGCAACCAGGTCCGCGACCTGCCCGAGATGGGGGCCTGGCTGAGCAGGCTGCAGGCCCTCGCCGCCCGCTGACCCGTCACCCACCCGAGCGGAAGGACGCCCGACATGGCCGCGGAGACGACCATCTGCCCGCGCTGCGGGCACCAGACCATCGAGCAGCTGTACACGTCGCCGGTCCCCGGCGCCTGGGACGTGCTGCAGTGCGCCCTGTGCTTCTACACGTGGCGGACCAGCGAACCCGACCGCCGCACCCGGCGCGACGCCTATCCCGACGGCTTCAAGATGACGATCGAGGACATCGAGAACGCCCCCGAGGTCCCCACCGTCCCTCCGCTGCGCACACGACCCTGACCCCGCGCCCGCCCGCCTCGGAGACTCACATGAACACCAATCCGCCGGCCGACACCCTCATGTGGGAGGCGCGTGCCCGGCCGGGCCGCCAAGAAGAGCTGCTCGACTGGGTGGAGCAGACCGCGGTCCCCGCCCTGCTCGCCGCTGGGGCCTGCCTCGGTGTCAGCACCTACACCGGAGGGCAGGACAGGGTGGTCGTCATCGTCCACGGAACGGGCGCCCCGCCGCGTCTGCCCGACCCACCGGACGACCTGCTGCTGCGCCCGGTGCACCAATGGCCCTTCCGCCGGCACGCCACCCACCACGGCCCGGCGCCCGTCACCCCGGGCGGGTGACCGGCCGCTGGGGGCTCGGTCAGGCCTCGTCGTCGCGGTCGGGCATCGCGTCCAGATGCCGTTCGAGCGCGTCCAGCCGGTCCGACCACATCCGCCGGTAGGGCTCCAGCCAGGCGTCGATCTCCATCAGCGGCTCGGGCCGCAGCCGGTACCAGCGACGCTGGGCGTCCTGGCGGACCTCCACCAGCCCCGCCTCCCGCAGCACCTTCAGGTGCTTGGACACGGCCGGCTGGGGCAGCGGCAGCCGCTCCACCAGGTCCCCGACCATGCGCTCACCCCCGCGCAGCAGGTCGAGGATCTGCCTGCGCCGCGGTTCCGCGAGCACCTCGAACGTCGTCGCCACCCCACGAATATAACCGCGACGGAATATAGGGGCAATCCCTCCGCCCCGGCGTCAGTGCGGCCGGCCGTCGGGAGCGCCGACGGACTGCAGGGGGCGGGCGGCGCGGCCGATGAGAGCGTCGAGGGCGGCCTGGGACGCCGGGTCGGCGGCGCGGTAGATCACCAGCCGGTGGTGCGGTTCCTGCAGCGGGGACAGCACCTCGAACTCGATGGTGAGCGGGCCCGCGTCCGGATGCGCCAGGCGCTTGTGGCCGCGTCCGTTCACCTTGACGTCGCGCTGCGCCCACAGCCGGGCGAACTCCTCGCTGCCCGCGGTCAGCGAGGCGACCAGGCCGGTCAGCGCGGTGTCGTCGGGGTGGGCGGCGCAGGCGGCCCGCAGGTCGGCGATGCCCTCACGGAGCACCAGGTCGCGGTCGCGGAAGAAACCCCGCAACGCCGGATGCATCACGCACAGCCACATCGCGTTGCGGTGCTCGTCGGGCAGTTCACCGAAGTCGAGCATCAGCGCGGACATCTCGCGGTTCCAGGCGATGATGTCGAAGCGATGGTCCAGCAGCATCGCGGGCAGCGGCGACAGGTCGTCCACCAGCCGCGCCAGCGAGGCCGGGGGCCGGACGAGGCGCGGCGGCCGGACGGACGGGCGCTGCCCCGCCAGGTCGAACAGGTAGGAGCGTTCGTCGTCGCTCAGCCGCAGGGCGCGGGCGAGGGCGTCCAGCACGCTCGCCGACGGCCGCAGGCCCCGGCCCTGCTCCAGGCGGACCACGTAGTCGACGCTGACGCCGGCCAGCTCGGCGACCTCCTCGCGGCGCAGACCGGGGGTGCGCCGGGGCCGCCGCGACTCCGGAAGCCCGACGTCGGACGGAGCCAGACGCTCACGGCGCGTCCGCAGGAACGCCGCCAGTTCCCGGGTGGTGTCCATCGCCCTGATCCTACGTCCGGGTGGGAAGACCTTTCCCAGGAAGAGGTCTCCCTGGCCGTCCCCTCACCGGCGCCGCAGTCTGGACGCTGCATACGACACGAGGGGAATGCACGTGGAACTGGACACCTACCGTTTGCTGGGCCGTTCGGGGCTGCGCGTCTCGCCGATCTCGCTGGGCACGATGACGTTCGGCACCGACTGGGGATGGGGCGCGGACGAGGCCGAGTCCCGCCGGATCTTCGACGCCTACGTCGACCGGGGCGGCAACTTCGTCGACACCGCCAGCCAGTACACCGGCGGCACCTCCGAACGGCTGGTCGGCAGGTTCGCCAAGGACCGGCGGGACCGCCTGGTGCTGGCCACCAAGTACTCGATGGCCTCGCGTCCGGGCGACCCGAACTCCGGCGGCAACCACCGCAAGAGCATGGTCAACTCGGTCGAGCAGAGCCTGCGCCGTCTGGACACCGACTACATCGACCTGCTGTACCTGCACGCCTGGGACTTCACCACCCCCGTCGAGGAGGTGCTGCGCGGCCTGGACGACCTCGTCCGGTCGGGCAAGGTGCTGTACGTGGGGATCTCCGACACCCCCGCCTGGCAGGTCTCCCGCATGCAGGCGATCGCCGACCTGCGCGGCTGGGCCCCGCTGGTCGCGCTGCAGGTGGAGTACAGCCTGGCGCAGCGCACCACCGAACGCGACCTGATCCCGATGGCGCGGGAGATGGGCCTGGGCGTCGTCCCGTGGTCGCCGCTGGCCAGCGGCGTGCTGACCGGCAAGTACACCCGCGCCGACCTCGACCACGGCGGCGGCGAGGGAGAGGTCACGGGCACCCGCAAGAACGTCGCGGCCGCCAACGGGGCGCTGACCGAACACGCCCTGGACATCGCCGACACGGTACGGGACGTCGCCGCCGAGATGGGCCGGACGCCGTCGCAGGTCGCGATCGCCTGGACGCTGCTCAACCCGGGCGTCACCGCGCCGATCACCGGCGCCCGCACCCTCGCCCAACTGGAGGACAACCTCGGGGCCTTGGAGGTGACCTTCACCGACGACCAGCGGGCCGCCCTGGAGAAGGTCAGCGAGATCGAGCTGGGCTTCCCGCACGACTTCCTGAACCTCCCCATGCCCCGCGGCGTCATCTTCGGCGGCGCCCGCATCGAACCCCGCGCCTGACCGACCGCGCCACGCTCCCCCGGCCGCGCCTCGACCACATGACCAGCGCGGCCGGGGTCCGGCGTCACGCCGCCGCTGTCGTCCGGAATCCGCTGAGAAATTTCTCCTGAGCCATGTAGAGACCTCCCCCGCCGCTCCGACCCCCTGTGAAACGACACCACCCCACAGGGAGGCGAAGAGATGAGCAAGGTCACCAGTGACATGGCGATGTCGATCGACGGGTACGTGGCGGGCCTGCACCAGAGCCTGGACGACCCGTTCGGCGAAGGCGTCGGCGAGCGTCTGCACCGCTGGATGTTCGACGAGCCCGAGGCGCACAAGGCGGTGCTGGACGGCATCGTCGCGGCGGGCGCGTTCGTCATGGGACGCAACATGTTCAGCCCCGGCCGCGGCGAGTGGGACCTGGACTGGACCGGCTGGTGGGGCGAGGAACCCCCGTACCACGCGCCGGTGTTCGTCCTGACCCACCACCCCCGCGAGCCGCTGACCATGAAGGGCGGCACGACGTTCGTCTTCGTCACCGACGGCATCGAGGCCGCCCTGGCCGCGGCGCGCGAGGCCGCCGGCGACCGCGACGTCGCGATCGCGGGCGGCGCGCAGACGGTCAACCAGTACCTGGCGGCCGGACTGATCGACGAACTGCGCCTGCACGTCGCCCCGGTGATCCTCGGCCGGGGCGAGCGGCTGTTCGACGGCGTCGGCGACACGAACCTCGAACCGGTCGGCACCCCGACCGGCACCGCCCTCGTCACCCACCTGACGTACCGGGTGGTGCGGTAGCGTCCTGGCGCGTCATGCCGGCGCCAGACGAACGATGCTCAGCCCTTCAGTGCCTTGGTGACGGCGCCGACCACGGCGGAAGGCTGTTCCATGTGCACCATGTGACCGGCGTCGTCGACGTAGGTGATTTGGGCGCGGCCGGTCAGCGTCCCGGCGTTGTCGACGGGCAGCACCTGATCGGCCCGGCCCCACACCACCCGCACCGGAGCGCCGATCCTGTCGAGCAGGCCGTCCACGTCGATGCCGGGCCGGTCGCCGTCGAGCAGGGTGCCGAGCAGTGTGTCGAGCGCCTGTGGCACGCCGTCGAGCCGCTTGTACTTCATCAGGTCATCGGCCAGTTGCCGGGTGACCTGCGAGGGGTCGGCGAACAGTTTGGTCAGGTGCGGTTTCAGCTCGCGGCGGGACGAGGCGCCGGCGAATCCGCGCAGGTATCCGGCGTCGATGGCGGTGCCGTAACCGGCGGGCGCCACGAGTGTCAGCGACGCGACCTTGCCCGGTTCGCGGGCGGCGGCCGCGGTGACCACGGCGCCGCCGAGCGAGTGGCCGACCAGGTGGACCCGGGTGACGCCCCGCTGCTCAAGGAAGCCGAGCACGGCGCCCGCGAGCGTGTCCAGGGAGCCGTCGCCGACGTCCTTGGTGGACTCGCCGTGACCGGGCAGGTCGATCGCGTGCACCGTGGCCTCGGCGGACAGCGGTTCCTGCACGAACAGCCAGGAGTTCTTGTCGCCGCCGTAGCCGTGCACGAGCAGCACGGTCTCCTCCCCCTCGCCGAGGGTGGCGTAGGAGATGCTCCGCCCGTCCACGGTCACCGTGCCGGTGATCGGCCCGGCGACCTCCGCGACCGCGCCGGAGTCCAGTTCCTCCCGGGCGGCGCGGGCGACCTGGTCGATCAGCTCGTCCGGCACGTCGGCGGGCGCGATGAGCGCGATGGTGGCGCCGACCGGGATGTCCTCGTTCACCTCGGCGATGAGCCGCCGTACGACACCCGACCCGGTGGCCTCCAGAGCGCCCGTGATCTTGTCGGTGTCGATGTCGGCCAGCTCGTCGCCGTCGGTCACCTCGTCACCCTCGGCCACGATCCAGCCGGTGACCTTGCCGCTGGTCATCGACAGGCCCCATTTGGGCATGGTGACCTTCGTGATGGTGTCTTCGGTACTCACGGCTTTCGTCACTTCTTCCAATCCATGGTCTTCTTGACGGCGTTGGTCACCTTCTGCGCGTCCGGGATGTAGAGCGACTCGAGAGACTGCGCGAACGGGACGGGCGTGTGCGGCGCGGTCACCATCGCGATGGGCGCCCGCAGCGCACCGAAGGCCTCCTGGGCCACCAGGCCGGAGATGTCGGAGGCCATGCCGCAGCGCGGGTTCGCCTCGTCGACGATCACGAGGCGGCCGGTGTTCTCGACGCTCTCCAGGATCGTCTCGGTGTCGAGCGGGCTGGTGGTGCGCGGGTCGATGATCTCCGCCTCGATGCCCTGGCCGGCCAGTTCCGCGGCCGCCTGCTCGGCCATCGCCACCATGCGGCCCAGTGCCACGATCGTGACGTCGTCGCCGTCACGGACCACGTTGGCCTCGCCGAACGGGATCGTGTAGCTGTCCTCGGGTACCTCGCCGGTGACGTCGTACATGGCCTTGTGCTCGCAGAAGATCACCGGATCGTTGTCCCGGATGGACTGGATGAGCAGGCCCTTGGCCTCGTACGGGCTGGAGGGCAGCACGACCTTCAGGCCGGGGATGTGCGTGAAGACCGGGTACAGGCACTGGGAGTGCTGCGCGGCGGCGTTGAGGCCCGCGCCGTACATGGTGCGCACCACCACGGGGGTTTCGGCCTTGCCGCCGAACATGTAGCGGAATTTGGCGGCCTGGTTGAAGATCTGGTCGAAGCAGACGCCCATGAAGTCGATGAACATCAGTTCCGCGACCGGGCGCAGGCCACGCGTGGCGGCGCCGACCGCGGCGCCGATGAACGCGGACTCGCTGATCGGGGTGTCCAGTACCCGGCCGGGGAAGCGGTGGTAAAGCCCTTTGGTGACGCCGAGAACGCCGCCCCACGCGTCGTCGTCGCCGGGGCTGCCGGCGCCGCCCGCGTTGTCCTCGCCGATGACGATGACCGAGGGGTCCCGTTCCATCTCCTGCGCGAGCGCCTCGTTGATCGCTTCGCGGTAGCTGATCGTCCGTGCCATGACTCGCTCCTGGAAGTCCTTCGGGTCAGTAGGTGACGTAGACGTCGGTGGTCAGGTCGGCGGCGGTCGGCTTCGGCGCCAGCTTCGCCTCGGCGACCGCGGCGTCGATGAGGTCGGCGACCTGGGCGTCGATCCCGTCCAGGGCCGACGCGTCCAGTTGGCCGCTCTCGGTGACGCGGGCGCGGAAGCGCTTGAGGCAGTCCAGCGTCTCGCGGGCACGGGCGACCTCGTCGGCGCGGTAGGTCTGCTGGTCGCCCTCGAAGTGGCCGAAGTAGCGGGTGAACTTGATCTCGATCAGCGTCGGGCCACCACCCTCGCGGGCCCGCTGGACGGCCTCCCCCGCCGCCTCGTACACGGCGAAGAAGTCGAACCCGTCCACGATCACGCCCGGCATGCCGAACCCGGCGGCGCGGTCGGCGATGTTGTCCGCGGCCACCGACCACGTGCTCGACGTCGCCTCGGCATAGCCGTTGTTCTCCGCCACGAAGATCGCCGGCAGGTTCCACACCGACGCCAGGTTCATCGCCTCCAGCGTCGTCCCCTGGTTGCTCGCGCCGTCGCCGAAGAACGCGACTCCGACCCCGCCCGTGCCCTGCAGCTTGGCGGCCAGCGCGGTGCCGCAGATCAGCGGCGGGCCGCCACCGACGATGCCGTTGGCGCCGAGCATGCCCTTGGACAGATCGGCGATGTGCATCGAGCCGCCCTTGCCGTGACACGACCCCGTCTTGCGGCCGTAGATCTCGGCCATCATCGACTTGACGTCCACGCCCTTGGCGATGCAGTGGCCATGGCCTCGGTGGGTGCTGGCGATCGAGTCCCGCTCGTCGAGGTGCGCGCAGACCCCGGTCGCGGAGGCTTCCTCACCCGCGTAGAGGTGCACGAACCCGGGGATCTCGCCGGTGGCGAACTCCTCGTGCAGCCGTTCCTCGAAGTCACGGATGGTGCGCATCGTCCGGTAGGCGTCGAGCAACGCCTTCTCGTCGAGCCCCAGTGAGATCCGGTCCGGCTGGGTGGTCGTCATCGTGACCGTCCTTTCTGGATGAACGTCGCTTCATTGACGGGGAGAAAGCTCGTGCCGGAGCAGGCCCGCCCTGGCCGCGTGGGTCATGGCGGCCGTGATGTCGACACAGCGGGGACCGTCCGCCCGGAGCCGCACGGCCGCCGCGCCGCCGTGCAGTTCGATCTCACGCTCGCCGTCGACCGCGACCACCCCCTGGCGGGTGGTCACCTCGATCCGCTCGCCGACGCGCAGAGGACGCCAGTCGGCCACCCCGACGGGCAGCACCAGTCCCGGAGCGATCGGTGCGTGAACGACGGTGGTCGCCCGCTCGACCGGGCACAGCCGCAGGACGACGCCGTCAGGCTCGTCCCGCGGACTCGGGCAGAGCAGGCCCGGGATCGAGGACAGGCCGATCGCGTCCGGCTCGGCGAAGGTGCAGTAGAGCTCGGTCAGCGCGTCGGGGTGCCACAGGGCCCTGGAGCCCACATAGCGTGCGGTGGACACGCCGACGTCGACCAAGGCCAGTTCACTGCGATCCCCGCTGGTCACCTCAAGGACGGTCGCCCTGTTCGTGGCCAGGGAGATGTCGACGGCGCCGGTGGCGACCAGGCCCGCCGCCAGACCCGCGACGGTCGCCTCCCGCAGTTCGGGAAAGGCGTTGTTGGTCCCCGTGGACAGCGACAGCAGCGGTATGTCGTGGCCGGGGCCCGCGAGCATCGCGGCCGTGGCCACGCGGGCCGTCCCGTCACCGCCGAGGCAGATGATCACCTGGGCTCCGGCGGCGACCATGCGGCGCACCGCGTTGGTGGTGTCCTCGGCGCCGTTGGTGATGGCGTCGTCGTCGACGAAGCGGACCTCGGGCCACGGCGTGGCGGTCTTGGGCCGGTTGCGGACGGCGCGCAGCACGTTGGCGGAGATCCCGCCCAGGTCGACGGAGACGAACACCTTCTCGACACCCACCACGCCCAGAGCGGTGAACATGCGCTGCACCATGTTGGCCTTCTCGGCCGTGGGGAAGACCGACGCACTGGCCACCAGCCGCCGGATGTCCCGGCCCGATGCGGGATTGGCCACGATGCCCACCGCGGTCATGCTGCAAAACCCCTTTCACCGGCCGATGCGGCCACCGTCCTGGCGACCGCCGCGGTCATGGAACTACGGAAACCGGCCGGGCCGACAGGGTTGCCAGGAGTTGCAAACCTCGCCGACGCCGCCCCCTGCGCACCCCTGTTGCGGCGCCGCTTGACGCACACATTGCGACCGTCACCGCCGGCCTCGACGTCGCGGACCGGCCGGAAGCGCGGATGAAACGGCGGGTCAGCGCATCACGAGGCCTCCGTCGATCATCACGGACTGTCCGGTCATGTAGTCGGAGTCCGGGCCGGCCAGATAGGACACGAAGGCGGCGACGTCCTCGGGGGTCTGCACGCGGCCGAGCGGGATACCGGCGGCGTACCGTTCGAGCGCCTGTCCCTTGCCCAAGCCGAGGTGTGCGCCGAGCTTGCCGTCGATCAGATCCCACATGTCGGTGCCGACGATGCCGGGGCAGTAGGAGTTGACGGTGATGCCGTGTGGCGCGAGTTCCTTGGCCGCGGCCTGGGTCAGGCCCACGACGCCGAACTTCGTCGCCGAATACGCGCCGAGGTAGTCGAACCCGGAGTGCCCGGCGATCGAGGCGGCGTTGATGATCTTCCCGCCGGTGCCCTGCGCGCGCATCCGGGCCGCGGCGGCCTGCAGACAGTAGATGACGCCGAACACGTTGACCCGGAACAGGGTCTCCAGTTCGTCCGGTGTCACCTCGGTGAGCGGCTTGACCTGTGCGATACCCGCGTTGGACACCATCACGTCAAGCCGCCCCAGCGCGTCGACCGTCGTGTCGACGAGGCCGAAGACGGCGTCCCGATCGCTCACGTCGGCCGGCAGCGCCACCGCTCGACGCCCGAGCGCTTCGATCTCCTCGGCCACCGCCTGGGCGCTTTCGGCGCGCACGTCGTTGACGGCGATGTCCGCGCCGTCCGCGGCGAGACGCAGGGCGATCGCCCGGCCGATGCCGCGGCCGGCGCCCGTCACGACGGCCACTTTGCCTTCGATGCTCATTCGGGTCTCCTTACGAGGGTTGATCGGTTTCAGGTTGAGGGAGGCCGTGGCCGTTCAGGCAGAGCACGTAGAACAGCGTCCACAGCACCATCCAGCCCAGCGCGCTGCCGTGCATCGCGCCTGCCACGACCGGTTCGTGGAGCACCGGCCGGGCGACAGGAACGTCGCGATGCCGACCACGAACGTCACGGCGATGCGCCCCAGGTAGTCGACGGCGGCGTTCGGCCCTTTCGGCCGGTTGCCGAACGCGTTGGCCCCGCCGTGTTGGAGGCGTACCAGGGCAGTGCACGCCGCGCCTCGGCACGGCGAATGGGCGTGGTCGTCGTCATGGCGGGAACTCCTTCGGCTCGCCGAGTCGGCAGCGGTGGCGGATCACCTGGGCACCGTGATACGCGCCACAGGCTGGGCGGCCAACGGTTGCAGCGGAGTTGCAGTCAGCCCGCGGCGGTGCACAGCGGGCGCGGTGGAGCCGGGCAGCAGGTCGCCAGGATGCGCGGGCCGCTGCACGTCACCTCGACGCGATCGTGGAACCGGTACGGACGGTGCCGAAGGACGCTGCCCAAATGCCGCCGCACCCGCGACATCTCGGCGCGGACGGTCACCGTCCTCCCCGCGTCGCCGAAGATGGCGCACGCCATGGGACGCATCTCGGACCAGCGCTTCCCGCAGGTCATACGGACGGTGCCCAGTGCCGTCCAAGAGTTGCACGGGCGTTGCGTCGCCGGATGGGTGCGGGGGCGACATGCGTATCGAGATCCCGTCGATGCCGTACCGCATCGAGCACCGGCATTCGGCCTCCGTTGCAACAGCGCGCAACCCTTGGCCGGCACGCCCGGAGCGCAGACAGTGGCCCGATGACCGCAGTACGACCACAGGGCCGGAAGCTGCTGCGCCTCGAGGTGCGCAACAGCCGCACGCCGATCGAGCAGAAACCGCCGTGGATCAAGGCGAGGGTCCGGCTCGGTCCGCAGTTCACCGAGCTGCAGCGCCTCGTGCGCTCCGAGGGGCTGCACACGGTGTGCCAGGAAGCGGCCTGCCCCAACATCTTCGAGTGCTGGGAAGACCGCGAGGCCACCTTTCTCATCGGGGGCGAGGTGTGCACCCGGCGCTGCGACTTCTGCGACATCGGCACCGGCAAGCCGTCCGCCGTGGACGCCGACGAGCCCCGCCGGGTCGCCGAGTCGGTGCGCGCCATGGGGCTGCGGTACGCCACCGTCACCGGCGTCGCGCGCGACGACCTCCCCGACGAGGGAGCCCGCCTGTACGCCGAGACCGTGCGGCAGATCCACGAGCTCAACCCGGGAACCGGCGTCGAACTGCTGATCCCCGACTTCAGCGGCGACACCGCGCTGCTGGACGAGGTTTTCACCGCGCGGCCCGAGGTGCTGGCGCACAACATCGAGACGGTCCCCCGGGTGTTCCGGCGCATCCGGCCCGGCTTCGACTACCTGCGCTCCCTCGACGTGCTCGCCCAGGCCCACGCGGCGGGCCTGGTGACCAAGTCGAACCTCATCCTCGGGCTGGGCGAGACCTCCGGCGAGGTGATCGAGTCGCTGCGCGACCTGCGCGCCGCCGGCTGTGACCTGGTCACCATCACCCAGTACCTGCGGCCGTCCCCACGGCATCATCCCGTGGCGCGGTGGGTGCGCCCCGAGGAGTTCGTGCGGCTGCGCGAGACCGCGCTCGAGATGGGATTCGCGGGTGCGATGTCCGGGCCGCTGGTGCGGTCGTCCTATCGCGCCGGACGGCTCTACGCGGAGGCCCAGGCGCGCCGGACGGGTACACGACGACGAGGAGAGCGGACATGACGGATCTGGTGATCCTGGGCGGCGGATCGGGGGGCTACGCCGCGGCGTTCCGCGCGGCCGAACTCGGTCTGTCCGTGACGCTGATCGAGAAGGACAAGCTGGGCGGCACCTGCCTGCACCGCGGCTGCATTCCCACCAAGGCGCTCCTGCACGCGGCGGAGGTCGCCGACACCGCCCGCGAGGGCGAGCACTTCGGCGTCAAGACCACCCTCGCGGGCATCGACATGGCGGGCGTGCACAAGTACAAGGACGGCATCGTCACGCGCCTGTACAAGGGGCTGCAAGGGCTGGCCAAGGCCCACCGGATCACCCTGGTCGAAGGGGCCGGAACGTTTCTGGGGGACAACACCGTCGAGGTGGACGGCGTCCGCCACACCGGCAGGCACACGATCCTGGCGACCGGCTCCTTCCCCCGCGCTCTGCCCGGTCTTGAGCTCGGCGGGCGCATCATCACCAGCGACCAGGCGCTGACCCTGGACCACGTGCCGGAGCGCGTGGTCGTGTTGGGGGGCGGGGTGATCGGGGTGGAGTTCGCCTCCGTGTGGGCCTCCTTCGGCGCGCACGTCACCATCGTCGAGGCCCTGCCGCGCCTGCTGCCCACCGAGGACGAGTTCGCCTCGAAACTTCTCGAGCGGGCCTTCCGCCGCCGCAAGATCGCGTGCAGGACCGGGGTGAAGGTCATCGGCGCCGCCCAGACCGCCACGGGCGTGTCGGTCGCCCTGGAGACCGGGAACGACCTCGACGCCGACCTCGTGCTGGTCGCCGTGGGACGCGGCCCGAACACCGCCGGGCACGGCTTCGACGAAGCCGGGGTCGCGATGGAACGCGGATTCGTGACCGTCGACGAGCGGCTGCGCACCAACCTGCCGGGCACCTACGCCGTCGGCGACATCGTCGCCGGGCCGCAACTGGCGCACCGCGGCTTCGCCCAGGGCATCTTCGTCGCCGAAGACATCGCCGGGCTCGCCCCCCGCCCGATCGACGACACCGGGATCCCGCGCGTCACGTACTCACACCCCGAAGTCGCCTCCGTCGGCCTCACGGAAGAGCAAGCCGAACGGAAATACGGAACGCGGGTCACCACCCTCACCTACGACCTCGGCGGCAACGGCAGGAGCCAGATCCTCAAGACGTCCGGCGCCATCAAGCTCGTCCGCGTGTCCGACGGCCCCGTGGTCGGTCTGCACATGGTCGGCGACCGTGTGGGTGAACTCATCGGCGAAGCCCAGTTGATCCACCACTGGCAGGCCGAACCGGACGAGGTGGCCTCCCTGATCCACGCGCATCCGACCCAGAACGAGGCTCTCGGCGAGGCCATGCTCGCCCTGGCCGGAAAACCACTCCACACACACGCGTGAGCGGAACACCCGGAAACGGGGACACGGCACCCCGACCGGCACCGCCCTGGTCACCCATCTCACCTACCGCGTGGCCCGGTAGTCCGGCACAGGACGGAGGCGGTGGAAGGCCCGTCAGCGGGTTGCGCAGAGCGCGTGGTCGACCAGCGTGGAGGCCGCCGCGTCCTGGCGCAGCAGGCTGTCCATCGAGTCCTGCAGCTCGGTGGACAGCGACAGCACCACCCCGCGCCGGCCGTCGTCGGTGAAGCCGTTCCTCGTCATGTAGCCGGTGATGTCTCCGCTGTGGCCCCAGTACCTGCCGCCGCACGACAGCGGACGGGAGAACAGCCCGAGCCCGTACCGGGCACCGGGCCAGATCTTCTGGTACTCATCGCTGACCGGGACGGTCCGCTTCATCTGCGCCAGCTGAGCCGGACGCAACAGCTCGCCTTCGAACAACGCCCGGAAGAACCTCGCCAGGTCGCCGGTGGTGGAGACGATGCCGCCGCCGGAGGCCGCGGTGTAGCCCTCGCGGTTGCGCGTCACGTCCACAAGCTCGCCGCCGGCATAACGGGCGTAGCCGTGGGCGTGCGGACGCGGCAGGTCAGGTGAAAGCCCCGGGAAGCCGGTGTGCCGCAGACCGAGCGGCCGGACGATGCGCCGGTCGACCTCCGCGTCCCAGGGACGCCCGGTCACCCGCTCGATGACCATGCCGAGCAGGATGTACCCGGTGTTGGAGTAGTTCCATCCGGTACCGGGCGCGAAGTCGGGCCGGTGGCGCATGGCCCGCGTCACGAGCTGCTGCGGCGGATTGACGTCGAACCGGTGCCGGTAGAAGTCGGCGGGAGTTTCCCAGCCCGGCCAGTCGTCGTGGATGCCGCTGGTGTGCTGCAGCAGATGCCGAAGGGTGATCTTCCTGCCGTCGTTGCCGTTGCCGCGCACCACACCCGGCAGCCGGCGTTCCACCGTGTCGTCCAGCGACAGCCTGCCCTCCCCGGCGAGCTGCAGCACCACGGTCGCGGTGAAGGTCTTGGTCGCGCTGCCGATCCGGAACCGCCCGTCCGGCGGCACGGGACGCCCCGTGACGACGTCACCCACCCCGCCCGTGGCGACGACGTCGCGGCCGCCACGCGACACGCGCGCCTGGACGCCTGTGACGCCCAGCGCGGTGATGGCTTCGATGTCATGCCGCAGCCGCCCCGCGTCATGGGACCGGGTGGCCGCGGACGCCGTGGCCGCCCCGCACACGGTCAGGGCGAACACGGTCGGCAGTACGAGGAGCCGCAATGACAACGAGCCGGGCAGAACCTGCGAAGTGGTGGTCATGCCCGGACGATAAGCCGGACGGTCTCCCGCAGACGATGACGCCCACCGGTGAAGAAAAACTATGGCCCGCCGTAGTGCGAACCGAGCCGACGGCACCTTCCAGAAAAAGCCACGCCCCCGTCCCAACCGAGACGAGGGCGTTTCCGCTACGGGGTGGAGCTATGGGGATTCGAACCCCAGACCTCCTCCATGCCATGGAGGCGCGCTACCAACTGCGCCATAGCCCCGGACGCCGGTCCAACCGACCAACGAAAAGCTTAGTGCACCCGAGACACCACTCGCGCCACCCACACCCACCCCGCGAGCAAAACCGACGCACCGCCACCGCAGACGTGGCACCTCACCCTACGAGCCGCCATGCCCGTCGGCGATGCCGCTTTGCGAAGCTCACCGAGCAAGCCAAGCCGGGGGCGGCGAGCGTTCAACGCGAGCCGCAGCCGGGGGGCTCCGGGGGGTCGCCCCTCGGGAGAAACGACGAGAGCCGATGGGGAAGCAGCGAGCTGCGACCACACCGGCCCTCGGATCGAGTGGAGCTATGGGGATTCGAACCCCAGACCTCCTCCATGCCATGGAGGCGCGCTACCAACTGCGCCATAGCCCCGCCGCTGCGTGGACGTTCATCCCGCAGCGCTCCGCCAGTGTATAGGAACAGGGGCCGTGGACTCGAATCGAATATCGGGCGGTGGGTCAGGCACCGTTGTCGGTGCGGTCGTCGCTGAGGACGGGTTCGGGGAGGGTGCCGGCGTTGTGCTCGGCCAGGCGCCAGCCACCGTTGCGCCGTTCGGCGAGGACGGACCAGCAGCAGTTGGACAGGCTGCCGATGTTGTCCCAGACGTCTTCGGGGAGGCCGAGCATCTGGGACATGCCGAGGCGGATCGCGGCGCCGTGGGAGGCGACGACGAGCAGGCCGTCGGGGGGCAGGTCGTCCATGGCGCGTTCGAGGGCGGCGCTGACGCGCTTGCCGACCTGGGCGGCGGTCTCGCCGCCGGGGGGCTGCCAGGCGGCGCGCTCGGCCGGGTAGCGTTCGCGGATCTCCTTGCCGGTGAGGCCCTCCCAGGCGCCGCCGTCGCGTTCGACCAGGTCGGGGTCGTGCCGGACGGGCAGGCCGGTGACGGCGGCCAGGGCGTCGGCGGTGCGGGCGGCCCGCTGCAGGGGCGAGGCCAGGATCGCGGTGGGGCGCAGCGCCGCCAGCAGCCGGGCCGCGCGTTCGGCCTGCCGGACGCCGGTCTCGTCGAGCGGGACGTCGGTCCGGCCCTGGAAGCGGTTCTCGACGTTCCAGAGGGTCTGGCCGTGGCGCCAGAGGACGAGGGTGCGTTTGCCGGGGGTCCTGCGGGGCTCAGTCACGCGGGCTCCCCACGGCGCGGGGGCGCTGGGCGGCGTGGGCGTTGATGCTGTCGGGCAGCTCGATGAGGGGGCAGTCCTTCCACAGCCGCTCCAGGCTGTAGTAGCCGCGTTCCTCCTCGTGCTGGATGTGCACGATGACGTCGACGTAGTCGAGCAGCACCCAGCGGCCCTCGCGTTCGCCCTCGCGGCGGACGGGCTTGGCGCCGGCGTCCTCGCGCAGGCGCTTCTCGACCTCGTCGACGATGGCGCGGACCTGCCGGTCGTTGGGCGCCGAGCACAGCACGAAGGCGTCGGTGATCACCAGCTGCTCGCTGACGTCGTAGGCAAGGATGTCGTCGGCCAGCTTGTCGCTCGCCGCCTCGGCGGCGAGCCGGACCAGCTGCACGGCCCTGTCGGATGCGGTCACGATGCGCTCGCGATCCTCCCTGTCGGGGACGGTTCCCGGATACACCCTCTCACGGGCGCTGGGAACGGGCCCCGTTCGTTGTCGTGTCCCGGTGCGGCCAGGTCCTCCGGCACCGGGCGGTCCCTTTCCAGGGTATGGCCCGCGCCGCGTCGCGGGGAAACCAATATCAGGTGATGTCCGGGCAGGTCAGGGCGATGACACCCTAGTGACCCCCCGGTCAGGCGGCCTGGTCGTGATACAGGGCCCGCTTGTTGATGTACTGGACGATCCCCTCCGGCACCAGGTACCAGATCGGCTCGCCCGCGCGGACCCGGTCCCGGCACTCGGTGGAGGAGATCGCCAGGGCGGGCACCTCCATCAGGCTGACCCGGCCGTTGGGCAGCCCCGGGTCGGCCAGCTTGTGGCCGGGGCGGGTGCAGCCGATGAAGTGCGCCAGCTCGAACAGTTCCTCGGCGTCGTGCCAGGTGAGCATCTTGGCCAGGGCGTCGGCGCCGGTGATGAAGAACAGTTCGGTGTCGGGGCCGTGCAGGCGGCGCATGTCGCGCAGGGTGTCGACGGTGTAGGTGGGGCCGGGCCGGTCGATGTCGATCCGGCTGACCGAGAACCGGGGGTTGGACGCGGTGGCGATCACGGCCATGAGGTAGCGGTCCTCGGCGGGGGTGATCAGGCGGCCCTCCTTGTGCGCGGAGCGGCCGGTGGGCACGAACACCACCTCGTCCAGCGAGAAGACGTGGGCGACCTCGCTGGCGGCCACCAGGTGGCCGTGGTGGATGGGGTCGAACGTGCCGCCCATGATCCCCAGTCGCCGCTTTTGCGTCATGGCGACGAGAATAGCCAGCGGCGGGCGTGATCGAACCCACCGGGGGTCGATCGGGTGCCGTCAGGTGGCCGCCAGGGGCCGGTCCAGGCCCGGGATGGGCGGTTCGCCGGACTCCCACGTCACGACCCGCACCGCCTTGCCGATCTCCACGCGCGGGACGGCGCCCGCGGGCAGGGCGCGCACCTCGGCGGCCAGGCCGATCTCGGCGCGCAGCAGCCGGGCCAGCTCGGCGGACACCTCCCGGCCCTCGTGCGGCTCGCAGGCCACGATCAGCCGGCTGCGGGGCTCGCGACGGTCGACGACGAGCTGGTAGTGCGGTCCGACCAGGCCGGACGCCAGCAGCACCCGTTCCACCTCGCTGGGGTAGACGTTGACGCCGCGGATCACCAGCATGTCGTCGACGCGGCCGGTGACCTTGCTCATCCGCACCAGCGTCCGGCCGCAGTCGCACGCGCCGTGGGTGAGGGAGGCGATGTCGCCGGTGCGGTAGCGCAGCAGCGGAAGCGCCTGCTTGGTGGGGGTGGTGAACACCAGTTCGCCGAGCCGCCCCTCGGCGCACGGCTCGCCCGTCTCGGGGTCGATCGTCTCGACGATGAAGTGGTCCTCGTTGACGTGCAGGCCGTTCTGCTCCAGGCACTCGGTGGCCACGCCCGGCCCGATGATCTCCGACAGCCCGTAGATGTCCACGGCCTTGATCGGCAGGACGGCCTCGATGGCGGCGCGCATCTCCGCCGACCACGGCTCGGCGCCGAACACCCCGGCGCGCAGCGACGACACGTCCGCGCCCGCCTCGGCGGCCGCCTCGCCCAGCCGCAGCGCGTACGCGGGCGTGCAGGTCAGGATGTCGGGACGCAGGTCGGCGATCATGCGGACCTGCCGTTCGGTCATCCCGCCCGACATGGGCACCACGGTGGCGCCGAGCGCCACCGCGCCCTGGTGGATGCCGATGCCGCCGGTGAACAGGCCGTATCCGTAGGCGTTGTGGACGACGCTGCCGGGCCCGGCGCCCGCGCACGCCAGCGACCGGGCGCACATCGCCGCCCACAGCTCCAGGTCGGCGCGCGTGTAGGCGACGAGGGTGGGCCGTCCGCGGGTGCCGCTGGACCCGTGCACGGCCGCGATCTGGTCTTGCGGCACGGCCACCATGCCGAACGGGTAGGCGTCCCACAGGTCCTGTTTGGTGGTGTACGGCAGCCGCGGCAGATCGGTCAGGGTGACGTCGGCGCCGCGTTCGATCCCGGCCTCTCGGAGCCGTTCGCCCTGCACGCCCCCGGACGCCAGCAGCCGGTCGATCAGGCCCCACAGACGGTGCCGCTGCAGCGCGGCCCGCTCGTCCCGGGACATGGCCTCGGCCTTCGGATCGAACATCGCGCCTCCTCGCGCCACGCCGCTGCTGATCCGCATTCCAGCCCCAAGCCCGCCGGGAGCGCAACCCCCCGGCGTGATCACGCCGCCCTGATCCCGCATGCCAGGCCGTACGCACCCCGCCCGCGCCGGAGTTCGGTCGGGCCCGGACTCGGGCGCGGGCACGCGGACGCCGGCCACGCGGGAAAAGTTCGCGGCCGCTGCCGGACGCGGCCGACCGGCGATCTTGCGGGGAACCCGGGGGCCGCGGCGTTCGTCGGACATACCATGCCGGATATGACGACGAATACACCGGACCGAGCGCGCACACGCTTTCCCGGGATCAGTTCCCGTGCCTACGAACACCCGGCGGACCGTTCGGCGCTGGTGGCGCTGCGCTCGCTGACCGGGTTCGACGTCGTCCTGCGACGGCTGTCGGGGCTGTTCAATGAGCGGGCGATCCGCCTGGCCTTCCTCGGCGGGGCGGTGCGGGCGGGCGACAACCAGTTCCGCAACCTGCACGACATGGTGCGCGACGCCGCCTACATCCTGGACCTTCCGGAGGTCCCCGAGGTCTACGTCCAGCAGTCGCCGCAGCCCAACGCCATGGCGATCGGGTCCGACCACCCGTTCATCGTGGTCAACACCGGGCTGCTGGACCTGCACGACGACGAGGAGCTGCGGTTCATCATCGCGCACGAGGTCGGGCACATCCTGTCCGGCCACGCGGTCTACCAGACGATGATGATGATCCTGACCCGGCTGGGCGCGCGGCTGGCGTGGCTGCCGCTGGGCAACATCGGCATCGCGGCGATCATCATGGGGCTGCAGGAGTGGTTCCGCAAGGCCGAGCTGTCGGCCGACCGGGCGGGGCTGCTGGCCGGGCAGGACCTCGACGCGGCCAAGCGCACCATGATGAAGATGGCCGGCGGCACCCGCCTGTCGGAGATGAACACCGAGGCGTTCCTGGCGCAGGCCCGCGAGTACGACGCCGCCGGGGACGTCCGCGACGGGTTCCTGAAGTTCCTCAACCTGCTGAACCTCACCCACCCGTACCCGGTCATCCGGTTCGCCGAGATCGACAGGTGGGCGACGAGCGGCGAGTACGAGCGGATCCTGGGCGGCGACTACCCGCGCCGCGAGGACGACGCCAACGCCTCGATCTCCGAGGAGATCCGCAACGCGGCCAACGCCTACCGCGAGTCGTGGTCGCAGAGCGCCGACCCGTTCATCGGCAAGGTCCGCGACATCGCCGAGGGCGCCGCGTCCGCCGCGGGCGGCCTGTTCGACCGCGTCACCCGCCGGACCAACGGCGGCGCCTGACCGCACCGCGCCACGACGGCCCGCGCGTCCCCGCCGGGACGCCCGGGCCGTCGCGCGTCTCCGCCGCACACGCCAGGATGGGCGCGTGTTGCTCGACGCGCTGAAGAAGAACCGCTCCCTCCAGGACGGGCCGCTCGCGGGTGTGATGGCCACCGCCGCGGTCACCTACGTACTGGTGCATCCCGGCCACCGGCCGCTGGACGCGGTGGGCGTGCTGCTGCTGGGCGGCGCGTACACGGTGCTGACGTGGCGGCGCAGATGCCCGGCGGTGGTGATGGTCGCCGTGGTCGTGCTGCTGGTGCCCTACAACCTGCTGGAGTACCGCAACGAGGCGGGCATCCCGGCCGGGCTGCTGGCCCTGTTCACCCTGTCCGCGCTGGGCGGGCGGCGGCAGGCGGTGCTGTCCGGCCTGGGGGTCCTGGCGGTCGTGCTCACCGGCATGACCGTGGTGAAGTCGGGCGTGCACTTCGGCGCGCCGCAGCTCGGCGCGATCGGGTGGACCGCCGACGCGGTGATCGCGGGCCAGGCGTGGCGGAGCCACCGGGCGTACGTGGCGGCGATCATCGACCGGGCCGAGCGCGCCGAGCGGACCCGCGAGGAGGAGGTCCGGCGGCGCGTGGCCGAGGAGCGGCTGCGCATCGCCCGCGACCTGCACGACCTGCTCTCGCACAGCATCACGGTGATCGGGGTGCGGGCCGGGGCGGCGGCGCACCTGGTGGGGGGCGACCGGCCGATCGACCGCGCCGAGCTGGCCGAGGCCCTCGGCGACATCGCGGGCACCTGCCGGACCGCCCGCAAGGAGCTGCGCGCCACCCTGGCGGTGCTGCGCGCCGCCGACGGCGGCGCCGGCGAGCCCCTGCCCGAGCTGGACCGGGTGGGCGAGCTGGCGGACGTGGCGCGGGCCGCGGGCCTGGAGGTCACGCTGGACGAGCGCGGCGACACCGAGATCTCCGCCGAGGTCGGCGTGGCGGCGTACCGCATCGTCCAGGAGGCCCTCACCAACGTGATCAAACACGCCGACGCGCGGTCGGTGCGGATCTCGCTGTGCCGGGCGGACGACCGGCTGCTGGTGACCGTCGAGGACGACGGCCGCGGACCGGCGGCGGGCGACGGCCCGCGGGGGTTCGGGCTGGTCGGCATGACCGAACGGGCGCGCAGCGTCGGCGGGACGCTGCGCGCCGGTCGCGGGCCGCGCGGCGGCTTCGTCGTCGGCGCCGAGCTGCCGCTCGACGCCGGGCACGGCGGCTGAGCGGCGCCCTCAGGAGGCGGGCGGGGTCTGGCCCTTCAGGTGGCCCTCGCCCGTCACCACGTACTTGGTGGACGTCAGCTCCGGCAGCCCCATGGGGCCGCGGGCGTGCAGCTTCTGGGTCGAGATGCCGATCTCGGCGCCGAAGCCGAACTCCTCCCCGTCGGTGAAGCGGGTGGAGGCGTTGACCATGACCGCGGCCGAGTCCACCGTCGCCACGAACCGGCGGGCCTCCTGCTGGGAGGAGGTGACGATCGCCTCGGTGTGCCCGGAGCCGTACGTGCGGATGTGCGCGACCGCCTCGTCCAGGGAGTCGACGACGCGGACGGCGATGTCCAGGGACAGGTACTCGGCGTACCAGTCCTCCTCGGTGGCCGGGACGACGTCGTCGTGGCCGTTCCGGGCCGCGAGGGCGCGGACCCGCTCGTCGCCGTGCACGGTCACGCCCTTGGCGCGCAGCGCCTCCAGCACCCGCGGCAGGAACGCCTCGGCGATGCCCGCGTGCACCAGCAGCGTCTCGGCGGCGTTGCACACCGACGGCCGCTGGGTCTTGGCGTTGACGACGATGTCGACGGCCATGTCCAGGTCGGCCCAGGCGTCCACGTACACCGCGCAGTTGCCGACCCCCGTCTCGATCACCGGGACGGTCGACTCCTCCACCACCGAGTTGATCAGGGACGCGCCGCCGCGCGGGATCAGCACGTCCACCAGGCCGCGCGCCCGCATCAGGTGCTTGACCGACTCGCGGCTGGTGCCGGGCACGAGCTGGACCGCCTCCTGCGGCACCGCCGTGCCGGCCAACGCGTCCTGCATCACCCGCACCAGCACCGTGTTGGACTCGATCGCCGACGACGAGCCGCGCAGCATCGCCACGTTGCCGCTCTTGAGGCACAGCGCGGCGGCGTCCACGGTGACGTTGGGACGGCCCTCGTAGATGATCCCGACCACGCCCAGCGGCACCCGGATCTGCCGCAGCTCCAGCCCGTTGGGAAGTACGTTCCCGCGCACCGTCTCGCCGACCGGGTCGGGCAGCGCGGCGACCTTGCGGACCGCCTCGGCGATCGCGGCGATCCGCTCGGTCGACAGGCTCAGCCGGTCGATCATGTACTCGGAGATGCCCGCCTCCCGGGCCCGCGCCACGTCGCCCGCGTTGGCCTTGACGATCTCGGGCGCGGCGGCCGTCAGCCCGTCGGCGATCGCGTGCAGGGCCGCGTCCTTGGCCGCCCGCGGCAGCGGCGCCAGCGTCGCCGTGGCGTCCTTGGCCAGCCGCGCCACGCGCAGGAACTCCTCGCGCTCCCGGTCCCGCTCACCCATCACCGGCTCCTTACTGTCCAGGTCCAGTCAGACGTCCAGGATCACGAGATCGTCGCGGTGGATGATCTCGCGTTCGTACTCGGGCCCCAGCTCGCGGGCCAGCCACCGGGTGGAGCGGCCCATCAGGTCGGGGATCTCCCCCGCGTCGTAGTTCACCAGCCCGCGCGCCACCACGCGGCCGTCCGCGCCGCACAGGTCCACCGGGTCGCCCGCGGCGAAGTCGCCCTCCACGCCGGTCACCCCGGCGGGCAGCAGCGACTTGCGGCGCTTGACCACGGCCTCGACCGCGCCCGCGTCGAGGACGATGCGGCCCTGCCCGGTGGTGGCGTGCGCCAGCCACAGGTGCCGGGTCGACATGCGGCTCTCCCGGGACGGGTGGAAGTACGTCCCGACGGGCTCCCCCGCCAGGGCGGGCGCGGCGGACGCGGCGTTGGTCAGCACCACCGGCACGCCCGCGATCCGCGCCGCCTCGATCTTGGTGATCATGCCGCCGGTGCCGACCTTGCGCGCCTGGTTCGGCCCGCCGATGCGGATGCCCGCCAGGTCGGCGGGCTCGCGGACCTGCTCGACGCGGCGGGCGCCGGGCCGGCGCGGGTCGCCGGTGTAGAGGGCGTCCACGTCCGACAGCAGCAGCAGGGCGTCCGCCCGGGTCAGATGCGCGACCAGCGCGGCCAGCCGGTCGTTGTCGCCGAACCGGATCTCGTCGGTGGCGACCGTGTCGTTCTCGTTGACGATCGGCACGATGCCCAGGGCGAGCAGCTGGTCCAGGGTGCGCTGGGCGTTGCGGTGGTGGGCCCGGCGGATCATGTCGTTGGACGTCAGCAGCACCTGCCCGACCGTCAGCCCGTAGCGGGCGAAGGAGGACGTGTAGCGGGCGATCAGCAGGCCCTGCCCCACGCTGGCCGCGGCCTGCTGCAACGCCAGGTCGGACGGCCGGCGCGCCAGGCCCAGCGGCCCGAGGCCGGCGGCGATCGCGCCGGACGAGACGAACACGATCTCCTTGCCCGCGGCGCGCCGGGCGGCCAGCACGTCGACCAGCGCGTCCACCCGGTCGGCGTCGATGGTGCCGAGCGGGGTGGTCAGCGAGGACGACCCCGCCTTCACCACGATCCGCCGGGCCCCGGCGAACACCTCACGCGCCCGCGCGAGCTCGTCGCCGGCCGTCATCACGGCGCTGCGCTCGCTGCTCATGCTCTCCCTCGCCGATGGAGCCGATGGATGGGTCTGGTTCAGCGGCCGTCGAGGCGGCTGTCGGTGCCGCGCGGGCCGTGCCCGGGACCGCCGCCGGCGGGCACGTCCGGCTCCCAGTCGAAGACCACCGAGTCGTCCGGCGTGCCGATCAGCACGGTGGCGCCCGCGGCCGCGCCCGCCTCGGCCAGCGCCTCCTCCACGCCCAGACGGGCCAGCCGGTCGGCCAGGTAGCCCACCGCCTCGTCGTTGGTGAAGTCGGTCTGGCGCAGCCAGCGCACCGGCTTCTCACCGGTGATCAGGTAGGTGTTGTCGCCCATGTCCTTGATCTCGAAGTCGGCGCCGCCGACCGGACGCGGCCGGATCACCAGGCGGGTCGGCTCGGCCGGGGGCAGCGCCGCCCGGTATGCCTCCACCATCTCCGCCAGCGCGAACGTCAGCTCCCGCAGCCCCTCGCGGCTGGCCGCCGACACCTCGAACACCTTCATGCCGCGCTTCTCGAACTCGGGCCGCACCAGCTCGGCCAGATCGCGGGCGTCCGGCACGTCCACCTTGTTCAGCACGACCAGGCGGGGCCGGTCCGACAGCGGGCGGTCGCCCAGCTCGCGGTCGTAGGCGGCCAGCTCCCGCTCGATCACCTCGAAGTCGCTGACCGGGTCGCGGCCCGGCTCGGGCGTGGCGCAGTCCAGCACGTGCGCCAGGGTGGAGCAGCGCTCGATGTGCCGCAGGAACGCGTGGCCCAGGCCGCGGCCCTCGCTGGCGCCCTCGATCAGCCCGGGCACGTCGGCGACGGTGAACGTGGTGTCACCCGCCTCGACCACGCCCAGGTTCGGCACCAGCGTGGTGAACGGATAGTCGGCGATCTTGGGGCGGGCCGCGGACATCGCCGCGATCAGCGACGACTTGCCCGCGCTGGGGAAGCCGACCAGCGCCACGTCCGCGACGCTCTTGAGTTCGAGCACCACCTCGCGCTCGTCGCCGGGCTCGCCCAGCAGCGCGAACCCGGGCGCCTTGCGCTTGGCCGAGGCCAGCGCCGCGTTGCCGAGGCCGCCGTGCCCGCCCTGCGCGATGACGAAGCGGGTGCCCTCCCCCACCAGGTCGGCCAGCACGTTGCCGTCGCGGTCCTTGACGACCGTGCCGTCCGGCACGCTGAGCTCCACGTCGTCGCCGTTGGCGCCGGTGCGGTGCCCGCCCTGCCCGGGACGCCCGTTGGGCGCCTTGCGGTAGGGGCGGCGGTGGTACTCCAGCAGGCTGGCGGTGCCGGTGTCCACGCGCAGGACCACGTTGCCGCCGCGGCCGCCGTTGCCGCCGTCGGGGCCGCCGAGCGGCTTGAACTTCTCCCGGTGGATCGAGGCGCAGCCGTGGCCGCCGTGACCCGCGACGACATGCAGCACCACACGGTCGACGAACTGCGCGCCCTGCTGGGTGGCTGCGGCCATGGTCTTCTCCTACGGCTGGACGGCTGAGGCTGGACGGTTCGGTGCCCGGTAACGAGACGAAGGGGCGGACCGGGTTCGGTCCGCCCCTTCACCAACGTCGCTGTGCGGCGGATTACTCCGCCGGCGGGACGATGCTCACCGCGTTGCGGCCGCGGTAGCGCCGGAACTCCACGGTGCCCGCGACCAGCGCGAACAGCGTGTCGTCACCACCGCGCCCGACGCCGGGCCCGGGGTGGAAGTGGGTGCCGCGCTGGCGGACCAGGATCTCGCCGGCGTTCACCAGCTGGCCGCCGAAGCGCTTGACACCCAGGCGCTTGGAGGTCGAGTCGCGACCGTTGCGGCTGGACGACGCGCCCTTCTTGTGTGCCATGTGACCGCTCCTTACTTCCCGGCCTTGATACCGGTGATCTTGACCTGGGTGTACGGCTGGCGGTGGCCCATCCGCCGCTTGTACCCGGTCTTGTTCCGGTAGTGCATGATGTTGATCTTGGGGCCCTTGACCGCGCCGAGAATCTCGCCGGTCACCTCGTAGTTGGCAAGGTCGGCCTTGGAGCTGACGACGTCGTCGCCGTCGACCACCAGCACGGCCGGGAACGTGACCGTCGAGCCGACCTCACCGGCCAGCTTGTCGACGGTGAGCACGTCGCCCGTGGCCACCTTCTCCTGCCTGCCGCCTGCGCGGACAATCGCGTACACCGCGGAAACCCTTCGTTAGCGCGCGCTTCCGGAATCAACCGGTCCCACACGTGGTCTTCCACCAGCCCTCGGATGAGGGCCTACCCCCGGCCGGAACCGGAGGCGGCACACCGGGGTCTGGACCCGGTGCTCTGTGCTTGGACCCCGCCGGACGAGCGGGGGACGCACGTCCCGATCCCTCGGGCTCGGGGTGCGAAGCCGAACGACGCGCTCGCACGCGCCGAAGTCCAAGGGTACCGGATGCCCGGACCGGAGCGCGAACCACGCGGTCCGGTCCGGGCGCCCGGCTCATCGGCCCTATTCGGCGTCGGCCTGCCCGACGTCGGCCGCGCCGACCTCCGCCTTCGCGCGGGTCCGGCGGGTGCGGCGGCGACGGCCGTTGGCCGCGGTCGGCGCCTCCTCGCCGTCCTCGGCCGCGGCGGGCTGCTCGCCGTCGTCGGCGGGCTCCACGGCCTCCAGCGTGCCCGGGACGGCCTCGGCCGCCTCGGCCGCGGCTTCGGCGGCCTCCACGGCCGCCTCCGCCGGCGACTCCTCCTCGTCGCTCGCGGCCTCGGCCGCCGGCGCGGCCTCCGACGCGGCCTCCGCCTCGGCCTTGGCCGCCGCGCTCTTGCTCCGGCTGGAACGGCGCCGCCGGGCGGGACGCTCGGCGGTCTCGGCGGCCTGCGCGGCCGCCGGCTCCTCGGCGGGCGCCTCCTCGGCGTCCGCCTTCGCCGCCTCGGCCTTGACGGACTCGTGCTGCGCCAGCTTCTCCTCGACGGCCTTCTCGACCTCGCCCTTGCGCTTGCGGCGGCGGCCGCCGCCGGTGCCGGCCGACTTGTCCGGCTTGGGCTCCACGGGCGTGAGCTGGACGTGGATACCGCGGCCGTTGCAGCACTCGCAGGTCTCCGAGAACGCCTCCAGCAGGCCCTGCCCGACCCGCTTGCGAGTCATCTGCACCAGGCCCAGCGACGTGACCTCGGCGACCTGGTGCTTGGTACGGTCCCGCGACAGGCACTCCACCAGGCGGCGCAGCACCAGGTCGCGGTTGCTCTCCAGCACCATGTCGATGAAGTCGATCACCACGATGCCGCCGATGTCGCGCAGCCGCAGCTGGCGCACGATCTCCTCGGCCGCCTCCAGGTTGTTGCGGGTGACCGTCTCCTCCAGGTTGCCGCCCTGGCCGGTGAACTTGCCGGTGTTGACGTCGATCACGGTCATCGCCTCGGTGCGGTCGATGACCAGCGAACCGCCGCTGGGCAGCCACACCTTGCGGTCCAGCGCCTTGGCGATCTGCTCGTCGATGCGGAACACCGACACCACGTCGGGGCCGCCGTTCCAGCGCTCCACCCGGTCGGCCAGGTGCGGCGCCACGTACCGCACGTACTCCGAGACGGTGTCCCACGCCTCGTCGCCGGAGACGACCAGCTTGCTGAAGTCCTCGTTGAAGATGTCGCGGACGACCCGGATGGTCAGGTCCGGCTCCCCGTACAGCAGCGACGGCGCCGAGGCCGACTTGACCTGCTTCTGGATGTTCTCCCACTGGGCCGCCAGGCGCGACACGTCGCGCGCCAGCTCCTCCTCGGTGGCGCCCTCGGCGGCGGTACGGACGATCACCCCGGCGTTGTCCGGCATGATCTTCTTGAGGATCTGCTTGAGGCGGCTGCGCTCCTTGTCGGGGAGCTTGCGGCTGATGCCGGTCATCGAGCCGTCCGGCACGTACACCAGGTAGCGGCCGGGCAGCGAGATCTGGCTGGTCAGCCGGGCGCCCTTGTGGCCCACCGGGTCCTTGGTGACCTGCACCAGCACCGACTGGCCGGACTTGAGCGCCGACTCGATGCGGCGCGGCTGGCCCTCCAGGCCCGCCACGTCCCAGTTGACCTCGCCGGCGTACAGCACCGCGTTGCGGCCCTTGCCGATGTCGACGAACGCCGCCTCCATCGACGGCAGCACGTTCTGCACCTTGCCGAGGTAGACGTTGCCCACGTACGACTGGTGCGTGGCGCGGTTGACGTAGTGCTCGACCAGGACGTTGTCCTCGAGGATGGCGATCTGGGTGCGCTCGCCCTCCTGGCGGATCACCATGACCCGCTCCACCGACTCGCGGCGGGCCAGGAACTCGGCCTCGGTGATCACCGGCGGGCGGCGGCGGCCCTGCTCGCGGCCCTCGCGGCGGCGCTGCTTCTTGGCCTCCAGCCGGGTCGAGCCGCGCACCGCCTGCACCTCGTCCTCGGCGGCCGCGCGGGCCTCGGCGGCGGGCCGCGACTCGCGCACGTGCACCACGGTGTTGGGCGGGTCGTCGGGCGCCACCGCCGGTTCGCCGTCCCCGGTCCCGGAGCGGCGACGGCGGCGCCGCCTGCGGCGGCTGGTGCCGGACGCGCCGGACTCGGCGCCGTCCTCGTCGTCGCCGTCGGCCTCGTCCTGCTCGTCGGCGGGGGCCTTGGCGTCCTTGGCCCTGGCGTCCTTGGCCTTGGAGTCCTTGGCCTTGGCGTCCTTGGCCTCGTCGTCCTTGGCCTTGGGCTGCTGCTCGGGGGCCTCGGCGTCGTCCTCGGCGGTGGTGTCGTCCTCGCCGGCGTCCTTGCCGCGTCCACGGCCGCGTCCGCCCCGGCGGCGGCGCCGCCGCGAGGGACGGTCGGAGTCGTCGTCCTCGTCGTGGTCGGAGGGCCCGGTGTCCTCGTCCTGCGCGGTGTCGGCGTCGCCGGCCGTCTCGGCGGGCGCGGGGGCGGGCGCCACCGGCTGCGGCGGCTGGAAGACGACCATGGGCGGCTGGAAGGTCACCGAGGGAATGCCGAACGCGGCGACGGGCTCGGTCTCGGCGCCCTCCTCGGGCCCCTGCACGGCCGGCACCTCGGGCACCTGCGGGACGACCGGAACGGCCGGGGCCTGCGCGGCCTGCCGCGTCTCGGGCCGGGTCTCCGGCTCGGGCTCCGGCTGCGGTTCGGTCTGGGGCGGGGCCGCGGCCGCGGTGCGGCGGCGCGTACGGCGCGGGGCCGCCTCCTCGTCGCCGGTCTTGGCGCGCGAGCGCGTGGCCCGCTTGCGGGGGGCGGGCTCCTCGGCGGCCGGCTCGACGGCCTGCTCCGCGCTCGGCTCGGCGCTCGGCTCGGCGCTCGTCTCGGCGGCCGGCTCAGTGGTCGGCTCTGTCGTCGGCTCGGTCGTCTGTGCCGTCTCGTCGGACGCCTCGCCGGTCGTCTCACCGGAGGTCTCGGCGGGCGGTGCGGCGGGCGCGGCGGCCTCGGCGGCCGCCCGCGGGGGCTCCTGCCCGTCGCGCGTCGCGGGGCCGGACGCCTCGGACGACACCGTGATCACGGCGGGGGCCTCGTCCACCTCGGGGGGCGGGCCGGCGGGGCGGCTGGCGGCCCGGCGGCGCGGGCGCCGTGGGGCGCTTGCGGCGGGGTCCGCGGAAGTGATCTCGTTATCTGTGCCTTCGGCAGTGGCCGGATCGGCTTCGTTCTCCAACATGCGGGCAACTCCCGTCAGGCTCCCGGGCGCGACCACGCGCTCCGCCCCGGGGGCGGTGCGGTGCGGTGCGCCGCACGGGAGCTCTCTCCGTCAGTCAATCGGCGCCGTCACGTCCGGACCGCGATCCGGCAGCGACGACGAAGTCGTCGGGGGCGCGCCCGCCGTTCCCTGGAGACCGGTTCCGTGCGTCCGGCACGGCTTCGGCCCTTACGGACGGGCGCTGACGGCATCCACGCTCGCGGGCTCCGCGCTCTGCGTGCGCGCAGGGCCATGGCCCGCCGCGGCGTCGTCGCCGGACGGGGCCACGGTCTCCCGGTCGGGATCCAGCGGATCCGCGAGCTCACCGGTGCCTGCGTCCACGGGCCCCTGCGCCAGCCTGGTCACCAGCGGCGGCGACGGCGGCGCGAGGTCGGCGACCTGACGCAGTCCGGCGAGGATGTCGTCGGGTCGTACGGCGGGTGTGGTATGCCGAACAACCATTCGAAGTATCGCACAAGGGGCATCCGCCGCCGCCGAGGCGCGCCGGTCCAGCTCACAGGCGGACACGGCGGCGCGCACGTCGAACCGGCGCCGTCCCTTCTTGGTGAGGCGTTCCACCTCGATCCGGTCGGCGGCGACGAAGGCGTCGACGGCCCTCGCGGCGGCCTCGGCGTCCACGCCGTCCAGCCGCACCTGCCACAGCGACGCCTCCAGCCGGTCGGCCAGCGCCGCGGGCCGTGCGGCCTGCGCCTCCCCCGCGCGGGCCGGCGGCCGGGCCTCCACCACGTCGAGGACGTCCAGGCCGGCGGGCAGGGCGGCGTCAAGATCGCCGCGGACCCGCGCAGGGTCGCGGGTCTCGGTCAGCCCGAGTTCGAGGTATTCGGCCTCGCTGGCGACCCCGGTCGCCGCCGCGCCCGTGTACGAGATCTTCGGGTGCGGGGTGAATCCCGCGCTGAACGCGACAGGGATCCCGGCGCGCCGCACGGCGCGTTCCACGGCCCGGGAGATGTCGCGGTGGCTGGTGAACCGCATCCTGCCGCGCTTGGCGTACCGCACGCGCAGGCGCTGGATCACGGGGGCCGGCGCGGGACCCTCCGGCTGGGGTGCCAGGGCTCCAGTCCTTCCTACTCGCATCGAGTCGAAAACGTCTCCCTATAGAGTACGGGCCCCCGGCCCCCCTTTCGCCCACGCCCGGCCCCAGACACCCCCGCATCGGCCGGGACGGGCCGTGCTCCGCCCCGTGTGAACGGCGGGCGGAACAGGCTCCGGACGCCCGTGCCCACGCCGTCGGGCGCGCGGGCACAGGCGGTCAAGGCCAGGTCAGACGACCGAAAGGGGAAGGAGTTTGCGGCCGGTGGGACCGATCTGGATCTCGGTGCCCATGGTCGGGCAGACGCCGCAGTCGTAGCAGGGCGTCCAGCGGCAGTCCTCGACCTCGGTCTCGTCGACGGCGTCCTGCCAGTCCTGCCAGAGCCACTCGCGGTCGAGACCGGCGTCCAGGTGGTCCCAGGGCAGCACCTCGACCTCGTCGCGCTCGCGCGTGGTGTACCAGTCCAGGTCGACCGGCTCGTCGGCCAGGGCCTTGTCGGCGCAGGCCACCCAGCGGTCGTAGGAGAAGTGCTCGCTCCAGCCGTCGAAGCGGCCGCCGTCCTCCCACACCGCGCGGATGATCGCGCCGACCCGGCGGTCGCCGCGCGACAGCAGGCCCTCGATGATCGACGGCTTGCCCTCGTGGTAGCGCAGGCCGATGGCGCGGCCGTACTCCTTGTCCCTGCGCAGCGTGTCGCGCAGGGCGCGCAGCCGCCGGTCGACGGTCTCGTGGTCGCACTGCGCGGCCCACTGGAACGGGGTGTGCGGCTTGGGCACGAACCCGCCGATGGACACGGTGCAGCGGATGTCGCGGCGGCCGGTGGCCTCCCGGCCCGCCTGGATCACCCGGCGGGCCATGTCGGCGATGGCCAGGACGTCCTCGTCCTCCTCGGTGGGCAGCCCGCACATGAAGTACAGCTTGACCTGCCGCCAGCCGTTCTCGTAGGCGGTGGTCACGGTGCGGATCAGGTCGTCCTCGGTGACCATCTTGTTGATCACCTTGCGCATCCGCTCGGAGCCGCCCTCGGGCGCGAACGTCAGCCCGGACCGGCGGCCGTTGCGCGACAGCTCGTTGGCCAGCGTGATGTTGAAGGCGTCCACGCGGGTGGACGGCAGCGACAGCGAGGTGTTGGTGCCCTCGTACCGGTCGGCCAGCCCCTTGGCGATGTCGCCGATCTCGCTGTGGTCGGCGCTGGACAGGCTGAGCAGTCCCACCTCGGGGAAGCCGCTCTCCCGGACGCCGGTCTCCACCATGTCGCCGATGGTGGTGATCGACCGCTCGCGCACCGGACGGGTGATCATCCCGGCCTGGCAGAAGCGGCAGCCGCGGGTGCAGCCCCGGAAGATCTCCACGCTGTAGCGCTCGTGCACGGTCTCGGCGAGCGGCACCAGCGGCTTGCGCGGGTACGGCCACTCGTCCAGGTCCATGACGGTGTGCTTGGCGATCCGCCACGGCACGCCCGGGCGGTTGGGCGCGACCCGCTGGATGCGGCCGTCCGGCAGGTACGTCACGTCGTAGAACTTCGGCACGTACACCCCGCCGGAGGAGGCCAGCCGCAGCAGCAGCTCGTCGCGGCCGCCGGGACGGCCCTCGGCCTTCCACTCCCGGACCACCTCGGTGATCGCCAGCGCGATCTCCTCGCCGTCGCCGAGCACCGCCGCGTCCAGAAACTCGGCGATCGGCTCGGGGTTGAACGCGGCGTGCCCGCCGGCGAGCACGATCGGGTGCTCGTCGCCGCGTTCGGCCGCAGCCAGCGGGATGCCCGCCAGGTCCAGCGCGGTCAGCAGGTTGGTGTAGCCCAGCTCGGTCGCGAAGCTCACGCCCAGCAGGTCGAACGCGGCGACCGGGCGGTGCGCGTCGACGGTGAACTGCGGGACGCCGTGCTCGCGCATCAGCTTCTCGAGGTCCGGCCACACCGAGTAGGTGCGCTCGGCCAGCACGCCCTCGCGCTCGTTGAGGATCTCGTAGAGGATCTGGACGCCCTGGTTGGGCAGCCCCACCTCGTAGGCGTCCGGGTACATCAGCGCCCAGCGCACCTCTGCCTCGTCCCAGTCCTTGACCTGGGAGTTCAGTTCGCCGCCCACGTACTGAATCGGCTTCTGCACGCGCGGGAGCAGCGGCTCCAGACGCGGGAAGATCGACTCGACCGGCATGACGGTGCCTCCGATGATGTGGACGCGGGATGCAAAGCTCACTCAGGGCTTTTCAGCCTACCGGCGCCCACGACCGCGCGCGGATCCGTCGAGTCGCCGGGGTGGACGTCCCGCCGGTCGAACCCCCCGTGGGAACGACCCACCGGTCGGGTCCCCCGGTCAGTCGAAGGGATTGCGTCTCAGGTGGACGGCCTGCAGCAGGCCGAGGGCGATCATGTTGGCGAACGTGGCCGAGCCGCCGTAGGACACGAACGGCAGCGGCAGTCCCGTGATCGGCATGATGCCCAGCGTCATGCCGATGTTCTCGAACGACTGGAACGCCAGCCAGCACACCACGCCGCTGGCCACCAGCGTGCCGAACAGGTCGGCGGCCTGGGTGGCGATGCGCAGGCCCCGCCACAGCACCACGCCGAGCAGCACCACGATCGCGGCCGCCCCGATGAAGCCGAGCTCCTCGCCGGCGACGGTGAAGATGAAGTCGGTCTGCTGCTCGGGGACGAAGTGGCCGCCGGTCTGCTCGCCGTGGAACAGGCCCTTGCCGAACACGCCCCCCGACCCCACGGCGATCTTGGCCTGCTGGGCGTTGTAGCCGGCGCCGCGCGGGTCGTGCGAGGGGTCGAGGAACGCGGTGAACCGGGCGATCTGGTACGGCTTGAGCAACCCGAAGAAGAACACCAGGAACCCGGCCAGCAGGCCGCCGCCGACCAGCCCGGCCAGCCAGCGCTTGCGCACCCCGCAGATCGTCAGCATGCCCAGCACCACCGCGCCGAACACCAGCGTCGTGCCCAGGTCGGGCTGGCCCATGACCAGCGCCGCGGGCAGTCCGGCCAGCGCCAGCGCCCACAGGATGTCCTTGCTGCTCGGGCCGACCTCGCCATCGCGCGGCTCGCCGAGCAGCATCGCCAGCAGCACCACCAGCCCGACCTTGGCGAACTCCGACGGCTGCACCTGGAACCCGCCGCCGAGCACGATCCACGAGTGCGACCCGTTGATCGTCTCGCCGAGCGGGGACAGCACCGCCACCAGGCCCACGCAGGCCAGCCCGTACAGGATCGGCGCGTACGCGCGCAGCAGCCGGTAGTCCAGCAGCGCCACCACGGTGCCCAGCACGAACCCGATGACCAGGTTCAGCAGGTGCCGCTGGACGAAGGTCTCGGGGTCCCTGCCCTGCTCGGTCAGCAGCGGCACCGTGGCCGAGCGCACCAGCAGGGTGCCCACCACCGACAGCGCCAACGCGGCCAGCACCAGCGTCCAGTCCAGGCGGCGCATGCCCGCCAGGCGGCGCCGCCACACGGTCCGGTCGCCGTAGCCGCCGACCGCTCCCACGCCCGCCCCGGCGCCGCCGGAGCCCAGCCCGCCGCCGATCACCGTGCCGTCCTCGGCGTCGTGCCGGGCTCCTGGCGCGGCGCGGTGCTCGGCGGCAGGCCCGGCCCGTCGGTCAGCACGGTGTTCGGCGCGCCGCCCGGCGAGTCGTCCGGCGACGCCCCCGGGGACACGCCCGCGGACGCGCCCGGCGACGCGCTCGGGGAGGCGCTCGGCGTCGTGTCGGAACTCGTGCCGATCACCCCGCCCGATCCGGCCGGGGGCTTGGGCAGGTCCTTGGGCAGCTCGCCGTTCTCCAGCGCGGGCTTGGCGTCCTTCTTCAGCCCGTAGATCGCCTCGTAGATCTCGCGGACGGCGGGCGCGGCGGCCGAGGCGCCCGTGCCGCCCTGCGCGATCATCGCCACCACCGCGAACCTCGGCTTGTCCGCCGGGGCGAACGAGGCGAACCAGGAGGTGTCGGCCTTGCCGTAGACCTCGGCGGTACCGGTCTTGCCCGCCACGTGCACCTTCTTGAGGTCGAAGCCGCCGAACGCCCCGGCCGCGGTGCCCTCCTTGGTGACGTCGGCGAGCGCGTCGCGCATGTAGTCCAGGACCTTGCGGTCGACGTCCAGCTTCTTGGCCGGGGGCGGCGGGACGCGGCGCACCACCGAGCCGTCCGAGCGGACCACGGCCACGCCCAGGTGCGGGGTGACCAGCCGCCCCCCGTTGGCCACCGCGGCGTACGCGCGGGCCAGCTGCAGCGGCGTCACCAGCACGTCGCCCTGCCCGACGGAGAAGTTCGCGGCGTCACCGGCCCGCCACACGTAGCCCTCGGCGCAGTTCTCGGCGGCGATCGCCTTCAGGTACGCGGCGCGTCCGGGGTCGGTGCGCTCCAGGTTGGGGTAGCCCTGCTTGGCCGCCTTGCAGTCGGCGGCGCGGGTGGCCTCCCAGTAGCGGCGCTTCCACCCCCGGTCGGGGATGCGCCCGGTGCTCTCGCCGGGCAGGTCGATGCCGGTACGGCTGCCGAAGCCCCACTTGCGGGCCATCGCCACCATCGGGTCCTTGGGGTTGGCGCGCGGTTTCGTGCCGCCGTCGCGCAGCCACTCCTCGTAGGCGAACTTGTAGTAGATCGTGTCGCAGGACACCACCAGCGCCCTGTGCAGGTTCATGTCCCCGTGCCCCTGGCCCTCGAAGTTGCGGAAGGCGCGGCTGCCCACGTTGTAGGAGCCGGGGCAGGGATAGATGCCGTTGAGCGAGTAGCCGTCGGCCACCGCCGCGGCCGTCGAGGAGATCTTGAACGTGGAGCCCGGCGCGAACTGGCCCTGGGTGGCGCGGGAGATCAGCGGCTCGCCCTGCTTCTTGCCGAGCAGCGCGTCGTACTTCTCCTGGGAGATGCCGCCGGTCCACACCGACGGGTCGTAGGTGGGCATGCTCGCCAGCGCCACGACCTTGCCGGTCTGCACGTCCAGCACCACGGCGGCCGCCGCGTCGGCCGGGTGGCCCTGCGAGCGGGCGCTCTTCATCGCGTTGCGCAGCGCCTGCTCGGCCGCGCCCTGCACCTTCGCGTCGATGCTGGTGACCAGGTGACCGCCGGGCAGGGCGGCCTGCTCGGACGCGGTGCCGGTGACACGGCCCTGGCTGTCGACCAGCACCCGCCGCACCCCCGGACGGCCGCGCAGGTCGGCGTCGTAGGCGGCCTCCAGCCCGTCGCGGCCGACCAGGTCGACGCCGCTGTACCCGGTGACCCGGATGCCCTTGCGCTTGTCCAGCTCGTCCTGGGTGATGGGCTGCAGGTAGCCGAGCGCCTGCGCGGCGTTGGCGCCCTCGGGCTCGGGGTACTCCCGGACGGCCTGGAACTGCGCCGTCACGCCGGGGAACTCCTCCTGCCGCTCCATGATCTGCAGCGCGCGCTTGGGGTCGACGCGGTCGTCGACCGGGATCGGCTGGAACGGCGAACCCGGCCAGCACGGACGCTGGATGCCGGGCGCGCACAGCCGGATGCGCTTCTGCAGCTCGTCGTAGCCGATGCCGAGCACCCCGGCCAGGCGCCTGAGCACGGCCTCGCCCCGGTCCTTCTGCCGCATCAAGGTCGTGCGGTCCACCGACACGACCAGCGCGGTGCGGTTGCGCACCAGCGGACGGCCCTTGTCGTCCAGGATCATGCCGCGGATGGCGGGCACCACGATGTCGCGGGTGCGGTTCTGCGCGGCGACCTGCCGGTAGTGCTCGCCGTCGAGCACCTGCATCGTCCACAGGCGGCCCATCAGCACCAACAGCAGGGCGCCGACCAGCACGTACAGGACCACCAGCCGGAAGTGCGTGCGCGCGTTCACAGCCCGCCGCCCCGCCCGGACATCGCGCGGTAGCGGGCCGCGGGCACCGCGAACCGGTCGCGGCCCTTGTCGCCCCGGTCGTAGCGGCGGGTCACCCGCAGCACCGCCCACACCACGAACGGACTGGCCAGCACGTCGTAGAGCACCTGCAGCGGCACCATCCGCGACACCACGTCCCAGCTCGCGCGCGGGTCGGCCAGCAGCATGCCGGTCATCGCGTACAGCACCGTCCCGGCCAGCGCGCCGACGGCCACCGCCATGAACGGCACGAAGGTCTGCCGGTCCAGCTCCGCGGCGGCCATCCCGCACGCGTAACCGATCAGGCAGTACACCAGGGCGTAGCGGCCGAGGGTGTGGTCGGCGGGCGGGATGATGTCGGCGGCCAGCCCGGCGCAGAACCCGGTGACCACACCGGTCAGCGAGCCGTTGACCAGCGCCAGCGCCACCACCGCCAGCAGCACCAGGTCCGGTGTGACGTCACCGGGCAGCGGCAGCCGGTTGGCCACCGACACCTGCAGGATCAGCGCCACCGCGATCACCAGGGCGGCGGTCAGGCCCCGCCCGGCCGTCGACGGTTCCGGCGGGTTGGTCATGGGCGCGCGCAGCACGTCAGCCCTCCGAGGTCGGCGTGGTGGACGTGCCCGTGGACGGCTCACGCCCGCCGCGGTCGCCGCGGTCGCCGCGTCCGCCGGTGGTCTCGCTTTCCAGCGGCGTGGCGCCCGGTGAGCTCAGCGGGGACGACGGCGTGCCCTCGGGAGCCCCGCCGCGCGTGGCGAACGGTGTCACGCTGGACGACGCGGACGGCGTGGGCGTCGGTGTCGGCGTCGGCGTGGGCTTCGGCTTGGGCGGCAGCACCGCGTCGCGCGGGTCGCTCTTGGGCGGCGCGACCACCACCGCGACCACGTCCAGGCTGCTGAACCGCACGAACGGCCGCAGGTAGGCGGTGCGGGTGAGGCCGCCCTCGGGCTTCTCGATGCGTTCGACCGCCCCGATCGGCACGCCCGGCACGTAGGGGCGCTCGCCCTGCGACCCGAGCGTCACCAGCCGCTGGCCCGGCCGCAGCGGGGCGTTGGCGTTGAGCATCTGGAACTTCAGCGGCGCGTCGTTGCCCGCGCTCAGACCGCGGCGGCCCCGCCCCTGGACGATGCCGATCTCGCGGGAGTCCTCCAGGCGCGCGCCGACCGAGGACGCCACGTCGGTGGCCAGCAGCACCGTGGCGGTCGCCGGGCCGACCCGGGTGACCCGCCCGACCAGGCCGTCGGCGTTCATCACCGTCATGTCGCGGCGCACGCCGCTGCGGCTGCCGACGTCGATGGTGACGGTCTCCTCGAAGCCCTGCCCGGCCGAGATCACCTGCGCCGCCACGATCTTGTAGCCGCCGATGCCGGCCGAGCCCAGCAGCCGGTGCAGCTGCTGGTTGCGGGAGGCGTCGATGCGGCCGGCGCGCAGTTGCTCGCGCAGCCGCTGGTTCTCCCGTTCCAGCCGGTCGGCGCGGCGGCGCTCACCGGGCGCGTCGGTGATCGCGTCGACGGTGTTGCCGACCGGCCGCACCACCGACGCCGAGGCCCGCTCGACCGGGCCGAACACGGCCGCGCCCAGACCGCGCAGGCCCGAAAGCGGGGAGTGCTGCCCGCCGCGGTAGTCCACCGTGATCATGGTCAGCGCCACCGCAAGCAGCACGCCGAGGACCCAACGGGTCCGCCGGGTGTCCTTCACCCACCGACCTCCCGTTTCCGTCTCGCGGGGGGCGTGGGGGGTCGTCCCCCCACAAGAAGAGAAACTCGCGCGCCCGGCTCAGTGACGCGGTTCGGGGACCAGCACCTGGCGCAGCGACTCGAAGTCCTCCACGCACTTGCCGGTGCCCAGCACCACCGAGTCGAGCGGGTTGTCCACCAGGTGGATGGGCATCCCGGTCTCCTCGCGCAGCCGCTCGTCGAGCTGCTTGAGCAGGGCGCCGCCGCCGGTGAGGGCGATGCCGCGGTCCATGATGTCGCCCGACAGCTCGGGCGGGCACTTGTCCAGGGTGGTCTTGACCGCGTCGACGATGGCGTTGACCGGCTCCTCGATGGCCCGCCGCACCTCCTCCGCGGAGATCACCACGGTCTTGGGCAGCCCGCTGACCAGGTCGCGGCCGCGGATCTCGGCGTGCGGCTCGTCCTCGCCGCCCGGATGCGCCGACCCGATCGCCATCTTGATCTCCTCGGCGGTGCGCTCGCCGAGCATCAGCGAGTACTCCTTCTTGGAGAAGGAGATGATCGCCTGGTCGAGTTCGTCGCCGCCGACCCGGACCGACTGGCTGGTCACGATGCCGCCCAGCGAGATGATCGCGACCTCGGTGGTGCCGCCGCCGATGTCGACCACCATGTTGCCGGTCGGCTCGTACACCGGCAGGCCCGCGCCGATCGCCGCGGCCATCGGCTCCTCGATGATGTAGACCCGGCGGGCACCGGCCTGGTAGCCGGCCTCCTTCACGGCGCGCTGCTCCACCCCGGTGATGCCGCTCGGCACCGCCACCACGATGCGCGGCTTGGCGAAGTGCCGGCGCTTGTGCACCTTCTGGATGAAGTAGCGCAGCATCCGCTCGGTCACGTCGAAGTCGGCGATCACGCCGTCCTTCAGCGGGCGTACCGCGACGATGTTGCCCGGGGTACGGCCGATCATCCGCTTCGCCTCGATGCCCACCGCGACGATCTTGCCGGTATTGGTGTTGATCGCGACGACGGACGGTTCGTTCAGAACGATGCCGCGCCCGCGCACGTAAACCAGCGTGTTGGCGGTTCCGAGGTCGACCGCCATGTCACGGCCGAGAAACGACAGCTTGTTACCCATGAAGAAAGGGAGCCCTTCGATGTCGGCGGGCGTCTAGAGCGGCGTCCCCATCGTAACGCGACGAAGCGGGGCCAGGCAGGCACCCCGGCTCCGCGAGTCGATCAAAAAACCGGCGTCGAGCAGGCAGTTCTCGTTAAAGCGCACGCGGGCCGGATGACCCGGCCCGCGTGTGTCGGCGTTGCCTCGATCGCCCCCTCCCGGGGGTGCTCAGCCCAGGTCGGGGAAGAACAGCTTGATCTCCCGCTCGGCCGAGTAGGTCGAGTCGGAGCCGTGCACGATGTTCTCGCCGATCTCCAGGGCGAAGTCGCCGCGGATGGTGCCGGGGGTGGCGCTCACCGGGTCGGT
Source organism: Actinomadura miaoliensis (assembly GCF_039536785.1). Lineage (NCBI taxonomy): Bacteria > Bacillati > Actinomycetota > Actinomycetes > Streptosporangiales > Thermomonosporaceae > Actinomadura > Actinomadura miaoliensis. The sequence continues at coordinate 52,529 of NZ_BAAAZG010000031.1, forward strand.
GGCGCCGGCCAGGGCGCGGAACGCCTCGACGGCGCGCGGGCCCTCGACCACCATCGCCACCAGCGGCCCGCCGGTGATGAACTCCACCAGCTCGCCGAAGAACGGCTTCTCGGCGTGCTCCTCGTAGTGCGCCTCGGCGGTCTCCCGCGGCAGCGTGCGCAGGTCCAGCGCCACGATCTTCAGGCCCTTGCGCTCGATGCGCGAGATGACCTCGCCGATGACGCCGCGGCGGACGCCGTCGGGCTTGACCAGGACAAGAGTGCGCTCGGACACGGGTGGTTCACTCCTCATGCGTGCGGATTGGAGGTGGGGACGCGCCGGTCGCGGGCGCCCACGGCGAAGGGGGCCGGGCCCTGAAGGGCCTGCACACCACTGCCTCTCGCGCGAAGCTTACCGTTCCCCGCCGCCTGAAACCGCCTCGCTCGTCCGTCCTGACGGCGCCCGTCGGCCGGCCGCGGCGGCCAGGGCGACGGCGAGGACGCCCGCGGTGATGAGCCAGACGCGGTAGCCGGCGCTCAGCGCGTAGAACTGCTGCGCCGCGGACTCCGGACGGGCCCGCTGCCACTGCCCCGCCTGCAGCGACAGCACGATGAGCTGCCCGGTGAGGATCGCGGGCGGGCACAGCGACAGCCCGTACAGGGCCGCGCCGGCGCTCGTCCCGCGCAGGGACGCGGCCAGCGCCGTGCCCAGGCCCGCGCCCAGCGGGACCAGGCACGCCGTGAGCGTCCAGCGGCCCGCCGTACCGTCCACGGCGAGGGTGAGCAGGACGGCGACCACCACCAGGCCGAAGCCGCCGTGGACCGCTCCCCGCGCGCCTTCCGGCGGCAGGCGGACGGTGGCGAGCGCCCCGGCCACGGCGGCGCAGGCTGCCGCCGCGAACGGGACCGGCGACACGCCGCCGCCCTCCCCCGCCGCGGCCTGCACCAGCCCGGCCAGCGGGCCGGTCACCGGAAACGCCAGCAGCCCCACGGCGACCATGACGACCGCGCAGGCCCGGGAGTCGGGCGTCGTCCGCGCGTTGGCGGCGATGTCGTCGCGGCCGCCGGTCAGGGCGAGACCGAGCAGCGTCACCACCCCGACGCCCGCGACGACCAGCCGCGCCCCGGGCGACCACCCGTAGGTGGTGACCACCGCCAGGAAGCCGAGCCCGGCGGCGGGGGCGGCGGGGAGCAGCAGTTGCCCGCGCTCGGCGCTGCGCGCGGCGCCGCGGGCGGCGGGCGGCGCATCCGCCGGCGCGGTGTCCCGCAGCAGCAGGCACAGCAGCGCGGCGCCCAGCGCCACGGCGGCGACCTGCGGGTACGGGGCGAGGGCCAGGCGCCAGTCGACGGCGCCGGTGGCGGGGTCGGGACGCGGCGCGGCGCGCAGCGCCACCGGCATGGCGGCCAGCAGCACCGCCGCCAGCGTCCCCGCCCACAGCGCGACCGGCAGGGCGCGGCGGCGTTCCAGCGCCAGGACGAGCGCGGCGGGCAGCGCGATGCCCGCACCGAGGCCCTGCGCCGCCCTGGCGGCGGCGAGGAACGGGACCGAGCCGGCGTACCGGACGGCGACCAGCCCGCCCAGCAGGCAGAGCAGCCCGGCCGCCAGCACGGGCCGCGCGGGCAGGCGGCGGACGGTCACGGCGGCCAGCGGCACGGCGACCAGCAGGGCGGGCAGCGTGGCGCCGGTGGCGCGCACCAGGTCGGCGGCGCCTGCGTCGTTCAGGCGCAGCTCGTCGCGCGCGGCGTCGAGGGCGCCGTGGCCGCCGCCCGGCAGCGTGAGCGCCACGGCGGGCAGCACGGTGACGGTCACCGCGATGACGGCCAGCGTCCGCGCGCGGCTGCCGTCCCCGCGGTCGTGCTCGTGTTCGTGCTCGTGTTCGTGTTCGGGCGGGGGCTGCCGGGCGGGCGCGGCGCCGTTCTGGACGGGTGCGGGCGCGCCGAACTCCACGGTCCGGGTCGGGTCGGCGAGACGATCGCGTGACTGGTCGCGTGACGGGTCGGAGGACACGGCCTTGCTCCTTTGGGAGATGGTCGTCCGCCGACGCCTTTCCCCGCGGCCGGGTGCCCGAATTGCGCGTTAAATCGAAATGGCGGAATTTCGGCGGACGATTGACGTGCCGTCGTCTCCGAATTTAACGCGCCCCGGCGTTCTCCGCCTTGCGTCCGAGCCAAATGGCGGTGACCCACAACGCGCCGAACAGCGCGCCGAGGAAGAACATGGTCGGCACCATGAATCCGGTGGCGATGATGAGTATCTGCAGCACGGCGCCCGCGGGCACCGCCCAGCCGAAGCGCAGCAGCCCGGCCAGCACCACGCACAGCACGGCCAGCCCGCCGCACACCGCCCCGGCCACCGCCCCGTCCACGCCCAGCACCGTGACGGCCACCGGGATCGCCAGCGCGATCACGATCGCCTCGCACCCCAGCACCGTCGCCAGCAGCCGTCTCATCGCCTCGCTCCGCTCGTCACCGCGTCGTCCCCGCCCTCACTTCGCCGGTGCCCTCACTCCGCCGCCGGGGCGCCGACGCGCAGCAGGGTGCGGGCCTCGCCGACGGTGACCACCGACCCGGTGATCAGCACGCCGGCGCCCGCGTACTCGCCCGTCTCCTCGGCCAGGCCGATGGCGCGGTCGATGGCGTCGTCCAGGCGCGGCACCAGGTGCACCCGCTCGGCGCCGAACACGCCCTCGGCCAGCTCCGCCAGCTCCTCGGCGCGCATGGAGCGCGGCGAGGGGTTGCGGGTGACGACGACCTCGGCCAGCACCGGCTCCAGCTGGTCCAGCAGGCCGGGCACGTCCTTGTCGGCGGCCACGGCGACGACCCCGACCAGGCGGCTGAACCCGAACGACTCGTGGACCGCCTCCACCGTCGCGGCCATGCCCGCCGGGTTGTGCGCCGCGTCCAGCAGGACGGTCGGGCCGGTGCGCGCCACCTCCAGGCGGCCGGGCGAGGTGGCCTTGGCGAACCCGCTGCGCACTAGCGCCGGGTCGAGCTGCCCCTCCTCGCCGCCCGCGTAGTCGTCCCCGGCGGCGATCCGGGTGGCCGCCTCCAGGCTCGGCTGGCCGCGGGTGGGCGCTCCGGACGCGAACGCCTCGACGGCGGCCAGCGCGACGGCCGCGTTCGCCGCCTGGTGGTGGCCGAACAGCGGCAGGAAGATGTCGTCGTAGGTGCCGTGCAGGCCGCGCAGGCTGAGCTGCTGGCCGCCGACCGCCACGTCCCGGTGCAGCACGCCGAACTCGATGCCCTCGCGGGCGGCCACCGCGCCGGTCTCGGCCACGCGGCGCAGCAGCACCTCGGCGGCGGGCAGCGGCTGCTGGGCCAGCACCGCCACCGCGCCCGGCTTGATGATCCCCGCCTTCTCCGTGGCGATCTTCTCGATCGTGTCGCCGAGGTGGCGGGTGTGGTCGAGCCCGATGGGGGTGACGACGGCCACGTCCCCGTCGGCGACGTTGGTGGCGTCCCACGCGCCGCCCATGCCGACCTCGACCACGGCAACGTCCACCGGCGCGTCGGCGAACGCCGCGTACGCCATCGCGGTCAGCACCTCGAAGAACGACACCCGCACGCCGTGCTTGTCGTCCACCAGCCGCACGTAGGGCAGGATGTCGCGCAGCACCTCCACGAAGCGGCGCTCGCCGATCGGCTCGCCGTCCACGGCGATCCGCTCGTGCAGGGCGGTCAGCTCCGGGCTGGTGTACAGGCCGGTGCGCAGGCCGCGTTCACGCAGCAGCGTCTCGATCATCCGGGCGGTGCTGGACTTGCCGTTGGTGCCGGTGATGTGGATCACCGGGTAGGTGCGCTGCGGTTCGCCCAGCACGTCCACCAGGTCGCGGATGCGGTCGAGGGACGGTTCGATCTCCCACTCGACCCCGCGGCTCATGATCTCCCGGACGGCGGCGGGGTAGTCCGACGGCTCTTCCACGTGGTTCACGATGCTCCATGCTGCGTCGACCGACCTCTGCAGCCTATCGCCGCCCGTCCGCGCATCGGCCGGGACTCCCGGCCTGCGAGCATGGATCGTCGGGGCACGGCCGGGGTGTGATCGGGGGGTGTGATGGACGCCGACGAGGTGTTCTTCCGCGAGTGGCATGCCCGGCGTCGCGGCCAGACGCGCGACCTGGGGCGGGCGCGCCGCGTCGCCGGCCTGCTGGGCGTGGGGGACCTGCGGGTCCCGGTGCTGACGGTGGTGGGTTCCAAGGGCAAGGGCACGGCGGCCACGTTCGCGTCCGCCTGCCTGGCCGCGGCCGGGTGGCGGGTCTGCACGGTGACCAGCCCCGGGCTGCGCGGCAACACCGACCGGATCCGGGTGGACGGCCGCGCCATCGGCGAGGACGCCCTGCGCGCGCTGGGCGGCCGGATCGAGGACGCGCTGCGCCGGATGCCGCCTCCCGGGCCCGGCTACCTGTCGCCCGCCGGGCTGTTCACCGTCGCGGGGGCGGCGCACGGGGCCGGCGTCGGCGCGGACGCGCTGGTGCTGGAGGCGGGCATGGGCGGACGGTCGGACGAGGTGTCGCTGTTCGCCCCGGCCGTCGTCGCCATCACGCCGATCTTCGGTGAGCATCTGGGCGTGCTCGGCGACACCGTCGTGGCGATCGCCGCGGAGAAGGCGGGGGTGGCGGCCCGGGGCACGCGGGCGGTGGTGTCGGCTCCGCAGGACCCGGCGGTCGCCGAGATGCTGGACGGCGTGGTCGCCGCCCGCACCGGCGGCGCCGCCACCGTCGAGTACGTGGCGGGCGACGGCGGCGAGGTGCCCGCCGGGGCGCTGCCGCAAGGGCTGGGGCGCGTCAGCGCCGTGGTGGGCGTCACCGCCGGGCTGCGGCTGCTGCGGGCGCGTGGGGTGCCGAGGCCGACGGTGTCGCGGCTGCGGTCCGTCCTGGAGTCGGTGCGGCTGCCGGGCCGCCTGTCGTGGCACCGGCTGCCCGGCACGGCGACCCAGGTCATGGCGGACTCGGCGATCGACGGCACCGGCGTCACCGCGGCCCTGGACGCCGCGCACGCCCGCTGGGGCGCCGTCGACCACGCCCTGGTCTGCCTGCCCGACCACAAGGACCTGGACGGCGCCGTGGCCGCGCTGGGGGCGCTGCCGGTCACGTTCGTACGACTGCCGTACCGGCACCTGCGCTTCACCCGGCCGCTGCCGCCGCACTGGACGGTGATCGACGCGTCCGACCTGACCCGCGAGCGCGTCGCGGGCCTGGGGCGGCACGTGGTCGCCCTCGGCACCGTCTACTTCGTCGGCCTCGTGCTCGACCTGGTGGACGCCGACACCGGCCGGCTGTTCACCGTCTGAGTCACTTCTCCAGGTCGGCGCGCATCCGGCGCATCAGATCGGCCATGGCGGGGGTGCCGTCGCCCACGGTGGGCATGTTGGACGCCACGAACCCGAACGAGGACTCCGTCGCCCACGAGCAGTAGACGTGCACGTCGGACAGGACGGCGAACGTCCCGCACACGCCGCGGCCGCCGCCCTTGCCCGGCTTCACGTCCCGCGCCGTCAGCACCGTGCCGGGACGCGCCTTGCGCAGGAACGCGGCGGGGTCGCCGATCTTCCCGGTCCCGCCGAGGAACACCACGTTCTGCGAGCGCTGCGGCAGGTCGGCGTACACGGCGGCCACGTTGCCGGGCCGTTCGGCGCCGCCCGCCCGCACCGCCGACGCCAGGAACGGGTAGGCGGCGCTGGCGGCGGGCATGCCGGGGGTGCGCTGCAGGCCGCCCGCGACCGCCGCCGCCGTGACGCGGTGCCGGGGCACCTTCGTGCCGTCGCGTTCGCCGGAGGCGCCGTCCTGCCGCAGCACCAGCGCGCCCACGGCCAGCGCCGCGACCAGCCCGACGGACGCGGCCGCCGCCATGATCACGACGTAGCGGCGGGCGGTGCGCCGTTTCGCCGGGGAGACGCCGGACGGGACCTGCCCGTTGGACGCCCTCCCGGACGAGGCCTGCGCGGTGCCGACGGCGCGCTGCGGCCCCGTGGACACCACCGGGTGCGCGCCGGACGTCACCACCGGATGCCCACCGGAGGTCACCACGGGGTGCCCGCCGGACGTCACGACGGGGTGCCCACCGGACGTCACGACGGGGTGCCCACCGGACGTCAGCGCCCCGTTGGTCCTGGGGAGGGCGTGCGGGCCGGTCGAGACGTCCCCGGACGCCCCGGCCAGGTCGGGGATGCGCTGCGGCCCGGAGGCCAGGTCGGGAGGAGCCTGCATCCACCACGGCTGCGCGGGAAGCTCCGCCGAGGACCCGTCGGGACCCGTCGCGGTGCCGTCGAGGGCGGGCATCTCGACGTCGACGGCCGTGGTGGGCACGGCGGACGCCACGGGAGGCGCGGAGGCGCCCACCGGAGGCACGGGACGCGCGGACGCGGGGACCGCCCGGTCACCCGCCTCGTCCGGCACATCGGAGCGATGGGGCGATTCAGCCACCTGACCTCCCGACACTTACATCGAGCCCCGAAGCACGCGGACCACCACAACGATCACACGGGATCGTAACGCCGCAGAGCCGGGCATGCCGCGCGTTCCGCACACCTGACGGCAACGCCACGTCCCACCGCGCAACGGTGGGACGTGGCGGGAGGCGGTCAGGCGGTGGGCAGGGCGGCCAGCTGGGATTCCAGGCGGGCGATGTCGGCCTCGGCCTGGCTCAGCCGGTCGCGGGTCTTGGCGACCACGGCCTCCGGGGCCTTGGCCATGAACGACTCGTTGCCGAGCTTGCGCCGGGACTGGTCGGCCTCCTTGCGGGCGTTGGCGAGGTCCTTCTCCAGGCGCTTGCGCTCGGCGGCCACGTCGATGGCCCCGGCGGTGTCCAGGCGGACGGTCACGCCCTCCACCGGCAGCGACGCGGTGGCCGAGAAGCCCTCGCCCGGCGCGTCCAGGCGCAGCAGCATCCGCACGCCCTCCTCGTGGCCGGACAGCGGCGACCCGCCCCACTCCAGGGCGGCGGCCACCCGCTGCCCCGGCTTGAGGCCCTGGTCGGCGCGGAACCGCCGGACCTCGGTGACCAGCCGCTGCAACGACGCCACCAGCGCCTCGGCGCCGTCGTCGTGCCGCGCCGCGTCCGCCTGCGGCCAGGCGGCCCGCACCAGGGTCTCCTCGCCCGTCAGGGACGTCCACAGCTCCTCGGTGACGAACGGGATGACCGGGTGCAGCAGCCGCAGCAGGCTGTCCAGCACCTCGCCCAGGACGCGGCGCGTGGCGTCGGCGGTCGCGGCGTCGTCCAGCTGCACCTTGGACAGCTCGACGTACCAGTCGCACACCTCGTCCCACGCGAAGTGGTAGAGGGTCTCGCACGCCTTGGCGAACTCGAACGACTCCAGGTACGCGTCGACCTCGGCGATCACCTTGTTGAGCCGCGACAGGACCCAGCGGTCGATGGTCGTCAGCCCCTCGGACGGCAGCTCGCCGCGCACGTGCGCGCCGTTCATCAGCGCGAACCGGGTCGCGTTCCACAGCTTGTTGCAGAAGTTGCGCGAGCCCTGCGCCCACTCGTCGGCCACCGGGACGTCGCCGCCGGGGTTGGCGCCGCGCAGCAACGTGAAGCGGGTGGCGTCGGCGCCGTAGCGGTCGATCCAGTCCAGCGGGTCGACCACGTTGCCGAACGACTTGGACATCTTCTTGCCGTGCTGGTCGCGCACCATGCCGTGCAGCGCGATCACCTTGAACGGCTCGACCCCGTCCATCGCGTACAGCCCGAACATCATCATCCGGGCCACCCAGAAGAACAGGATGTCGTAGCCGGTGACCAGCACCGACGTCGGGTAGAAGCGCTTGAGGTCGGGCGTGTCGTCCGGCCAGCCGAGCGTGGAGAACGGCCACAGCGCCGAGGAGAACCAGGTGTCGAGGACGTCGGTGTCTTGGGTCCACCCGGCGGGCGGCTCCTCGTCCGGGCCGGGGCACACCGTCTGGCCGTCCGGGCCGTACCAGACCGGGATGCGGTGCCCCCACCACAGCTGGCGGCTGATGCACCAGTCGTGCATGTTGTCGACCCACTCGAAGTAGCGGGCCGCCATCTCCGGCGGGTGGATCCGCACGCGGCCGTCGCGGACGGCGTCGCCCGCGGCCTTGGCCAGCGGCGCGACCTTGACGAACCACTGCAGCGACACCCGCGGCTCCACGACGGTGGAGCAGCGCTGGCAGTGCCCGACCGAGTGCTCGTACGGGCGGACCTCCTTGACGATCCGGCCCTGCTGGCGCAGCGCGGCGACCACCGCGGGACGCGCCTCGAACCGGTCCAGGCCCTGGAACGGCCCGTGCGCGGTGATCACGCCGCGCTCGTCCATGATCGTCAGCGAGGGCAGGTCGTGCCGCCGCCCGATCTCGAAGTCGTTGGGGTCGTGCGCCGGGGTGACCTTCACCGCGCCGGTGCCGAACTCGGGGTCGACGTGCTCGTCGGCCACCACCGGGATGCGCCGGCCCGTCAGCGGCAGCTCGATCTCCCGGCCCACCATGTGCTTGTAGCGCGTGTCGTCGGGGTGCACGGCCACGGCGGTGTCGCCGAGCATCGTCTCGGCCCGGGTGGTCGCCACGACGATCTCGTCCTCGCCCGACCCGTACCGGATCGACACCAGCTCGCCCTCGCGGTCGGCGTGCTCGACCTCGATGTCCGACAGCGCGGTCAGGCAGCGCGGGCACCAGTTGATGATCCGCTCGGCCCGGTAGATCAGGCCGTCGTCGAACAGCCGCTTGAAGATCGTGCGGACGGCGCGGGCGCGGCCGTCGTCCATGGTGAACGCCTCGCGGCCCCAGTCCACGCTGTCGCCCAGGCGGCGCATCTGGCCGAGGATGCGCCCGCCGGACTCGGCCTTCCACGCCCAGACCCGCTCGACGAACGCCTCACGGCCCAGGTCGTGCCGGGACTTGCCCTCCTTGGCCAGTTCCCGCTCCACCACGTTCTGGGTGGCGATCCCGGCGTGGTCCATGCCGGGCACCCACGCCGTCTCGTACCCCTGCATGCGGCGGCGCCGCACGAGCGCGTCCTGGATCGAGTGGTCCAGCGCGTGGCCCATGTGCAGCGAGCCGGTCACGTTGGGCGGCGGGATGACGATCGAATAGGCCGGACCGCCGGGGTTCCGCGCCGGATCGGCGGCGAAGTACCCTGCCGATACCCAGCGCTCGTACAGCCTGCCCTCGACGTCAGCCGGTTGGTACTTGGTGGGCAGGTCGACGTGGGCGGCCGCCTGGCCGCGCTCAGTGCTGGGCGTTGTCACGGGCCCAGATTCTACGGGCCCCGAGACGGTAGAACGCGCGGCCCTCGGTACACGTCCCAACTATCAGACCCCCAGACGGGACGTCCGACGCCGCGGCGCCCGTCCGAACCCCCTGAGGAGTGAGATGAGCGGTTGGAACCCCCCTCCGGCGCCCGGCGGTCCTCCGGGCGGCGGCGTCCCCTACGGCCACGGCCCCCAACCGCCGGGCTTCCCGCCCGGCCCGTACGGCCCGGGCGGCGGCGCCTACGGCCCACCGCCGCCGCGCCGCTCCTCGTCCGCCCCGCTGATCATCGGCCTGGTCGCCGTGCTGGCCGTGGCGGTGGTCGCCGTGCTGGTGGTGGCCGTCGTGCTGGTCGGCGGCGGGCCCAGCTCCATCGACACCCCGTCGTCGGCGGGCGGGCTGAGCCGTGACTACTCCGCCGAACGCGAGCTGGGCACCCAGATCAGCAACCAGCAGTCGACCCTGCGCAACATGGGCGGCGCGGAGATCGACGACGTCAAGACCGCGGTCTACAGCTCGGGCTCCGACCGCTACCTGTTCGTCGGGGGCACCGGCACCTTCGACCCCGACCAGCTGCAGAGCGAGTTCCGGCGCAGCATGAACAACACCGGCGGCAGCGGCCTGTCGGTCATCACGATCCCGCTGGCCGACCCGGGCGGCGACGGCGAGGCGGCCTGCGCGTCCATCCGCGCCAGCGTCCCCGGCAGCAGCCTGTCGTACCAGACGGCCACCTGCGTGTGGATGACGGACAAGACGTTCGGCATGGTCACCCCGGCCCCGCAGTCGGGCGGCTCGCTGGGCAGCGTCCGCACCTACACCTACGGCATCGTCGCCGACCAGATGCGCCGCCTGCGCCAGGACGTCGAGAGCTGACCCTGGAATCCCGCCGGGGACGGGACACAGGTCACCTGACGCCGGGTCGTCCGACCGGAAAGGCTGGCCGCGGAGGTTCTCCCTCCGCGGTCCGCGGGCGCCGGGACGACGGGCACGACGGCAGGAGGTGCGATGGCGGCGGTAGTGGGGCGCGTCGCCGGCCTTGCCGCGGCGTTCGCCGCCGGCGCGGCCGTCGCGCACCTGGCGAGCATCCCCCGCCTGCACCGGCTCACCGTCGACCTGCAGCACTCACGGCAACGGATCCTGGCCGCCCGCGAGGAGGAACGTCGCCGCCTGCGCCACGACCTGCACGACGGGCTCGGCCCCACCCTCGCCAGCCTGGCCATGTCCCTGGACGCCGTCCGCCTCACCCTCCCCGGCGAACCCGAACGCGTCGCGCCGCTGCTGTCGGAGCTGCGCGACCGGCTGGCCGGCACCGTCGGGCAGATCCGCGAGCTGGCGCACGGACTGCGCCCGCCCGCCCTGGACGACCTGGGCCTGGCCGGGGCGATCGAGGCGCTGGCCGCGGGCTGCTGCGAACGCGTCGACGTGCGGGTCGGCGGCCTGGGCGAGGACGCCGGGGACCTGCCCGCGGCCGTGGAGGTCGCCGCGTACCGCATCGCGCGCGAGGCGCTGGCCAACGTCCGCGCCCACTCCCGGGCCGACACGGTGCTGGTGCTGCTGAACCGGGACGCCGCCCTGCATCTCATGATCGCCGACTCGGGCGTGGGGCTCCCCGACCAGCCCGCCCGCGGCACCGCCGACGACCGCCGCTGCCCCCACCGCCGCGGCGGCCTGGCGTCGATGCGCGAGTGGGCCGCCGAGGTCGGCGGCACCTGCCTGATCACCTCACGGCCCGGCGCGGGCACGATCGTCTCGGCCCGGTTGCCCCTGACCGTCCCGGACTACCATCGGGCTTCCCCCGAGTGAAGGTGAGCGGAGCGCGACCATGACCGAGCCGGAGCGGACCGGCGAGCCCATCCGGGTCCTGATCACCGACGACCACCCCATCTACCGGCAGGGCCTGCGCGGCCTGCTGCAGGCCCTCGGCGTCGAGGTGGTCGCCGAGGCCGAGAACGGCCCCGACGCCGTCCGGCTCGCCGCCGAACTGCAGCCCGACGTCGTCGTGATGGACCTGCAGATGCCCGGCGGCAACGGCATCGAGGCCACCCGCACCATCACCCGCACCAGCCCCCGCATCGGCGTGCTGGTCCTGACGATGTTCCGCGACGACGACTCGGTGTTCGCCGCCATGCGCGCCGGCGCCCGCGGCTACCTGCTCAAGGAGTCCGGCGCCGAGGAGATCGCCCGCGCCGTCCGCGCCGTCGCCGCCGGCGAGGCCATCTACGGCCCCGAGATCGCCCGCCGGGTGCTGGCCTACTTCACCGAGATGCCCGACCCCCGCCAGGCCGCCTTCCCCCAGCTCACCGAACGCGAACGCGAGGTCCTCGAACTCATCGCCCAGGGCCGCAGCAACGCCGAGATCGCCGCCACCCTCTTCCTCAGCCAGAAGACCGTCCGCAACCACGTCTCGAACATCTTCCTGAAACTCCACGTCGCCGACCGCGCCCAGGCCATCGTCCTGGCCCGGGAGGCCGGCCTCGGCGACCCCACCCGCTCCCCCGGCCCCCGCTGACCCCACCCACGCAAGCACCAGCAAAGGTGAGCGCACCTCACCGAGCAAGCCCGACGCGACCCGCAGCGAGCATCCAACCCGAGACATAGCCCGTGAGCTCCAGGGGTCGCCGTCCCCAGAAGACACCAAGGGCAGAGCACCACCGAAGGTGAGCGCAGCTCACCGAGCAGGCCGGACGCGACCGCGGCGAGCGTTCAACGCGAGACGCAGCCGGGGGGCTCCGGGGGGTCGCCCCCCGGGAGACACCAAGGGCGGGGCCCGGCGAAGGTGAGCAAAGCTCACCGAGCAGGGTGACCCGCCCCAACCGCTCCCTCCCTCAGGCGGACTTTTCGCGGGGTTCGCGTTTGGTGCGTTCGCGGGGGACGAGGGTGGGGTTGACGTGCTCCAGCACGGCCTCGCGCGTGATCACGACGCGGGCGACGTCCTGGCGGCTGGGGACCTCGTACATCACCGACAGGAGGACCTCCTCCATGATGGCGCGCAGGCCGCGGGCGCCGGTGCCGCGCAGGATGGCCTGGTCGGCGATGGCCTCCAGCGCGTCGGAGGTGAACTCCAGGTCCACACCGTCCAGCTCGAACAGCCGGTGGTACTGCTTGACCAGCGCGTTCTTCGGCTCGGTGAGGATGTTGATCAGCGCCTCCCGGTCCAGGTTGTGCACGCTGGTGATGATCGGGAGGCGGCCGATGAACTCGGGGATCATGCCGAACTTCAGCAGGTCCTCGGGCATCACGTCGGCCAGCACGTTGCTGGACTCGGCGAAGTCGTCCTTGGAGCGGATGACCGCGCCGAAGCCCATGCCCTGCTTGCCCACCCGGGACTCGACGATCTTCTCCAGCCCGGCGAAGGCGCCGCCGCAGATGAACAGCACGTTGGTGGTGTCGATCTGGATGAACTCCTGGTGCGGGTGCTTGCGGCCGCCCTGCGGCGGGACGCTCGCGGTGGTCCCCTCCAGGATCTTCAGCAGCGCCTGCTGGACGCCCTCGCCGGACACGTCGCGGGTGATCGACGGGTTCTCGCTCTTGCGGGCGATCTTGTCGACCTCGTCGATGTAGATGATCCCGGTCTCGGCCTTCTTGACGTCGTAGTCGGCCGCCTGGATCAGTTTGAGCAGGATGTTCTCGACGTCCTCGCCGACGTATCCGGCCTCCGTCAGCGCCGTCGCGTCGGCGATCGCGAACGGCACGTTCAGGAGCTTGGCGAGCGTCTGCGCGAGCAGCGTCTTACCCGATCCGGTCGGCCCCAGCAGCAGGATGTTCGACTTGGCCAGCTCGACCGCGTCGTCCCGCCCGGTGTCGCCGGACTGGATGCGCTTGTAGTGGTTGTAGACGGCCACCGACAGCGCCTTCTTGGCCGCCTCCTGCCCGATGACGTAGGAGTCCAAGAATTCGTAGATCTCCCGCGGCTTGGGCAGGCTGTCCCACTTGAGGTCGGAGGTCTCGGCGAGCTCCTCCTCGATGATCTCGTTGCAGAGATCGATGCACTCGTCGCAGATGTACACGCCCGGACCCGCGATGAGCTTCTTGACCTGCTTCTGGCTCTTCCCGCAGAACGAGCACTTGAGCAGGTCACCACCGTCGCCGATGCGTGCCACCCAACTGTCTCCTTTTCGTGGGGCCGCCCGCCCGTGGAGGATGCGGCGCAGCTCGGTTGCGTGTCCCGAAGGCTCTCGACGTTGGAATCGACGTTACCGTCTCCAACGGACTTGGTAAGCCCCTCGCCCGGAAGAATGCCGACCGGGCTGGGGGTCTCCCATGTCCGGGTGCCGTCTCAGGACGACACTACCTCGGCCTTGCGCTTCCTGCTGACGAAGACGTCGTCGATCAGACCGTACTCCTTGGCCTCATCAGCGGTGAGGATCTTGTCGCGCTCGATGTCCCGCCGGACCTCTTCGATGCTCTTGCCGCTGTGCCGGGCCAGGATGTCCTCCAGCTGCTCGCGGATGCGCATGATCTCGCGGGCCTGGATCTCGATGTCGCTGGCCTGGCCGTAGGAGCCCTCGGTGGCCGGCTGGTGGATGAAGATCCGGGAGTTGGGCAGCGCGGCGCGCTTGCCCGGGCTGCCGGCCGCCAGCAGCACCGCCGCGGCGGAGGCCGCCTGGCCGATGCACACCGTCTGGATGTCCGGCTTGACGAACTGCATCGTGTCGTAGATCGCCGTCATGGCCGTGAACGAGCCGCCGGGCGAGTTGATGTAGATGCTGATGTCGCGGTCCGGGTCGATCGACTCCAGGGTGATCAGCTGGGCCATGACGTCGTTGGCCGACGCGTCGTCGATCTGCACGCCGAGGAAGATGATCCGCTCCTCGAAGAGCTTGTTGTACGGGTTCATCTCCTTGACCCCGTACGTGGTGCGCTCGACGAAGGAGGGGATGATGTAGCGGTTGTCCACGGGCATCGGCGCGCGGCCCGCCTGGATCAGGTCGTACGCGCCGGGCCGGATGAGCTCACTCACTGAAAGTGCCTCCGCTTTTCGTGCGGGTGGTCAGGAGACGGGGCCCTCGGAGGGCACCTGGGTGGCGCTGAGCACCACGTGGTCGACGAAGCCGTAGTCGCGGGCCTCCTCGGCGGTGAACCAGCGGTCGCGGTCGGAGTCCTTCTCGATCTGCTCGACCGACTGACCGGTGTGCGAGGCGATCCGCTCGGCCAGCGTCTTCTTGACGTACAGCATCTGCTCGGCCTGGATCTTGATGTCCGAGGCGGTGCCGCCGATGCCGCCGGACGGCTGGTGCATCATGATCCGCGCGTGCGGCAGGGCGTAGCGCTTGCCGCGGGTGCCCGCGCACAGCAGGAACTGCCCCATCGACGCGGCCAGGCCCATGGCGACGGTGACGATGTCGTTCGGCACGTACTGCATGACGTCGTAGATCGCCATGCCCGCGGTGACCGAACCGCCGGGCGAGTTGATGTACAGGGTGATGTCGCGGCGCCCGTCCTCGGCCGACAGCAGCAGCAGCTCGGCGCAGATGCGGTTGGCGATGTCGTCGTCGACCTGCTGGCCGAGGACCACGATGCGCTCACGCAGCAGGCGCTGGAACAGCTGCTCGCTGAGCGGCAGCAGGGGCGCTTCGGCGACCCTCGACTGGATCGGCGACTGGTCGTTCGTCGGAGGCATGCTCACCGGTGTGTTCCTCCGGTCCTTTAATCGGTTCGGATGATTGGACATTAACGCGCTGGAGCGACCGTTCACGCCGGGAGGGCTGCCTTTTCGCTGGGGGCGTACCCCCGACGCCCGGACGCACCGGTACGTTTCACCCCCGCCCCCACGCGGGCACGCCCTGCACCTCTGCAAGGTGCAAGGCATTCCCATGCACGTCGCGGGGCCGCCTGGTACACCCCTCCCGGTTCCCCCGCTGCGCCCCAACAAGCCACAACGCATCCGCCGCTTGGCCGAAGTCACCTGCCGGCACGCCCAGCCCCGTCCCAGGTGCCCCACCAGCCATCCCGCTACCGTGTGCGTCCCTCCCAGCGGATCAAGCATCCCGTCCGGCCCCTCCGGCGTCAGCCGCTGCTCGTGGACGCGGTGGCCGTGCGCCGCACCAGGGTGCCTCTGCACGGGTCACGGGGGCGCGGTGCGGCATGCGGCGAGTCAGGGACGCGCGAGGGGACACCTCGCCTTGGGGAGGGCCCCGGCTCTCCGGCGGCCGATGGGCCACTGACTTCTGGCGGTAATGATCGGCCTGGCGGGTACCGGCAGGGCGATCGCAGCGGGTCCTGCTCGCGCGGACGGCCACAAGGGCGGAACCGGTGGGACGTCGGCGCTGCCAGCGCGTGAGGGGACGTCTCGTTCTCTCGGGCGGTGGCGCTGGAGCTGGGCCGTGGTGAGCGCCGGGCACTTGCGGCGAGGGGCGGCAGCGGCGGCGCGCCTGAACGGCGTACACGGGCGCAGGGCCGGCGAGAAGGCGGCGGGCTCTGCGCGGTCAGATGGCGGGGCCCGGGAAGGCCATGGGGACGGCACGGTCCGTTCCCTGGCAGAGGTGGCGCCGGCGGCCGTTGCCGTGGGGCCGGGGCGGCGGGCGCCACCTCGTGCGGGTGTTCGAGCGGTGCGCGTGGGCCGACGCCACAGCGCCCTGGGCGTCCGGCGGCACGCGGCCGCACGCCGCCTGCCGGCGGGCGCCGGGTGGCGCGCCGGGCAGGCGGGCTCGTCACATCCCCGTCAGGAGTCCTTCTTGTCGGACTCGGCGGGCTTGTCCGTCTCGGCGGCGGCCTCGGCGGCGGGCTCGGCCTCGGTCTCGGCCTCGGTCTCGGCCTCGGCGGCGGGCTCCTCGGCTTCCGGAGCCTCCTGCGCGTCCTCGGACTCGGCCTGGACGGTCTCGCCGTTCAGTTCGCGCTGGATCGCCTCGACGTCGAGCTGGTTGCCGGACTCGTCCTTGATCGTGACGTGCTCGACGACCAGGTTGAGGGCCTTGCTGCGCAGCACCTCGGAGACGATCGCGGGCAGCTGGTTGTTCTCGGTGAGGTACTGGGCGAGCTGCTGCGGCGCCACGCCCATCTGCATGGCCTGCGTGACGACGTACTCGCTGAGCTCCTCGTTCTCGACGCCCAGCTCCTCCTGGACGGCGAGCTGGTCGAGCACGAAGCCGCCCTTGACCGCCTGGCGGGCCGCCTCGGCGATCTCGGCGTCGAAGTCCTCCTCGGACTTCTCCTCGCCCTCCAGGTAGTCGGCCTTGGTCATGCCCGCCATCTGCAGCTGCTGCTCCAGCTGCTGGTTGCGGCGGCTGATCTCCTCCTCGACCACCTTCTCGGGCAGCGGGATGTCGATCTTTTCGAGCAGGGCCTCGAGGGCGCGGTCGCGGGCCTGGGACAGCTGCTGCATGCGCAGCTGCCGCTCCAGCCGGGTGCGCACGTCCGCGCGCAGCTCCTCCAGCGTGTCGAACTCGCTGGCGAGCTGGGCGAACTCGTCGTCGAGCTCGGGCAGGTTCTTGACCTTGACGCTCTGCACGGTGGCCGTGATCTCGGCCTCCTCGCCGGCGCGCTCGCCGCCGGTGAGCGAGGCGGTGAAGGTGGCGCTCTCGCCCGCCTTCAGGCCGGTGAGGGCGTCGTCCAGGCCCTCCACCGACGAGCCGCTGCCGACCTCGTACGACAGGCCGGTGGTGGAGGCGTCCTCGACGGTCTCGTCGTCGATCTTGGCGACGAGGTCGACGACGGCGAAGTCGCCCTCCTCGACGGCGCGGTCGACGGTGGTCAGCGAGGCGAACCGCTCGCGCAGGTTGCCGATGGTCTCCTCGACGCGCTCGTCGGTGACGACCGCGTCGTCGACCACGACCTCCAGGCCGTCGTAGTCGGGCACCTCGAACTTGGGCCGGATGTCGACCTCGGCGGTGAACGCGAACTGCTTGCCGTCGTCGAGTTCGGTCACCTCGACGTCGGGCTGGCCGAGGACGAAGATCTCCGTCTCCTCGACGGCGCGGCCGTACAGCTGCGGAAGCGCGTCGTTGACCGCCTCCTGCAGGACCGCGCCCCGGCCGACGTACTTGTCGATCAGCGGGGCGGGGACCTTGCCGGGCCGGAAGCCCTTGATCCGCACCTGACGCGAGATCTCCTTGTACGCCTTGTCGAGGTTCGGCTTGAGCTCGTCGAACGGAACCTCGACGGTGAGCTTGACCCGGGTCGGGGTCAGCTCCTCGACATCGGTCTTCACTGGGGTTGGTCTCCTTGATCGGGCGCTGTCTCGGCCGCGGCGTTCGACGCGTACTCAGCCAGCCGGTATCTCAGGCAGGCGCGGGCACGCCGAAGAGGACTCCGCGCCTTCGCGCCGCCAAGTCTATGGGGTCGCGGCGGCGTCTGCGGACATCGGACGGCCACTTTCGGCGGCCGGACGCCCCGAGCGCGTACGCCGAGGTCATCAACTTGTCGCGTACCGGATTACATACCCAGAGTAGGGACGGGCCGGTCAACGATCATGTGAGGGGTGTGACATGGCGCACCCCGAACATCCATACTCGTGCGGGATGAACGGGATAGCCGCGGCCTTTGGGGCGACTGCGCTCTATTATGTCGCCTTCGCCATGTTCCGGCTGGCCGCCGCCCGGGTGGAGCCCTTGCGCGGCAACCGCATCCCGCGCATGGCCTGGGTGGTGCTGACCGACTGGATCTTCCTGGCCGGGCTGGCGCTCGCGCTGGGCGGGCTGGTGCTGCAGATCATCGCCATGGGCGAGCTGGCGCTGGGCGTGGCCATCCCGATCTTCATGTCCGGACTGCTGCCGCTGCTGCTCATCGCGCTGGTGTTCTTCGCCGAGGAGCTGACCGCGCGCGAGTGGCTGAGCCTGGTGCTGGTCGGCGGCGCGGTCGCGCTGCTGGTTCTGTCGATGCGCGACACCCCGTCGATCGGCGGGGCGGACGTGCCGCCGTGGCGGCTGGCGGCGGTCGTCGTTCCGGCGCTGCTGGTGCCGCTGGTGATCCTGGTGATGGAGGACGTGCGTCCGGACGGACGGCACGCGCGCCCGGTGACCGGCATTGCCTACGGGCTGGCGTCCGGCTTCCCGGTGGGCACCGCCGAGCTGGCGATCAAGGGGTGGAGCGACGCGGGCGGCGCCGACCCGGACGTGCTGGCGACCCCGTACCCGTATGTGACGGTGCTGGCGGCGGCGGTCGGCTTCGGCATCATGGTCGCGGCGTTCCAGCGGTGCCGGGTGTCGATCGTGGCGACCGTGATGACCGTGGCCGCCAAGTCCTACCTGCTGCTCATGGGCACGCTGCTGTACGGGGAGCCGTGGCCGCGGGACATGACGCACTCGGCGATGCGGCTGGGCGCGCTGGCGCTGGCGGCGGTCGCGGTGGCGCAGTTCCCCCGGCACCGTCCCGTCGCGGAGTCCGCCGAGGCCGGGGAGGCGCAGCCGCCCGCACGCGATCCGTTCGGCGGGGTCCCGCCGTCGCGCGATCCGCTGTCGCGTGCCCCGTTCGGGCAGGCGCATCTCGCCGCGCCGCACCTGGAGCAGCCGCCTCCGGGTGCGCCGCCCGCGCGCGGCCCCACCGCGGACGATTACCCGGGGCAGCTCCCGTACCGGCCGAGCCCCCCGGAAGAAGAGCAGCGTCCTCCGGGCTAGAGAACGCCCCGGCACCGCGCGGCGCCGGGGCGTTCTTTCCGTCATTCAGTTTTTACGTCGTTCAGCGGCGACCTTTGCCTTGGCCGCCCATGCCGGGGAGCCCCTTGTCGAGACCGGCGCGGCGCAGCGCGTCGGCCATGGCGCCGCCGCCCGCGGGTCCGCCGCGGCGGCCGTCGCCGCGTCCGCCGCCACGGCCCTGGCCGTTGCCGCCGC
>NZ_BAAAZG010000032.1:0-4230 GCF_039536785.1 Actinomadura miaoliensis
TTCTGTCGGGAGGTTCCCCGGGGCCGTCCGCCGTCTCCGGCGTCCCGCATCCCCTTGGGGCACGAAGAAGATTAGGGAGGTCCGACGGAGTCGTCAAATCGGGCCGGGCGGGCCGAACCCAGCCCCGCGAGCCTCGGCGGAGCTCGACGTCGTCCCCGAGGCTGGAGCGTTCGCCACGCCCCTGCTCACCGACCGCATTCAGGTAGACGGCGCGATGCTCGACGAGGACCACTTCCTGGCCAACCTGCAGAAGAACGGCACCTACTCGGTTGCGCCATCCATGGCGCGCCCGCAGATAGGCGGCCCACCTTGGAGGTCTTCGGTCTCCCGCAGGCCGGGGTGCCCAGGTCGACGCGGCCGAGGGCATGCCGCTGTCAGTGTGGAGCCGCAGTGCACGGCTCGCACCACCCCCAGTCTGTGATCGCCGCCGGTGCGGCCGAGCGCGGGCGGCGCGCAGAACGAGAGCCGAGATGACCAGGCGATGACGCCACGCGAACCTCGACATCATGGGCAGCGGCCAAGGCTCGGTGACCACCGCCAGCCCCCATCGCCCGCGCGTCGCCGCCACGGGCGGAACGGGGCGCCGACGGAGACAATGGCGACCATCGTGTCTTCCGTGCCGCCGCGGCCCCGCCACCCCCGCGCCGGCTCGGTGCCCAGCGGCTCGGCCTGCTCCGCGACCGCCACGCCTCCGAGGTCGATCCGCGACGTGGCAGGCGGCCGGCGCCGCCGTGTGGTTGTTCGCCGCAGGCAGCGTCATCCCGCTTCCGTCACCCGCCCAATCGGACAGGAGGAGCGGCACCATCGGCTGGAGGTCTGCGTCCGCTCGGATGCCCTCAGGCGTCCGGGCGGACGCAGACCATGCCGGGTCAGGAACGGACGACCTCGACGCCGCCGATGTTGCGCTTGCCCCGGCGCAGGACCAGGAAGCGGCCGTGCAGCAGGTCGTCGGGCGACGGGACGGCGTCCTCGGCCTCGACCTTGGTGTTGTTGAGGTACGCGCCGCCCTGTGTGATCGTGCGGCGGGCCTCGGACTTGCTCTTGCACAGGCCGGAGGAGGCGAGCAGGTCGGCCACGGGCGGCAGCTCGCCTGGCTGGACCTCGGCGCGCGGCACCTCGGCCAGCGCCGCCTGCAGGGTCCGCTCGTCCAGGTCCCGCAACTCGCCCTGGCCGAACAGGGCCCGGGACGCGGCGATCACGCGGGCGCACTCCTCGGCGCCGTGCACCAGCGTGGTGACCTCCTCGGCGAGCGCGCGCTGCGGTATGCGGGCGGCGGGCCGTTCGGCGCCCTGCTTGAACAGTTCCTCGATCTCCTCCCGGGAGCGGAAGCTGAAGACCTTCAGGTAGCGCTCCACGTCCCGGTCGTCGGCGTTGATCCAGAACTGGTAGAAGGCGTACGGCGAGGTCAGCTCGGGGTCGAGCCAGTAGGTCTCGCCGCCGGCGGTCTTGCCGAACTTGCTGCCGTCGGCCTTGGTGAGCAGGGGTGTGGTCAGGGCGTGCGCGGAGCCGCCCTCGACGCGCCGGATGAGGTCGACGCCGGCGGTGAGGTTGCCCCACTGGTCGCTGCCGCCGGTCTGCAGGCGGCAGCCGTACCGGCGGTACAGCTCCAGGTAGTCCATCGCCTGCAGCAGCACGTAGCTGAACTCGGTGTAGCTCATGCCCGTGGTGTCCAGGCGCTTGCGGACGGTCTCGCGGGCCAGCATCCGGTTGACCGGGAAGTGCTTGCCGATGTCGCGCAGGAACTCGATGGCGCTCATCGGGCCGGTCCAGTCGAGGTTGCTGACCATAAGGGCGCCGGTCGGGCCGTCCCCGAAGTCCAGGAACCGCGACACCTGGCCGCGGATGCGCTCCACCCAGCCGGCGACGGTCTCCTCGGAGTTCAGGACGCGTTCGGCGCTCTTGCCGCTGGGGTCGCCGATCAGCCCGGTGGCGCCGCCGACCAGCCCGATCGGCCGGTGTCCGGCCTTCTGGAAGCGCCGCAGGGTGAGGATCTGGATGAGGTTGCCCAGGTGCAGCGACGGCGCGGTCGGGTCGAACCCGCAATACAGCGTGACCGGCCCCGCGGCGAGCAGCGTCCGCAGGTCATCCAGATCGGTGGACTGCGCGATCAGATCGCGCCACGCCAGATCGTCCAGGATGTCGGTCACGTTCTTCCTCGATTTCGGATACGTCCATCATGGTGCGGATGGACCGCCGATACGTCGCGGTCCTCCCCCGCGCGGAAGCCGGGGGGTCCTAGACACCTTACGGGCTCAGCACAGCTGATGCCTCATCGATCTCACCGCCCCGGCGGCTCCACGAACCGGGGCGTGGCCTCCTCGGATGCCCTTCCCCTGCACGGACGTTCGTCTCCCGTCCGCCGCTCACCCGTACCGGGCCACGGTGCCATCGACCATGGCCCCGACGACGAGGGGTCGTCGGCCGACAATGGCCGAGAACCTCCGCGGGTCCCGGCAACGCTCGCCACCCGAGGCTCAATAGGCGTCATTGGCCACGGAGACGGCGATCACCCAGCGGAGGGAAGCCGCCCGCGTCCGGATCGGGCGATGGTGTGGGGTGCGCCGCCTGGTCCGCGCCTCGTCTTTCGGGCTCGACAGGTGCGGCCGCGTGAATATGACGTGTGGTTTCCGCACGCGGATGACATCGCGGAATTTCGGCGCCCGTCTCGGTGCGCGGGGCGTCCGGCGAATGGGGCGCGAAGCGGATCCGCGAAAACGGCGGCGGTCTAGGATCCGATCATGCTTTTCGGGCGGGGGCGAGAACAAGCGGTGATAGATCGGTTACTGGCGGACGTCCGGCTGGGGCGGAGCGGGGCGCTGGTGCTGCGGGGAGAGGCCGGGATCGGCAAGTCCGCCTTGCTGGACTACGCGGCGGCGGCGGCCGGGGACGGCGTGCGGGTGCTGCGCGGCGCGGGAGTCGAGCCGGAGATGGAGCTGCCCTTCGCGGGACTGCATCTGCTGCTGCGCCCGGCGCTGGAGGGCATCGGGCGGCTGCCCGCGCCGCAGGCCGAGGCGCTGCGCGGCGCGCTCGGCCTGGTGCCCGCGCCCGGAAAGGACCTTTTCCTGGTGGGCCTGGCGGTACTGACGCTGCTGGCCGACCTGGCCGAGCGGTGTCCGCTGGTGTGCCTGGTCGACGACGCGCACTGGCTGGATCACGCCTCGGCCGAGGCGCTGCTGTTCGCCGCTCGCCGTCTGGAGGCCGAGGGCGTCGCCTTGGTCTTCGCCGCTCGTGACGACGACCGGCCCTTCCCCGCCCCCGGCGTCGCCGAGCTGCGCCTTGACGGGCTGGACGCCGCGGCCGCCGCCGAGCTGCTGGCCGAGCGGGCCGCGGACCTGCCGCCGCGGGTGCGGGACCGCATCCTGGAGGACGCCCTGGGCAATCCGCTGGCCCTGCTGGAACTGCCCGCCACGCTCAGTCCCGCCCAGCGTCGCGGTGAACTGCCCGTGCGGGCCGTGGGTCTCGGCGAGGTGACCGCCTCCAGCCGGCTCAGGCAGACCTTCTGCGACCGCGTCGCCGCCCTTCCCGGCGGGACCGGAGCGCTGCTGCTGGTCGCCGCCGCCGATGACACCGGACGCCTGGACGTGGTGCTGGAGGCGGCCGGGCGGCTGGGCGCGTCGCTCGCCGACATCGCACCGGCCGAGACCGCACGGCTCGTCCGGGTCACCGACGGCCGGCTGGTGTTCCGCCATCCGCTGATCCGCGCCGCCGTCTACCAGAACGCGCCGGTCACCCTCCGGCTGGCCACGCACCGCGCACTGGCCGAGTCCCTGGACGGCCATGCCGACGACGCCGACCGGCGCGCCTGGCACCTGGCGTCGGCCGCCACCGGACCGGACGAGGACACGGCCGCCGCGCTGGAACGCTGTGCCGAGCACGCCCGCACGCGGGGAGGTTACGCCGCGGTCGCCGCCGCATACGAGCGGGCCGCCCAGCTCACCCCCGCGCGGCTGGACCGTGGCCGCCGCCTGGTGGCCGCGGCCACGGCCGCCCTGGACGCCGGCTGGTGGCGGCGGGCCACCGAGCTCGCCGAAGCGGCCATCCCCGATCTGGAGGACCCGCCGGCCCTGGCGCGGGCCGCGCAGGTCCGCGCCGCCGTCGCCACCGCCGAGGGCCGTCCGCGGGCCGCGCACGCCCTGCTGACAGAGGCGGCGGGCATGCTCACCGGACGGGACGACGACACCGCGGCGGCCATGTACTCCGAGGCGACCACCGCCGCGTGGCTCGCCGCCG
>NZ_BAAAZG010000033.1:0-25019 GCF_039536785.1 Actinomadura miaoliensis
CGCTGGCCGAGCGCATCGACGACCTGTTCCGGCGCGCCCGGCTGCCGCGCGGCGCCGGCGGGGCGGAGGGCGCGGACGGCGCGGCGACGTTCGGGCTCACACCGCGCGAGCTGGAGGTGCTGCGGCTGGTCGCGCAGGGCCGCAGCAACCGCGAGATCGCCGAGGCGCTGTTCATCTCGGCCAAGACCGCCAGCGTGCACGTGTCCAACATCCTGGGCAAGCTGGACGTCGCCAGCCGGGGCGAGGCCGCGGCCACCGCGCACCGGCTCGGACTGTTCGCCGCTCCCCCGCCCACCGGCGACGGGGCTTCCGGCAACGGTGCGGTGCACAACGGAACCGGCGGCACGGGCGGCTCGGGAGGCGAGGCCGGACGGCCCGCCTACGCCACCCGCCGCGTGTAGCCCCGGGCCCGGCCGCACCGCGCCCGGCCCCGGGAAGCCGGTGGCGGGGGCCTCCCCTCCCGGACCCCCGCCACCGGTTCGTCGGACCACACGGGAACTTCGGTGGCTGGCCTTCGCGCCACGGTCCGTGGAAGCACGCGGCGCTCCTCCGCTCGGAGAGGCGGTCCGTGACCCGTCTGGCCGTCACCCAGTCTGGACGCGCGCACGCGCGGCGGCCATCGCGAAACGTGCCCATTGGCATATCTAAAACCAACGGGATTGACTCCCTGGGGGAGGCGGGCGCGTCCGCGACGGCGCGCAGGGCGTCAGCGCGGACGTGGCGTCACTCGGGCGGGCGTCAGCGGGGGACGCGCGCCACGCAGAAGACCGTCTGCCCGAACGGCGGGCGCACCACCCGCTCGATGGCGCGGGTGACCGGGATCACCGTCCGGTCGTAGATCTTGACCAGCCGCGGGTCGGGGTAGCCGGCGCCGCCGCGGCGCACCGCCAGCCACCAGGCGACGCCGCCCAGCAGGTTGATGGGCTTGAGCACCTGGGGCACCAGGCCCGCCTCGCGGACCGACCGGCCCAGCGTCTCGGGCGTGTACCGGGTGACGTGGCCGACCTTGCGGTCGAAGTCGCCGTACAGCTGCATGTAGCCGGGAACCCAGATGACGATCCGGCCGCCCGGCTCGGTCACCGCCGCCAGGTCCTTGAGGGCCTGCACGTCGTCCTTGATGTGCTCCAGGACGTTCATCATCACGACCGTGTCGACGCGCCGCCGGATCTCGATCTCGGCGGGCAGCTCCAGGTCGATGACCTCGACCCGGTCGTCGCCGTCATAGCGCTTGCGCAGCTCGCCCACGCAGTACGGGTCGTTGTCGCTCACCACGAGGTAGTCGAGGCGGCCGGCGAACTGCTCGGAGAAGTGCCCGAGGCCCGAGCCGACCTCCAGCAGCGACCGCCCGACGTGCGGGGCGACCATCTCGTACTCGTACCTGCGGTAGTTGCGCGCCTCGTCGCCGCCGAGGTGGTTCTCCAGAGCCCCCTCTCCGGCGGCGGGTTGCACGATCTCCCCGTCACCCGCGGTGGGGACGGTGCGGCCGGGCTCGCCCGAGGGGGCCGGCCCGCTGCCGAGGAGGTTGAGGAGGGTGCCGGAAATGGACTTCTTCTGACCTGGTGACTGCATACTTTCCGCTCGCTGAGTGCGTTCGTCGCTGCCTGGCGTTCGGCTTGGCGTTCGCCGGATCGGCGGTCCGCGTGTCAAGACCGGGAGCGGACCGAATCTCGGGCGCAAGGTCGCGTCAGTCTACCCATCGTGCAACACCAGGACCGCTAGACGCGTCGTTTTTCCCGTGACACGTCCCACGGCACGGCATCCGGCGAGGTCACAGGGGGTGCTCAGCGGCAGATCTGCTCCCAGCAGATCCCGCGGCGGACGGGCGCGCCCGTCAGATGCCACGAAAAATCACCGTACCGGACGGCGTAGAGATGGTCGCGGCACGCCTGCTCGATGGCGTTGGGACGGCGCGGGCAGGCGTCGCCGTAGGACTCGACGGCGGCGGCCAGCACCGCCGACCGCACGGCGTCCGGGGTCACCTCGACACCGTGCCCGGCCAGCGAGCCGCCGCCCGCCGCTTCCGTGCCGGGGTGTTCGTCCTCGGCGAGGTAACGGTCGCCGAGCACGCATTCCTCCGTCACGCGCACGGCGGCGTGGGTGAGCACCGCGCGCCGGGTGCGCAACCGCGCGGTGCGCACGGCCCCGCCGCGCAGAGCCCTCGCGGGGAGTCCGAGCCGCTTGACGGCCGTGGCCACGAGCGCGTCGAGGTCGGGCCGCGCGCCGGGCCGGGCTGCGGGCCCGTCGGCGGAGGGCAGGCGCCGCACCAGCGTGAACAGCAGGCAGCCCGGCTCGGTGTAGAGGGCGCCCCCGCCGGTGGCCCGGCGCACAACGCTCACGCCGTCACGCGCGCAGGCGGCCAGGTCGACCGCGCGGCCCAGGTTCTGGAAGCGTCCGACGACGATGCCGGGGCCGTTCTCCCAGACGCGCAGCACGGGCGCCTCGACCGCCGACCGAACGACGTCCCTCGGCGCGACGCCCTCCGCGTCACCTGCCGGCCCAGGCCCCGCCCAGCCGGGGCCGAGCGTCATCGGCGACGGGACGCCCGCGCGTGCCAGCGCCTCGTCCAGAGCGAGGTTCCATGCCGGATCCCGCGTGTCGTCCACGACAACGCTGAGCATCGGGATGGGCCTCCGCACTCGTCCCCCACCGGCACCCCACCGCACCGGCATGATCCGGCGTCACCTGCCTACCTGGCGCACGCCGCGCTCCGCAACATAGCGACAGAGCGCACAGATCGCAGTCAGGCGGTTTTCATATGGTGGCACTGGGCGACGGCCCCTGGTCGGGGGCTCACGATGGGGGACGGAGTGCGTCTGCGGACACTCACCCGATGGTGCGGTGCACGTTCTCCCTCTGGCTCGCCCCCGGCTCGGCGTGCGCGATCCACGGCCCCGGAATGGACGGATCCAGAACGCCGTCCTCCTGCCAGACGAAGTCGCCGTCCAGCACCTGCCGGGCGAGCTTGCGGTCCAGCACGTCGGTGTTGCGCCACAGCCCCCTGAACAGCTCGTCGATCCGTACGCGGGCCTGCCTGCAGAACGCGTCCGCCAGGCGCAGCGCCGACGGGCCGGGGTCGTGCCCGTTCAGGCCGAACATCGCACCGTTCGTGGCGTCGGCGTAGGCGCGGACGCACACGGCGCTCATCGCGAACAGCTCGGCGCCGATGTCGACCATCCGCCCCAGGAACCCCTGCCTGCGTTCCAGCTCGCCCTGCCAGCGGCCGGCGGCGTAGAACGTCGCCCGGGCCAGCTTGCGCGAGGTCCGTTCGACGTAGCGCAGGTGCTTGGCCAGCGGCCCGAACTGGGCGTACGACCCCGGACGCTGGCCGGGCCCCGTCACCAGGGTCGGCAGCCAGCGCGCGTAGAAGTTGCCCGCGCGCGCAGCCGCGCGGGCCTTCTGCGCGGGGGACGCCTCGGGGTCGATGATGTCCCCGGCCACCGACAGGTGCGTGTCCACCGCCTCCCGGGCGATGAGCAGGTGCATGATCTCGGTGGAGCCCTCGAAGATCCGGTTGATGCGCAGGTCGCGCGCGTACTGCTCGACCGGCACGCCGCGCTCGCCGCGGGCGGCCAGCGACTCGGCCGTCTCGTAGCCGCGGCCGCCGCGCAGCTGCATCAGCTCGTCGGCGATCCGGCAGGCCATCTCCGAGCCCCACAGCTTGGCCAGCGCCGCCTCGATCCGGATGTCGTTGCGCTCGTCGTCGGCGAGCTGGGACGACAGGTCGACCATCGCCTCCAGCGCGTAGGAGGTGGCCGAGACGAACGCCACCTTGCGCGCGATCGCCTCGTGCTCGCCGATCGCGCGGCCCCACTGCACCCGCTCGCGCGACCACTCGCGGGCGATCTTGGTGGACCACTTGCCCGCCGCCGCGCACAGCGCCGGCAGCGACAGCCGCCCGGTGTTCAGCGTGGTCAGCGCGATCTTCAGCCCGGCGCCCTCGGACCCGATCAGGTTGGCGGCCGGGACGCGCACGTCGTGGAAGCGGGTGACGCCGTTCTCGATGCCGCGCAGGCCCATGAACGCGTTGCGGTTCTCCACGGTGATGCCGGGGGAGTCCGCCTCCACCACGAACGCCGAGATGCCGCCGCGGTGGCCGTCGCCGCGCGGCACCCGCGCCATCACCACCAGCAGGTCGGCGACGACGCCGTTGGTGGTCCACAGCTTGACGCCGTTGAGCACGTACTCGTCGCCGTCGGGCACGGCGGTGGCGCTCAGCCGGGCCGGGTCCGAGCCCACGTCCGGCTCGGTGAGCAGGAACGCGCTGATCTCGTTGACGCAGCGCGGCAGCCAGGTGTCCTTCTGCTCGGCGGTGCCGAACAGCTTGACCGGCTGCGGCACCCCGATCGACTGGTGCGCCGACAGCAGCGCGCCGATGGCCGGGCTGACCGAGCCGACCAGCATCAGCGCGCGGCCGTAGTAGAGCTGGCTCAGCCCGAGCCCGCCGTACCGGCGCGGGATCTTCATTCCGAACGCGCCGAGTTCGCGCAGTCCCTTGACGACCTCGTCGGGAATGCGCGCCTCCCGTTCGATGATCAGTGGATCGACCTTGGTTTCGCAGAATTCCCGCAGCCGGGCCAGGAACTCCTCGCCCGTGCGCCGGGACTCCTCGTCCGGCCGGGGATGGGGATGCACGAGATCGAGCCGGAAATCTCCCATGAACAGCTGTTTGCCGAAACTCGGCAGCCGCCATTCGGTCTCCCGGGCCTCCTCGGCCACCCTGCGTGCGGTGCGCTCGTCGACCGCGCCCGGGGCGGTGCCCCCGGCCGGACGGGTGCTGTGACTCGGCTGGCTCATGTCGGCTCCTCCGACGCGCTCCGTCGCTACCCGCGAAGTTACTACCAGGTTGTACCCGTGAGTAGCCCCCTGTGCTGGTTTCTGGAGATGCCCCCTGTGACGCACCGGAAACACCCATAAGCACTCTGGTGAGAACGCCGGTCAAGGACGGGACTAAACCCCCGATACCGCGACATCAGATTCAGCAAAAAGTCATGCCAAGTGACAGTAAAGGTGATCCAATGAGTGCAGTGTCGTCGAACGACTTGACCCTGCGGGGCCAGAGGGGTTCGCTGTGCGTGATGGATGAGACACGGAAACCGACTCTCATCGCCTCGGTGCAGCGCGCACTGCACCTGATGGAGGCCGTGGCGTCCCATCCCAACGGGGCGCCGGCCAAGCAGCTCGCCCGCGAGGCGGGCCTCCCGCTCGCCACCACCTACCACCTGCTGCGCACGCTGGCGCACGAGGGTTACGCCACCCGGCTGTCGGACGGCGTGTGGGTGCTCGGCGACCGCATCACCGCGCTGCACGGGCAGAGCAGGACCCAGCAGCTGCTGGCCCGGATCCGGCCCACCCTGATCGCCCTGCGCGACGAGCTCGGCGCCGCGTCCTACTTCGGCATGCACGTCGACGACGAGATCCGCATCATCGACATCGCCGACGGCCCGCGCACCCCGCGCGTCGACCTGTGGGTCGGCTTCACCGAGGCCGCGCACGCCACCGCGATCGGCAAGTGCGTGCTGCGCCAGCTCGACGTGGAACGCCGCCGCGACTACCTGGCACGCCATCCGCTGGTCGACCTGACCCCGCACACCATCACCGAGCCGCGCCGCCTGCTGCGCCTGCTGGACGCCCCGTCGCCGATGTCGCTGGACCACGAGGAGTACGCCATCGGCACCGGCTGCGCCGCCGTCCCGGTCACCGACGCCAGCGGTTCGGTCGTCGGCGCGCTGGCGGTCTCGTGCCGCACCAGCAAGCTGCCCCGCATCGAGGCGTCGGTCCACCGCATGAAGGCCACCGCCGCCCGCATCCAGCGCACCCTCACCCTCACCATGTGACCGGCCACGACACACACCCCCGCCGTCCACCCACGCAAGGGCACCCGTCAGGCACGCGACCGTGGGGGGTCAGGGGTGGGGGGCGGTGCCGTGGGCGCGTAGGCGGGCCTCCAGGGCGCGGATGCGGCGCTGGTCGTCCTCGTGGCGGCGTTCCAGTTCACGGACGCGCGCCTCCAGCTCCAGGACGCGCCGGACGGCGGGCAGCGTCAGGCCCTCCTCGACCAGCTCCACGACGTACTGGACGCGGGTGATCTCGACCCGCGAGTAGCGCCGCTGCCCGCCCTCGGTGCGGCGCGGCCGGACGACCTGGTACTCGTCCAGCCGGCGCAGGAACGCCTGGCGCAGGTCGAGCATCGCGGCCACCTGGCCCACCGAGTAGAGGGGGGCGTGGTCATCGTCGATCGGCAACGTCGCCATCTCATCCGTCCGATCCTGGTCCCTGCCCGATCATGCCGGAAGGTTCCCGGTACGCGCGCCCGGCATGCGCGAAGGCGCGGCGGGGCCGTGCCCGCCGCGCCGTGCACCGATCCTCCACGCCGTGCCTCAGCGTCCCAGGATCGCCTTCTTGTCGGCGCGCTTGATCTCGACCTTGCGCGGCTTGGCCTGCTCCAGCACCGGGATCCGGACGGCCAGCACGCCGTTGTTGTAGGCGGCCTCGATGGCGTCGGCGTCCAGGTGCTCGGACAGGTAGACGCGCCGGGTGAAGGTGCCCATGACGCGCTCGCGGACGAACATCCGGTCGTCCTCGGCGAGCTCCTCCTCGCGCCGCGCGCTCACCGACAGCACGCCGCGGTCGACGGTCACCTCGATGCTGTCGGGGTCGACGCCGGGCAGGTCGAAGCGGAGCAGGACGTCGTCCTTGCGGCGGACGCCGTCCATCGGCATGGCCCCGCGCTCGCTCGCCTGGCCCCACATCTGCCGGGTGAGCCGGTCGAACTGGCGCTCGAACTCCTGCACGAACGGGTCGATCGTGGTCAGCAGCATGATCGCCACCTCCGTAACGAGTGGTCGGTACTTCGACCTTCGCCTGGAGCAAACCTCCAACTCGACTTATATATTTCCTCCCACCCGGAGATCAAACAACTTACCTGGAGGACTGAATCGTCTTACCTGCCCTCGAAGCGCGGGGCGCGTCCCTCCAGGAAGGCGGCGATGCCCTCCTTGGCGTCCGCGCCGGCCGCCAGCTCGACCAGCTCGCCGAGCAGGTGGGCCACCTGCTCCTCCAGCGGGCGCCCCTCGACGGCGAAGAAGGCGTCGCGTCCCCGGCGCAGGGCCAGCGGGCTCTTGGCGGCGATGAGACGGGCCAGCTCGTCCACCCGCGCGTCCAGGTCGGCGCGCGGCACCACCTCGGTGACCAGGCCGATGTCGCGGCCCTCGGCGGCGCTGATCCGCGCGCCGGTGTAGTACAGCTTGAACGCGTGCTTGGGCGCGACGTTCCGGTTGACGATCGCCATGATCATCATGGGCCACAGGCCCACGTTGACCTCGGGGGTGGCCAGCGTGACATCCTCGGCGGCGATCACCAGGTCGCAGGCGGCGGCCAGGCCCAGCCCGCCCGCCACCGCGTGCCCGGCCAGCCGGGCGATGATCGGCTTGCCCAGCCCGGGGAACGCGGTGAACAGCCGGTACGGGGCGCTGGCCCGGATCGCCTCGGGGTCGGCCAGCGGGCGGCCGTCGCCCTGCGCCGCGCCGAGCCCGCCCAGGTCGGCCCCGGCGCAGAAGGCGCGGTCCCCGGCCCCGGTGAGGACGATCACGCGGACCTCCTCGTCGTCCCGGGCGCGGGCGAACGCGTCGAGCAGCTCGTCCACCATCTGGTCGCTGAGCGCGTTGCGGGCCTGCGGCCGGTTGAGCGTGATCCGGGCGACGTGGTCGGCCGTCTCGTACAGGATCGTCTCGTACATGCCCCTCCTCAGGACTGCGGAAGAACCCGGGATACACGAAGGCGGGCGGAGCCCGGAAGGCTCCGCCCGCCACGCGGTCGGCCGGTGGTCGCGGTCGGCCGCGGACCAGACCCGGATGGGAACCGGACCAGGTCCGTATCAGGGCCGGATCAGACCCGCTCGATGATGGTGGCGTTGGCCTGGCCGCCGCCCTCGCACATGGTCTGCAGGCCGTACCGGCCGCCGGTGCGCTCCAGCTCGTGCAGCAGCTTGGTCATCAGGATGCCGCCGGTGGCGCCGAGCGGGTGGCCCAGCGCGATGGCGCCGCCGTTGGGGTTGGTCTTGTCCAACGACGCGCCGGTGTCGCGGGCCCACGCCATCGGGACGGGCGCGAACGCCTCGTTGACCTCGAAGACGTCGATGTCGTCGATCTTCAGCCCGGACCGCGCCAGCGCCTTCTCGGTGGCCGGGATCGGGCCGGTCAGCATGTAGACCGGGTCCGAACCGCACACCGCCAGGGTGTGGACGCGGGCGCGCGGCGTCAGGTTGTGCCGCCGGACGGCCTCCTCGGAGGCGATCAGCAGCGCCGAGGCGCCGACGGAGATCTGCGAGGCGACGGCCGCGGTCAGGTCCCAGCCGTCGCGCAGCGGCTTGAGCTCGGCCATCTTCTCCAGCGTGGTGTCGGCGCGGGCGCCCTCGTCCTTGGCCAGACCGGCGATCGGGGCGATCTCCCGGTCGAAGTAGCCCGCCTCGATGGCCCGCACGGCGCGCCGGTGGCTCTCCAGCGCGTACTCCTCCATCTCGCGGCGGCTGAAGCCCCACTTCTCGGCCATCAGCTGCGCGCCGCGGAACTGGGAGATCTCCTGCTGCCCGTACCGCTCGCCCCAGCCCTCGCCGTAGGGGAACGGCATGCCCTTCTCCAGCGCCATGGCCACCGACGAGCCCATCGGCACCATGGCCATCTGCTCGACGCCGGACGCCACGACCAGGTCCTGGGTGCCCGACAGCACGCCCTGCGCGGCGAAGTGGATCGCCTGCTGGGAGGAGCCGCACTGGCGGTCGATGGTCACGCCGGGCACGCCCTCGGGCAGGCCCGCCGACAGCCACGCGGTGCGCGCGATGTCCAGCGACTGCGGGCCGACCTGCATGACGCAGCCCATGATCACGTCTTCCACCGCGGACGGGTCGACGCCGGTGCGGTCGACGAGTTCGCGGAGCACGTGGGCTCCCAGGTCGGCGGGGTGGACGTCCTTCAGGGCGCCCTTCTTGGTGCCGACGGGGGTACGGACCGCGCCGACGATGTACGCCTCGGCCACTGCGCCTCCATGAGTGTGGGGTTCGGTTCCGTCCCGAAACCGAGCGAGATTCGGTCGTCAGTACGAGATTACAACGCCCCGGCGCCGGCGCCATATGACCGGGGTCTCCACTCTTACCGGATCCCTCACCGGATCATGACGGGGCGAGGGGGCGTTCGCCGTGGTAGACGGCCTTTCCGTCGGCCTCGTCGCCGAGCGACTCCGCGGCCAGCCGGGTCAGCAGCTCGGTCAGCTCCGGGTGGTCCTGCGGCGACCAGCCCGCCAGGTGCCGGGCCAGGCCCTCGCGGCGCGCCTCGACCAGGTGGCCGGCGGCCGCGCGCCCCTCCGGGGTGATGGTGAGCACGCCGTCCGCGCGCGCGACGTAACCGGCGTCCACGAGCCGGTCGACGCACGGCCTGCCCCACTCGGGCGGGACGCCCGCGCGCTCGGCCAGCTCCGCGCCCGTCACCGACCCGTCGCGCGCGATCCGGCACAGCGCCCACATGCTTCCGGCGGGCAGGTCCACCCCGGCCAGGCGGCCCAGCCGCGCGTAGACCTCCTGGGCCCGGCCGTCCCGGCGCATCAGCTCGCTGAGGGCGCGTTCGATCTCGTACCGGGACGAGCGGACGGTCGGCGCGGCGCCGAACCCCTCCCCGTAGTCGCGGGTCTGCGACGTGGCGCGCAGCGGCTGCTCGCGCAGGAACCACGTCAGCACGAACGCCACGGCCGCCACCGGCACCGCCCAAAGGAACACCGCGTCGATCGACTGGGCGTAGGCGTGCAGGACGCGTCCCGCCACGTCCGGCGGCAACTGCCGCAGCACGCCCGCGTTGCCCTCCACGGCGGCGGGATCGAAGCCGGGCGGCAGCGCGCGGGCCACCTCCCGCATGTCGTCCGCGAGCCGGCTGCTGAAGACCGACCCGAACACCGCCACGCCGAACGAGCCGCCGATCTGGCGGAAGAACGTCACCCCGGAGGTGGCCGCGCCCAGGTCCTCGTACGACACGGTGTTCTGCACCGCGATCACCAGGACCTGCATGACCAGGCCGATGCCGAAGCCCAGCAGGGCGAACCGCAGGCTCATCGACAGGGTGGAGCTGGTCTCGTCCATCCGCGACAGCAGGAACAGCGCGATCGCGACCAGGGGCGTGCCCACCACCGGGAAGACCTTGTAGCGGCCGGTATGGCTGATCAGCTGGCCGGAGCCGATCGAGGCGACCAGCATGCCCAGCATCATCGGCAGCAGGTGCACCCCCGACAGGGTCGGCGAGACGCCCCGCACCACCTGCAGGAAGATCGGCAGGAACGTCAGCGCGCCGAACATCGCGAAGCCCACCACGAAGCTGATCGCCGCGCCGAGGGAGAACACCGGGTCGGCGAACAGCCTGGGCGGCATCACCGGCTCGGCCGCGCGCCGCTCCACCGCCACCCACGCGACGACCAGCACCAGCGACACCACGGCCAGCGTGATGACCTGCGGGGACGACCACGCGTACCGGGTGCCGCCCCACGTCGTGACCAGCACCAGCCCCACCGACCAGCCGACGATCAGCGCGATGCCGAGGTAGTCGATGCGGTGCCGGTGCCGCTCGGCCGGGTCGCGCAGGACGGCGGCGACAGCCGCCAGCGCCAGCGCCCCGACCGGCAGGTTGACGTAGAACACCCACCGCCAGGACAGGTTGTCGACGAACCAGCCGCCCAGCAGCGGCCCGCACACGCTGGACACGCCGAACACCGCGCCGAACAACCCCTGGTAGCGGCCGCGCCGGCGGGGCGGCACCACGTCCCCGACGATCGCCACGACCAGCACCATCAGGCCGCCGCCACCCAGTCCCTGCAGCGCCCGGAACGCGATCAGCTCCGGCATGTTCCGCGCCAGCCCGCACAGCGCCGACCCCACCAGGAAGATGACGATGGAGGTCTGGAACAGCCGTTTACGGCCGTACTGGTCGCCGAGCTTCCCCCACAGCGGGGTCGACGCCGTGGAGGCCAGCAGGTACGCGGTGACCACCCAGGACAGGTGGTTCAGCCCGCCCAGGTCGCTGACGATCGTGGGCAGCGCCGTGGACACGATCGTCTGGTCGAGCGCGGCCAGCAGCATCGCCAGCATCAGCGAGCCGAGGATCACCGCCAGGTCGCGGCCCTGGGGCATGGTCGTCGTGCGCGGGGGCGTCGTCGCAGCCGTCATTCCCGGTCCCTCGTACGCGAGTACGCGACGCCCTACCCAGGAACCGTGAAGGATCACATTCCGGCGCCCCGGACCGGCGGCCGCCCGGGTCGCGGGCGGGCGGCCGAACCGGGACGCGGGACGCTAGCCGAGGAGGTCCTTGGCTGTCTTGGCGGCGCCGAGCGCGGCGCACGCCCCGGCCGCGGCGGCCGCCCCGGCGGTGGCCCACGGCGGCACGCCGCCGCGCGTCTTGAGGGCGGCGACGGTGTCGAGCGCGTCGGCCAGCAGCCCGTACCGGGCCCACGTCCGGCGGCTCGCCCGGTCGCCGAGCAGGTAGCCCGCGCCCAGGACGATCTCGCGGGCGGCGAACATGCGCACGACGAAGTCGCGGCCCGCGTCGGGGCCGCGGCCCATGCCCACCAGCCGGGTGGTCAGCCGCGGCGCGGCGAGCCCCGCGACACCGAGCGCGACCCGGCCGCGCGCCACCTGGAGAAGAAGGTCGTCCACCCGGTCACGCTTCTGGTCTTGTTTCGCATCTGCCACGTCCGTGAGGCTATCCCCGTACCGAACCCGATTCGAGCACTGGGGTAAGGGTTTCCTGACCCGTCTATCGTTCAAGGGACAGCACCCGTCCCCCCAGAACGAAGGTGACCATGGAAGGGATCCTCGCTCTCGCCGTCACCGCCCTGCTGTGCGCGTACTGCGTGCGGTGGGCGGCGGGGAAGATGCGGCTGACGGTGCCGACCCGCATGGCGGTGGTCGTCATCTTCGTGCTCGCCGTGCTCGCCCTGTACGGCCAGACCCTCCGCTAGGCCCGAACTTCCTCCCCGCCCGGTGAGTCAAAACCTGGAAGAGGCCTTTTCGACCCTCTCCCCAGCCCTCGTGCCGGAGCCCCGGAGTCCGGCGCCGCGAGGGGGTCGCCCGGCGAGCCGACCTTGAGCCGAGGGAGACAGACGTGCCGCAACCGGCGACGCCCATTCACCAACCAGGCGGCACGGTCGCCCCGCACCTGCGGCGGCTGCTGGAGTTCACCGAACCCTCGTTCGACGACGTCTGCCTGGACGTGGCGCGCGGCCCCGGGCCGATGCCGGGCGCGCTGCGGCCGTGGGTGCGCCACGTCACCGCCGTGGACGCGCAGCCGCCGGTGATCCGCGAGAAGAACGGCCGGATGCCCACGGTGACGTTCGGCACCGGCCCGGTCCGCATTCCCGGCGAGAGCGACCTCGCGAGCACCACGCTGCCCATGTCCCGGCCTCCGGCCCACTCGGACGGTCACGGCGCACCGGCGCGGGGCGGCGACCCGGACGGCCCCGTCTCCCCCATACGGGCCGTGCGGCCTGTGCCGTACGACAACACCGGCGTCCGCCGCCACGACCCCGACACGCCCACCATCCGCGCCGACGCGACCGCCCTGCCCTACCGAAGCGGGTCGTTCACGCTGGTCACCACCCGCTTCTCGCTGCTGCACCTGGGCGACCCGCAGCGGGTGCTGCGCGAGCTGCTGCGGGTGTGCCGTCCCGGCGGCAGGCTGGTCATCGCCGAACTGGTCCGTCCCAACCTGGCCGGGCCCGACCGCGACCGGCTGGAGCGGCTGCGCGACCCCGGCCACCCGGGCACCCCGTCCATCGCCGGGCTCACCGAGATGATCACCTCGGCGGGCGCCGGGGTCCGGCGGCTGGACGTGTTCACCGTGGAGCGGCCGGCGGAGCCGTGGCTGGCCGGGGCCCGCGACCCGCGCGCCGCCGACCGCATCCGCGCCGCGCTCCTGGAGGAGGTCGACGGCGGCCCCCGCACCGGCGCCAAACCCCGCGTGATCGGCGGTGAGCTGTGGTTCACCCAGAACTGGGCCCACGTCGCCGCCGAGCCGGCGTAGCGGAAGCCGATACAGCCGACCCGGCGACCCGGCGCTCCGGCCGGTGCCGTCTCAGGGAACGAGCACGGCGGCGCCGGTGAAGCGGCCGCCGGCGAGGTCGGCCAGGGCCTTGCCGGCCTCGTCCAGGCCGTAGGCGACGGTGGAGACGGCGACGCCGAGCCGGGCGGCCAGCAGCAGGAACTCCTCGCCGTCGGCGCGGGTGTTGGCGGTCACCGAACGCAGCTGCCGCTCCTGGAACAGGTGCCGCTCGTAGTTGAGCTGCGGGATGTCGGTCAGGTGGATCCCGGCGACGGCCAGCGTGCCGCCGCGGTCCAGGCGGCGCAGCGCGGCGGGCACCAGGCCGCCGGCCGGGGCGAACACGATCGCCGAATCCAGCGGCTCGGGCGGGGCGTCGAACGAGTCGCCCGTCCAGGCCGCGCCCAGCGACAGCGCCAGCGCGCGGGCGGCCGGGCTGCGGGTGAACACGTGCACGGCCGTGCCCTCGGCGACGGCGATCTGCGCGGCCAGGTGCGCCGAGCCGCCGAAGCCCCACAGGCCGAGCGTCCCGCCGGGCGGCACGGCGGCACGGCGCAGCGCCCGGTAGCCGATGATGCCCGCGCACAGCAGCGGCGCGACGCGCACGTCGTCCAGCTCGGCGGGCAGCGCGTAGGCGTAGGCGTCGACGGCCAAGGTGTACTCGGCGTAGCCGCCGTGCGCGTCCCAGCCTGTGTAGACCGACGAGGGGCACAGGTTCTCCGCGCCGCGACGGCAATAGCGGCAGGCCCCGCAGGTGCCGCGCAGCCACGCCACCCCGATCCGGTCGCCGACGCCGAACCGGCAGCCGGGCCCCGCCGCCGTCACCTCGCCGACGATCTCGTGCCCGGGGGTGACGCCGGGCAGGTGGACGGGCAGGTCCCCCTCGGCGACGTGCAGGTCCGTCCGGCACACCCCGCAGGCCCGCACCCGTACCAGCAGCTCGCCCGGACCCGGCTCGGGGACGTCCCGTTCGACCGGTTTCAGCGGGCCGGTCTCGATCGGCCCCGGCATCTCGACGCTCCACGCCCGCACGCACCCCACGGTACGCGCGCCGCGCTTTTGATCAAGCCCCGTCAGGGACGCAGGGGCAGCTCGAACCACACCGCCTTGCCGTCGGCGGTGGGCCGGGCCCCCCAGCGGGAGGCGAGCTGGTCGACCAGGTACAGGCCGCGCCCGCCCTCGTCGGTCTCGCCCGCGCTGCGGATGCGCGGCAGCCGCATGTCGGCGTCGAACACCTCGACCCAGAGCGCGTCGGCGCCGCGCCGCAGCCGCAGCCGGAACTCCTTGGTGGCCGGTTCGCGGCGGGTCAGCGGCATGTCCAGCGGCGGCCCGGGGTCGAACAGCGGCTCGGTCATCGGCTCGGCCATCGGCACCGGCGCGGACAGCGGCCCGGACGCCGTCGCCATCGCGCCGGGCAGGGACCAGTCGTCCTCGTCGACGTCGTTGAGCGCGTCGGCCAGCGCGTCGGCCGCCGAGGGGGCGCTGTTGAACCGCACCGGCGGCGGCCCGTCGAGGACGAGCTCGCGCCGCGGCCGCGGGGTCGCGGCGGCGTGCAGCACCACGTTGGTGACCACCTCGGACACCAGCAGGCACGCCAGCTCGGCCTGCTCGTCCAGCATGCCCCAGGAGGCGAACGCGTCGGCGGCCATCCGCCGCGCCTCCGACACCATGATCGGCTCGGCCGGGAAGGTGCGCTCCTCGACGGCCAGCTCCTCCGGCGAGGTGCGGATCACCACGATCGCCACGTCGTCGTCGATGTCGCCGGGCACCGCGTCGAACACCGCGCCCGCGATGGTCTCCACGTCCCGCCGCGCCACCGCGGCCACGGCCTGGCGGACCAGCTCGCGCGACTCCTCGCGGGTGTAGTACTCGCCGTCGGCGCGGGGCCGCCGGTCGATCAGCCCGTCGGTGTAGAGCACCAGCGTGGAGCCGGGCTTGAGCTCGGCGGACTCCTCGTTGAACAGGATCTCGCCGCCCACGCCCGGCGACCGCAGGCCGAGCATGCCGCCCTGGCTGTGGAAGGTCAGCTCGCTCACCTCGCCGTCGTTGATCAGCAGCGGCGGGTCGTGCCCGGCGTTGGCGAACTCCAGCACCCGCGACCAGGCGTCGTAGACGAAGTAGGTGCACGACACCAGCGGCGGGCGCACCTCGTCGTCGCCGGGCGGCGCCCAGCCGGACTTCTGCCGCTGCGGCCGGGTCATGGTGCGCACCCACTCGTCCAGCTTGCGCAGGATGTCGGCGGGCGGCTTGTCGTCCTGGGCGAAGGCGCGCAGCGCGGCGCGCAGCTGGCCCATCACGGCGGCGGCGCGGGCACCGCGGCCCTCCACGTCGCCGATGACCAGCCCGACGCGGCCCGCCGACAGCGGGATCACGTCGTACCAGTCACCGCCGACCTGGGTCTGTATGCCGTGCCCGTGCGACTCCAGCGGACGGGCCGGCTCGTACCGCCAGGCGATCTCCAGGCCGTCCAGCCGGGGCGGCCGCTCGCCGGGCAGCAGGTCCTTCTGGAAGGCCAGCGCGGTCTCGCGCTCCTCCTCGAACAGCAGCGCGTTGTCGATGGCCAGCGCGACGCGGCCGGCGATGGCGCCCATCAGGTCGCGGTCGAACGCGTCGTAGTGCGGGTCGGGCC
The DNA here is from genome assembly GCF_039536785.1 of Actinomadura miaoliensis. Classification (NCBI taxonomy): domain Bacteria; kingdom Bacillati; phylum Actinomycetota; class Actinomycetes; order Streptosporangiales; family Thermomonosporaceae; genus Actinomadura; species Actinomadura miaoliensis. The sequence continues at coordinate 15,694 of NZ_BAAAZG010000033.1, forward strand.
GCCTGGTCAGGTTGGACAGCGCCACGCTCATCACGCCCAGCAGCTCGCCGCGCACCAGCAGCGGCGCGGAGATCACCGAGGTGACGCCGAGCTCGTCGCCGAGGCGCTGGCTGGCCAGGCTGGGGGCGGAGAAGCGGTGCCGGACCATGTCCTCGACCAGCACCGTGTCGCGGCGGTTCATGGCCTTTGCGGCGAAGTGCCCCGCCGGGTAGGAGACCGGCTCGCCGACCTCGGCCCAGGTGCCGGGCGGCGGGGTCCAGTCGGCGGCGTGCCGGGACACCCGCCGGTACAGCCGGTCGCCGCTGAACAGGTCGATGAAGCAGTGGTCGGCGAACTGCGGCACCAGGGTGTCGGCGACGCGGCGCAGCGTGGTCTCCAGCTCCAGCGACCCGGCCAGCCGCTCGCCCACCCGCTCCAGCAGGCCGTAGCGCTCGTGCTCGCGCTGGTTGCTGCGCAGCGCCTCCCGGGCGAAGATCACCACGCCGTCGACGGCGCCGGACGGGTGGCGCAGCGGCACGGCGTGCGCGCGGGTGTAGACGGTGGTGCCGTCGGCGCGCAGGTTGCAGAACGTGCCCTCCCAGACGCCGCCCTTGAGGACGTGCCGGGCCAGCTCGGTGGCCTGCTCGTGGTCCTCCTCGGCGATGCCGAGCGACAGCACCGAGTGGCCGATCAGGTCGTCGCCGCCGAAGCCGAACAGCTGGCGGGCGAAGTCGTTGCCGTAGATGACGTTGCTGAAGCGGTCGCAGACGATGACCGCCATCTCCATCTGGTTCAGCACCGTCTCGGGCGGCAGCTGCGCCTCGAACGGCGGTTCGTCCGGTCGCTTCATCGGGCCGTCCGCCGCCTTCCGGCCGCCGCGCGGGCCCTCGCCGGCGCCGCCGGGCGCGCGGGATCGGGCGGTGCGGCCGTTCTCGGGGTCGCCGCCCGCCGTTCTGTCGTCCGCCCTGCCGTCGTGCCCGTTCTCCTCGTGTCCGTGTGCGCCGCCGTGCCCGGCGGCGCCGTCCGCTCGGGGGCCGTCGCCGTGGTGCCCGGCCGCCGCGCCGTCCGCCCGCCCGCTCCGGCCGCCGCGGTCAGGGCGGCGGCCACCGTGCGTGGCGGCGCGGCCGCCGCACGTATCTCACTGGTATTGAACGACGAACCCGCCCCCGGGATACGCCCGAACGCCGTGACGGTGTGGAGATCTTCGGTATAGACGCGCGGCGACGGCGAAAACGACCCGGGCGTGCCGTGCGGCGCGTTCGGCGATGGAGACGGCGATGGGGGCGGCACCGTACCGGGTTCAGCGGCCGCTGACGAACACGTGTTCGGCGATGGACCGCGGCAGCTCGCTGGCGTTACTGTCGGCCTCGTCGTCACACGTCACCCGCACCCCGTCGTCGGTCGCCCGAAGAGTCACCTCTCGCCCCGGTTGTATCCCGATTTGCTTGAGTTTAAGCATCAGCTCGCTGTCGCTCTGCACCTGCTCGCTGATGCGGCGTACGACGGCCGGGGCGCCGTCCGGGCTCGCCGCGTCGGTCATCGACGACAGCGGGGCGCTGTCCCTGTCGTCGCCGTGCCCGCCGAGCTCGTCCAGGCCGGGGATGGGGTTGCCGTGCGGACAGTGGGTGGGATTGCCGAGCAGGGCGACCAGGCGCCGCTCGACCTCCTCCGACATCACGTGCTCCCAGCGGCACGCCTCGATGTGGACGTCCTCCCAGGGCAGGCCGATCACGTTGACCAGCAGACACTCGGCGAGACGGTGCTTGCGCATCACCCGGGTGGCCAGGTTGCGGCCGGTCTCGGTCAGTTCGAGGTGCCGGTCCCCCTCGACCCTCAGCAGCCCGTCGCGCTCCATGCGCGCCACCGTCTGACTCACCGTCGGACCGCTCTGCGAGAGCCGCTCGGCGATGCGCGCGCGAAGAGGAATGATCCCTTCCTCTTCGAGCTCCAGAACCGTACGGAGGTACATCTCCGTGGTATCGATCAGGCCGTGTGAGGTCACAGCTCCCTCCAGACTTGTGGACTCGAGTCTACGCGTTCCGCACCTCCCGCGACGGTGCCTGCGCATATCCCCGTGGGGGCGGGTACGGAGGAACGCACGATGAGCGCGAATTCTTCCCATGACGCCGCCCCCTTCCTGCCGGACGACCCCAGGTCACGGGCGGATCTGGGGGCGCTGCGCGAGGCCGCCGCGGGGTGCCGCGGCTGCCCCCTGTACGAGAACGCCACCCAGACGGTCTTCGGCGAGGGCGCCGCGCACGGCCGCGTGGTGCTCGTCGGCGAGCAGCCCGGCGACCAGGAGGACCGCCAGGGCAGGCCGTTCGTCGGCCCGGCCGGGCGGATGCTGGACCGGGCCCTTGAGGAGGCGGGCATCGAACGCGGCGACGTGTACGTCACCAACGCCGTCAAGCACTTCAAGTTCAAGCGGATGGCGGGCGGCAAGCGCCGCATCCACGAGTCGCCGAACGTGAGCGAGATGCGGGCGTGCCGCCCGTGGCTGGTGGCCGAGCTGCGCGTCCTGGAGCCGGACGTGGTGGTGGCGCTGGGCGCGACGGCCGGCAAGGCGCTGCTGGGGTCGACGTTCCGGGTGACCAAGCGGCGCGGCGAGCTGATCCCCATGCCGGACCCGGACGTGCTCGGCACCCCGGCGGCGGCGCGCGCGGCCGAGGCCGCCGAGCGGGCCGGCGACGGGGACGCGGGGTGGAACGGGACGCGGCTGCTCGCCACGATCCACCCGTCGGCGGTGCTGCGCGCCGAGGACCGGGAGGCGATGTACGCCGGTCTCGTCGAGGACCTCAAGGTCGTGGCGATGGCCCTCGGGTAGCCGCCCCGGCTAGGGCTCGCGGTCGGTGGCGGGTTCCTTCGGCTCGGGCACGTCGTCCGTGAGCGCGGGCGCGGCGGTACGGGTGTCGTAGCGCAGCAGGGCGGGGACGCACAGGCCCACCACGACCACCAGGACCGCGCACGCGAGCCCGCCGCCCACCCAGGAGACCGTGGCCCCCGCGAAGGCGGCGGTCGCTCCGGCGCGCAGGTCGCCGAGACGGGGGCCGCCCGCGACGACCACGGTGAAGACCCCCTGGAGACGGCCGCGCATCTCGTCCGGCGCGTACGTCTGGAGCATCGTCTGCCGGAACACCGCCGACACCAGGTCGGCCGCCCCGCCCACGGCCAGCAGCACCACGGCCAGCCACAACTGGTGGGCGAGCCCGGCGACGGCGACCGCCAGGCCCCACACGACGATGGCCCCGACGAGGGCCACGCCCTGCCGGTGCACCCGTCCGATCCAGCCCGACATCAGGCCGCCGATGAACGCGCCGATGGCGATCGAGGCGAACAGCCAGCCGACCGCGTCCTCCCCGCCGAAACGGGTCTCGGCCAGTTCGGGGAACAGCGCGCGCGGCATGGCCACGCCCATGGCGATGATGTCGACGACGAACGACATCAGCAGGACGGGCTGTGTGGCCAGGTAGCGCAGCCCTTCGAAGACCGAGCGCAGACCGGGTGTGCCCGTCACCTCTCCCAGCGGCGGGATGGCGGGCAGGCGCAGCGCCGCGTACAGGCCCACGGTGAACAGCACGGCGTCCATCGCGTAGGCGGCCGCGTAGTGCCAGCGGGCCAGGATCACCCCGGCCACCAGGGGCCCGGCCAGCATGCCGATCTGGCTGGCGGTGAAGCTCAGGGTGTTGGCGGCCGGGACGAGGGAGCGGTCCAGCAGCCGGGGGATGATCGCGTTGCGGGTCGGCGACGCGACCGCGAAGCCCATCGCCTGGACGGCCACCACCGCCATGATCAGCCACAGGTCGTCCATGCCGAGCAGGGCCTGGGCGAACAGCAGCAGCGTCGCGACCCACATCACGCAGGACGAGCCGAACAGCAGCCGGCGCCGGTCCACGTGGTCGGCGACCGCCCCGCCCCACAGCCCGAACACGATCAGCGGGACGAGGTTGACCACGCCCAGCACGCCCACCCAGAACGACGACCGCGTCACGTCGTACACCTGGACGGGCACGGCCACGGCGGTGACCTGGAAGCCGACGAACGACACCGCCTGCCCCAGCCACAGCCGCCGGTAGGCGGGATGCGCGAGGGGACGGGTGTCGATCGCGACGGCGCGCATCCACCCGCCGCGGCCCGCGCGCCGCGCCTTCCGCGGCGCGCGTCCCGCCTGCTGCGCTGACTGCCGCGCCGCGTGCTGTGCCGTCTGCTCGCGTGCCTGCGGGTGCGGATCGGGGTCCTGGGGATCAGGAGGTTCGGAGGCGTTCTGCACGGTCTCTACTCGGTCGGATAGTTAGCCGGGTTAATTACCGGGTGCCAGCCTACGAACCGCCGAGCCCTGTCCGCCAATCCGGCGCCCGCCGCAGGGACGGGGCTACGGGGACAGGCGTTCCAGCTCCCAGGCCGTGGCGTCCGGGGCCGGGCGCCGGTAGCGGAGCCGGTCGTGCAGCCGGTTGGGCCGCCCCTGCCAGAACTCGATCGCCAGGGGCACCACGCGAAACCCGCCCCAGAAGTCCGGCAGCGGGACCGCCTCGGCCTCGGCCCGGTCGCGTTCCGACCGCGCGGTCCGTTCGTCGCGGGCGGCGGGCGCCCCCGCGGCCGCGGCGGCCGGATCCGGCCAGCGGGCGGACAGCTCGGCGTACCGGGCCTCCAGCTCGTCCCGCCCCGTGATCACCGAGGACTGCCGCTCGCTCGTCCACGCCCCGACGCGCGAGCCATACGGGCGGGTCTGGAAGTAGCCGGCGGTCTCCTCCCGCGACAGTTCCGCCACCGGGCCCGACACGATCACCTGCCGGTGCAGCGGATGCCACGGGAACACCAGCGTCGCGCGGGGGTTGGCGGCCAGGTCGCGCCCCTTGCGCGAGGTCAGGTTGGTGAAGAAGCGGAAGCCCGCCGGGCCGTAGCCCTTGAGCAGCACGGTGCGGGCGCTGGGCTCGCCGTCGGCCGAGGCGGTGGCCAGCACCATGGCGTTCGGCTCGGGCAGCCCGGCCTCCACCACGTCGGCCAGCCACCTCGCGAACAGCTCCAGCGGGTCGGCGGGCACCGCCTCCTCCCTCAACTCCCCCGCGTCGTAGGCGGCGCGCAGCCGCGACAGGTCGATCTCCGGTGCGCGCGGAACCCCCGCGGAATCGGCGCTTTGCGCGCCACTTGCCTCTGGTATCCGGCCGTCCACAGCGTCTGAGCCTCTCACCAGGGCATTGTGCATCTCACAGGGGCCTGGGTACTCAGCAGTAAAAGAGACACGGTTCAATGGCACGGCACCGCCTTATCACTATGGGGACGAAAGGCAGGACGACATGTCCGACTTCAAACCCGGGCTTGAAGGGGTCGTAGCCTTCGAGACCGAGATCGCGGAACCGGACAAGGAGGGCGGCGCCCTCCGCTATCGAGGCGTCGACATCGAGGAGCTCGTCGGCCGCGTCTCCTTCGGCGACGCCTGGGGCCTGCTCGTCGACAACAGCTTCGACCCCGGCCTCACCCCCGCCGAGCCGCACGTCCTGCCGGTCCGCTCCGGTGACGTGCGCGTCGACGTCCAGAGCGCGCTGCCCATGCTGGCCCCGGCGTACGGCATGCGCCCCCTGCTGGACATCACCGACGAGGAGGCCCGCGCCGACCTGGCGCGCGTGTCGGTGACCGCCCTGTCGTTCGTGGCCCAGTCGGCCCGCGGCGTGGGCACCCCGATGGTCCCGCAGAGCCGCGTCGACGAGGGCGCGACCATCACCGAACGGTTCATGATCCGCTGGCGCGGTGAGCCCGACCCCCGGCACGTCCGGGCCATCGACGCCTACTGGGTCTCGGCCGCCGAGCACGGCATGAACGCCTCCACCTTCACCGCCCGCGTCATCGCCTCCACCGGCGCCGACGTCGCGGCCAGCATCTCCGGCGCGATCGGCGCCATGTCCGGCCCGCTGCACGGCGGGGCCCCCGCCCGCGTGCTGCCCATGATCGAGAGGGTCGAGCAGGTCGGCGACGCCCGCAAGGTCGTCACCGGCATCCTGGACTCCGGCGAGCGGCTGATGGGCTTCGGCCACCGCGTCTACCGCGCCGAGGACCCCCGCGCCCGCGTGCTGCGCCGCACCGCCAAGGAGCTGAACGCCCCCCGCTACGAGGCCGCCAAGGCCCTGGAGGACGCCGCGCTGGCCGAGCTGCGCGAGCGCCGCCCCGACCGCGCCATCGAGACCAACGTGGAGTTCTGGGCCGCGGTCATCCTGGACTTCGCCGAGGTCCCCACCGCGATGATGCCCGCCATGTTCACCTGTGGCCGCACCGCCGGGTGGGCCGCCCACATCCTGGAGCAGAAGCGCACCGGCCGCCTGGTCCGGCCGAGCGCCCGTTACGTCGGTCCCGGCAGCCGGTCCATCAACGACGTGCCGGGCGCAGCGGAGGTCCTCAAGCGCACCGCCGGCTGACCCGGCTCGCCCCACCGCCCCCGCAAGAGCGCATGAGGCCCCCGGCAGAGTCGCCGGGGGCTTCCTCATGTCCGGGGCGCTCGCGTCCGGGACGCATGTCCGGGGCGCTCACGTCCGGCGCGGTCCGTCCGGGTTTGCCATGATGGGCCGGTGACCGACCACGACCCGCTGGACGACGAGCCGCTGGACGGCGACATCGGCCCCGCGGCGGGCGCGGCACCGTCCCCGGACGCCCACCACGAGCGGGTCCGCGCGGAGGCCGCGCGTCAGGCCGAGGAGCTGCGGCGGTACGAGCGGGAGCGGGAGCTGCGGCGCCGCCGCACCAACGCCCTCGCGGGACGCGTCACCGCCGTGCTCGTCGCGCTGCTGCTGGCGTTCCTGGCCTACGACTCGGTCACCACGGCGCTGGAGGCCCGGGAACGGAACGACCCGTGGATCTACCCGCCCGCCGTGATCGCCGCGCTGTGCCTGGCCGGGCTGGCCGCCCTGGCCGTCTGGGCGGTCCGCCGCTCCAGGTGACACCCCGCTGACCGGCGCGTCTCGCCATGTGAACCCCGTCCCTGCTCCGCCGCGCAGGTCAAGTAGCCTTCTTCGGGTGACCGAGAGCGCTGACAAAGCCATAGTCATTCCCGAAGACCTCAAGCCCGCCGACGGGCGGTTCGGGTGCGGCCCGTCCAAGGTGCGGCCCGAGCAGCTGGCCGCCCTGGCCGAGTCCGGGGCGCGGTACATGGGCACCTCGCACCGGCAGAAGCCGGTCAAGTCGCTGGTCGGCCGGGTGCGCAGCGGCCTGGCCGAGCTGTTCTCGCTGCCCGAGGGGCACCAGGTGGTGCTCGGCAACGGCGGCACCACCGCGTTCTGGGACGCCGCCGCGTTCGGTCTGGTGCGCGAGAAGTCGCAGCACCTGTCGTTCGGCGAGTTCTCCAGCAAGTTCGCCAAGGTCACGACGAAGGCGCCGTGGCTGGCCGAGCCGTCGGTGATCTCCAGCGAGCCGGGGACGCACCCGCGGGCCGCCGCCGAGGAGGGCGTGGACGTCTACGCCCTGACCCACAACGAGACCTCCACCGGCGTGGCCATGCCGATCGAGCGGCCCGCCGGGACCACCGCCGACGAGGCGCTGGTGCTGGTGGACGCCACGTCCGGCGCCGGGGGCCTGCCCGTCGACGTCACCGAGACCGACGTGTACTACTTCGCGCCGCAGAAGTGCTTCGCGGCCGACGGCGGCCTGTGGGTGGCGCTGATGTCCCCGGCCGCGCTGGCGCGGGTCGAGGAGATCGCGGGCTCCGGCCGGTACGTGCCGGAGTTCCTCAGCCTGCCCACGGCGGTGGACAACTCCGCCAAGGACCAGACCTACAACACCCCGGCCGTGGCGACGCTGCTGCTGTTCGCCGAGCAGATCGAGTGGATGAACGAGCAGGGCGGGCTGGCCTGGACCACCGCCCGCACCGCCGACTCGTCCCAGCGCCTGTACACGTGGGCGGAGAAGACGTCCTACACCACGCCGTTCGTGGCCGACCCGGCGCAGCGGTCGCAGGTCGTCGGGACGATCGACTTCGTGGACTCGGTGGACGCGGCGGCGGTCGCCAAGACGCTGCGGGCCAACGGCATCGTCGACACCGAGCCGTACCGCAAGCTGGGCCGCAACCAGCTGCGCATCGGGATGTTCCCGGCGATCGACCCGGCCGACGTGGAGGCCCTGACGGCCTGCATCGACTACGTGGTCGAGCGCCTCTAGCACCGCCGGCGGGGTTCGCCGCGCCGCCGGTCAGGCGGTGGCGGCGAACTCGCCGGTGCCCCGGGCGGTCGGCGTGAACCCGGCGCTGCCGAGCACGTGCGGCCGCCCGTCCGGCGCCCCCAGGCCCGCCCGCAGGTAGGTGCCCTCGCGGAGCATGACGGCGGTGGCGAATCGCACGCGGGTGTGCCGTTGCACCGTCCGCAGCCAGCACGGCTCGGACGCCCAGTAGAGGTTCTGCTCGGTGTCGACGGCGACGGTGAGCGGGCTGCGGGCGGCGCGGGCCAGGTGGACGCGGTCGGGCCGGGCCCGGTCGACCCACGCCAGCGCGGCCCGTCCGGGCAGCGCGGCGCCCAGCGTCTCGGCGGTCGCGGCGGCGTCCCGGCGGCCCGCCAGCAGCCGGAAGATCCGCTCGGCCGCGACGTCGCCGTCGTGCGTGCCGACGAGTCCGGCGCCGGCTCCCGCGCCTGCTCCCGGGACGACCAGCGGACCGGCGTCCGGCCGCCCGTCCGGCGACTCCGGCGCGGCCCGGCCGGTGTGCCCGACGACGAGCGGCGCCACGTCCAGCAGCGGGAGCAGCTCGGGCCGCCAGACCCGCGAGAAGGCGGCGCGGCCGGTGACCACGCGGCAGCCGTCGTAGGACAGGTCGCAGCCGCGGGCGTCGCGCGTGCCGGCGGGCGCGGCCGCCGACGTGACCGCGCGGCCGGTGAACAGCGCGATCCCGGCGGTGTCGCGGCCGCGCTCCTCGGCCAGCGTGCCCAGGATCACCAGGGCGTCCGACACCGCGCCCGGATCCCCGGCGCCGGGCGAGCGCAGCACCCCGAACAGTCCGTACATGACCCTTGAGACGCCGATCACCGCGGGACGGTTCGAGCGGGCGGCCCGGCCGAATAAGCTCGAACCCGTGAACCGTGCGCCCCGCTGGCTCCTCCCCACCGTGCTGACCGCGCTCGTCCTGGCCGTGGTCGTCGGCGCCGTGCTCGGCTGAGTCCGGCCGCGACCGGCCGCCGCGCGAGGTCGGCCGGGCGGCGGACGAGGGTCGGTTGTCGGGGCGGGTCGTGTGATCGATCGGGTGCGGAACGGGGGAAGATCGGATCATGTCGTCGGCGCGCCCGTGCCGAGCCGCCCCCAGGCCCCCCGTGCGCGCCGTCGTCCGGCTCGGCGCGGCCTGCGGCGCGGTGTCGGTGGCCGGCGCCGTGGCGGCGGCGCCCGCG
>NZ_BAAAZG010000033.1:25083-36914 GCF_039536785.1 Actinomadura miaoliensis
GACGGCGTTCGTGCCGGCGTCCGCGGTCAGGGACGCCGAGGCTGGCAGCGAGGTGGCGTTCACGGTCCGTGATCCGCGCGTCGCCGAGTCCAGCGGGCTGGCGGTCAGCGTGCGGCACCCCGGCGTCGTCTACACCCACAACGACTCGGGCGGACGGGCGGAGATCTTCGCGCTGGGCCCCGACGGCAGGACGCGCGCCGTCCTGACGCTGGCGGGCGCGCAGGCCCGCGACTGGGAGGGCATGGCGCTGGGCCGCGACGAGCGGGGCCGTCCGGCGATCTACGTGGGCGACATCGGCGACAACATGGGCGGCGCCTGGCCCTACGTCACCGTCTACCGCGTCCCCGAGCCCGCCGAGCTGCGCTCGCAGACGCTGCGCGCCACCGCGTTCCGGCTGAAGTACGAGGACGGGCCGCGCAACGCCGAGACCATGATGATCAACCCGCGCACCAACCGGCTGTACGTGGCCAGCAAGCTGTTCTCCGGGAAGATCTACGAGGCTCCGGCGCGGCTGCGCACCGGCGGGTTCAACACGCTGCGCAAGGTCGGCGACGCCCCGGGCATCGCCACCGACGGGGCGTTCTCACCGGACGGGCGCCTGTGCGTCATCCGCACGTACTTCGGCGCCCGCGCCTACGCGGTGGGGGCCGACGGACGGCCGGGCCGGTCGCTGGGGTCGATCTCCCTGCCCGGCCAGGAGCAGGGCGAGTCGATCACGTTCGCGGCGGACGGGCGGTCGCTGCTGGCCGGGTCCGAGGGCCTGGACCAGCCGGTGTACCGGGTGCCGCTGCCGGACGACATGCTGCCCGTCTCTCCCCCGCCGGCACGGACGGGCGGCGGGGGCGGGTCCGGCGCCGAGGCCGAGGAGGGCCGCCGCGACTCGACCGGGGCGAGCGTGGGGCTGTTCGCCGCGCTGGCGATCGCGGGGGCCCTCGGTTACGCCATCGTGCGGAAGCGTTCATGATCGTAGGCGTGGGATCGGAAAAGGAGTGACGGGCCCACCGGGCCCCGTGTGAGGATGCGGACTGTGGAGCACGAGCTGGTCGGCCTGCACGCCTCCGCGACCCGGTGGCGTCCGGTCGCCGCGGGACGGCTGGCCTTTCCGGTGCTGGCGCTGGCGTTGCTGCCGATCCACCCAGTGTGGCTGTGGGCGGCGCTGCTCGGGGCGGTCGCGACGGCGCCGTGGATCGCCGGGGCCGTCGCGTCCCTGCGCCGCCGCCGTCCCCGGCCGTACTGGCGGCTGTCGGCGGCGGGGCTGGAGCGGGTGGCGCCGGACGGCACGCCCCTGACCCGGTACGAGCGGTCGCGGATCGAGGGCCTGGCGATCACCGTGGACGACGGCGGGCTGACCGTCCTGCACCGGTTCGGCCGCACGACGGTGGGCGGCCTGGACGCCCTCGGCATGGAGCCGCTGGCGCTGTTCGTGACCGCGCGCCGGCTGGGCATTCCGGTGTTCCTGCTGGACGGCGCCGTCTCGGGCCTGTCGGACGACGACGGCGGCGAGACCGGCGCGGGCGCCGACCTGGGCCTGCCCCGCCATCACGTCGCCGAGCAGCGGCTGCTCGACCAGGAGGCGGCGCTGCTGGCCGCCGCGCACGAGCCGCTCCGCGAGGACCCGCCGGCGTCCGGCGCGGCGGGCGAGCCGATACGGCTGGCGTCGCCGGAGCCGGTGCCGGGACGGGGCCGTACCGCGGTGCTGGGCACGCTGCTGGCTCTGCTGGGCGTCACGATGATCGCGCACATCGCGGTCGAGGGGACGGCCGACTTCGGGCACCGGCTGGCGGCGGGCTGCTGGGCGCTGGCCGCCATCGCGGGGGTCGCGGGGGCACGGCGGCGGCTGCTGCGCGCCATCCAGGTGGAGTGGACGATCCGGCCGGACGGGCTGCTCGTGCGGACCAGGCCCGGGGCGAAGGAGGGCCGACGGGTGGCCGCCGGGGACGTGGCGGCGCTGGTCGTCGGCCCCGGCCTGGCGCTGGACGCGCTGACCGACGAGCCGCGGCGCGTCCCGCTGGCGGTGCTGGCGTTCGACCACCGGATGCGGCTGCTGGCCCGGCTGCCCGCGCACGGCCTGGACGCCTTCCAGCTCGCGCACGGCCTGGACGACCACGGCTACCGGGTCGTCACGCCGGGGCCGCGCACTCCGCGTTCCCCCGCCTACGGGCTGGAGGGCCTGCCGGAGGTCTTCGCGCAGGTGCCGGGCGGGCGGCTGGTGGTGGCCGACGGCGGGCTCGGCTGGGTGGACGCCGCCGGCGACGTGGTCCTGCGGATGCCCGAGGACCGCATCGGCGGCATCGAGCTGCTGACGATCGCCGGGCACGCGTGGGTGCGGCTGTACGACTCCGACGGCGACGAGTTCTTCGCCGCGCCGCTGTCGGCGCTGCGGATCTCCCGTACCGACCTGCGGGAGTCGGCGCGGCGGGCGGGGCTGCCGGTGACCGACGCCGAGTACGACGCCTATCTGAGCGCGGCGTTCCATTCGGCGGTGTCCACGCTGTCGTCGGTGCCGTCGGAGGCGGAGGCGGTGCCGTCGCACGCGGGCGGGTCGGGCGGTGAGGCGCCGGTGGAGACGGCGGGCGGCGGCGGTCCGGGTCCGGCGGAGGTCGAGGAGGCCGCGCCTCCGACGCCGTCCACCGCGCCCGGGGTGCTCCTGGACGCCACGCGGCGTTCCCGGGTCGGCTCGTACGCGATGAGCGTGCTGCTGTGCGAGTTCGTGGCGCTGCTGGGCGCGGTGTGGCTGGGCCCCGATCTGGGCGGTTTCTCGGGCATGGCGGGCTGGGCGGTGCCCGCGGGGGTGCTGGCGGGGCTGGGCGGCTACTGGCTGTACGACCGCAACCGGGCGCAGCTGCGCGTGTCTGCGGCGGGGGTGGCGGTGGTGACGCTGCGCGGCCGCGTCGAGTGGGAGGTGCGCCGCGAGCTGATCGGCGGCGTGGGCGTGGACGAGTCCACCGAGCGGATGCCGCGGCTGGTGGTGTGGGGGCCGACGGGCCGGGTGCTGCGCCAGGTGACGTTCCCGCCCGATCTGGGCGAGCTGCGGCGGGCCTGCGAGCGCTACGGGGTGCCGTGGGGGCCGCCGGACGCCGACCGTCCCGCACCGCCTCCCCCGGAGCTCTAGGGGCCTCGCAGCAGTCCCTGGGGGCGCTGGGAGCCGCTCGGGTCAGCGCAGGGGCCAGCTGTGCAGCGACTCGTACACGACCGTCGTACGGCCTCTGCCGGGCAGGTGGCTGCGCATCAGGTGCACGGACTCGGCCGTCCACGTGCCGCCCGCGAAAGCCGCCAGCGGTTCCAGCAGGGACCGCACGTCGACGGGACGGCGGCAGCGGGCCAGGGTGAGGTGCGGCCGGAAGCCGGGGTGCTTGTCGGGCAGTGTGCCCTCGCGGCGTCCCGCGGCGGTCGTGGACGCGGCGAGGCGGGCCAGGTCGCGGCGGTCACCGTACACGCCGGTCCACAGCACGCGTGCGTGCGCGGGGTTGGGGAACGCGCCCGCCCCCGCCAGCGACAGCGTGAGCCGGGGGTGGCGGGCGACGGCGCGTTCGAGGCGGGGCAGCAGGCGGTCGTGCGTGCGGTCGTCAACCTCGCCGAGGAAGGTGAGCGTGATGTGCTGCTGGTCGCGGCGCAGCCAGCGGAGGTCGGGCAGGTCGTTCTGGAACGGACCGAGGAACTCCGCGAGCTCGTCCAGGATCGGCGGGGGCGGAACGACCGCCACGAACAGCCTCATGCGAACGTCCGGAAGGCCACGCGTCCCAGCCTTTCAGCAGGCACGCTGCTTGTCACGTCTCCGTCATGTTCCCGGCGGCGCCCGCGCGACGCGACCGCAGCGCCCCGAGGACCGCCGCCGGCCGGCGGCCGGCGCGCGGGACGGCCAGCGCGGCGACGACCAGCACCGACGTCACGGCGACCAGACCGCCGACGACGATGCTCATCCGCGGCCCGAACTGCTCGGCCATCCAGCCGACCACCGGGGCGCCGATCGGGTTGGTGCCCAGGAACACCAGCATGTAGAGCGCCATGACGCGGCCGCGCATCTCGGGCGCGACGCCGAGCTGCATGGTGGCGTTGGCGGCGGTGGTGAAGGTCATCAGCGCGATCCCGGTCGGCACCAGCAGCACCAGGAACGACCAGTACGCGGGCATCAGCCCGGTGACGACCTCCAGCACGCCGAACAGCAGCGCCGCGCCGATCAGCACCCGCATCCGGGGCCGGGTGGCGCGGCGGGCGGCCAGCAGCGCCCCGGCCAGCGCGCCGAGCGCCAGCATGCTGGACGCCAGGCCGAACGACGAGGCCCCGGTGTGGAAGACCTCGCGGGACACCAGCGCCACGGTCACCTGGAAGTTCATCCCGAACGTGGCGATGAACAGCACCAGGACCAGCACGAGCGTCAGGTCGCGGCGTCCCCACACGTAGCGCAGGCCCTCGCGGAGCTGTCCCTTGCCGCGGGCGACGGGCTCGGCGGTGTGCAGCTCGTCCTGCCGCATGACGTACAGGCCGAACAGCACGGCGCCGAACGAGGCGGCGTTGACCAGGAAGACCGGGCCGGTGCCCAGCACGGCGATCAGCACGCCCGCGACGGCGGGGCCGACCAGCCGGGCCCCGTTGAACGAGGCGCTGTTCAGGGCGATGGCGTTGGGCAGGTCCCGTTTGCCGACCATCTCGACGACGAACGACTGCCGGGTGGGGTTGTCGACGACGGTGGCCACGCCGAGCAGGAACGCCAGCAGGTACACGTGCCACACCCGGGCGGTGCCGGTGAGGGCGAGCATGCCCAGCACGAGGGCGAGCGCCCCCATCGCGGCCTGCGTGATCATCAGGAGGCGTCGCTTGGGGTAGCGGTCGGCGATCACGCCGCCCCACAGGCCGAACAGCAGCATCGGCAGGAACTGCAGGCCGGTGGTGATGCCGAGCGCGGTGCCGCTGCCGTGCGTCAGGTCCAGCACGAGCCAGTCCTGGGCGACGCGCTGCATCCAGGTGCCGACGTTGGAGACGACCTGTCCGGAGGCGAACAGCCGGTAGTTGCGGACGCGCAGCGAACGGAACATGCCGCCGGTGGCCGGGTCGGCCTCGGCGACGGAACGCTCCACATCGGCGGCCTCCGCGCCGGCCGGCTCCGCACCGACCGCCTCGGAGCCGACCGGTTCGGGGGCGCCGGCCTCGGGGTCGCCGGGCTCGGGCGGGCCGCCCGGCTCGGCGGCTAGGACTGGCTGAGCTTGTCCAGGATCGGGGCGGCCTGCCGCAGGATCTCCCGCTCCTCGGGCGTCAGCGCGTCCAGCCTCCGGGACAGCCAGGCCTCCTTGCGGCGCCGCTCCCCGGCCAGCAGGGCGCGGCCCTCCTCGGTCACGCTCAGCACGACCTGGCGGCCGTCGGTCGGATGCGGGCTGCGCTCCACCAGTCCCCGGCTCTCCAGATACGCGATCACGCGGGTCATCGAGGGCGGCTGCACCTTCTCGTGGTCGGCCAGCTCCCGCGGGGTCATCGCGCGGTGCCGATCGAGGGCGGCCAGCGCGGCGAACTGGGTGAGCGACAGCGGAGCCGCCGCCCCGGCCGCGTCGGGCCTCAGCGTGCGCAGACGGCGCGACAGCCGGGCGATCGAGATGCGCAGGTCTTCGGCCAGGCCCTGGACCGACACCGCGCGGCTTGTGGTCGGTGACGTTGTCATGTTCGTTCGCAGAAGTCATTGCTTTTGCTAACGATACGACGGTGGCTCGGATTCCGCCATACCGCAGGCAGGGCACCCCGCCACCGCGACCGGCCACCGGGGCTTGCGCGTTTTCGCGACGCGCGGGGGGCGCGGGCGCGCGAGTGCGCGGGGCGGCGCGACTTCTTCCTCCGATCGGCTCGCTGATGTCCCGTCTTCCATGCTGCCATGCCGCGCTTGACAAGGATGGCTAATGGCATTAGCTTTACGGCTATCGACATTAAGGAGCGGGTCATGAGCGAGTTCGTCGAAGTCCCCGGCGGCCGGATCGCCTACGAGGTCACCGGCGACGCCACGGGTCCCCTGGTGGTGCTGGCGCCGGGCATGGGCGACCTGCGCACCGCCTACCGCCACGTCGCGCCCGCCCTGGCCGCGGCCGGATACCGGGTCGTCACCACGGACCTGCGCGGCCACGGTGAGTCGGCCGCCGGGTTCGCCTCCTACACGGTCGGGGACGGCGCGGACGACCTCGCCGCGCTCGTGCGGCACCTGGGCGGCGGCCCGGCGATCGTGGTCGGGCACTCGTTCTCCGGCGGCACGGCGCCGCTGCTGTCGGTGCGCGAGCCGTCCCTCGTCCGCGGGCTGGTGCTGGTCGCGCCGTTCGCACGGCCCGTCTCCCCCAACCCGGTGATGAAGCTGATGGCCAGGCTCGTCCTGAGCAGCCCGGCGCTGTGGGGCATGTACTACAAGAACCTCTACAAGGGGCCGCGTCCCGCCGACTTCCCCGCACACCTGGCGGCGATCAAGACGAACATGCGCGAGCGCGGCAGGATGGCCGCCGCCCGCACGATGGGCCTGGACACCAAGCCGGAGATGGCCGGGCTGCTGCCGCAGGTGTCCGTCCCGGCGCTGGTCGTCATGGGCGCCAAGGACCCGGACTTCCCCGACCCCCGCGCGGAGGCCGAGACCGTCGCCGCCGAGCTGGGCGGCCCCGCCGAGATCGTGATGATCGACGGGGCGGGCCACTACCCGCACCAGGAGTGCCCCGCCGAGACCACCGAGGCCCTCCTGCGGTTCCTGCGGCAGGTGGCGCCCACCGGCGACGGGGTGAGCGCCTGATGCCGCGCGCGGGCCTGTCCCCCGACGCGGTCGTGGACGCCGCGATCGGCATCGTCGACGCGGGCGGTCCCGACGCGCTCACCCTGGCCGCGGTCGCCAAGGCCGCCGGGGTGGCGACCCCGTCCCTCTACAAGCACGTGCGCAACCTGGCCGAGCTGCGCGACCTGGTGACGCGGCGGGTGATGGAGGAGCTCACGGTGCGGCTCCAGCGTGCGGCGATGGGCCGTTCCGGGGACGACGCCATGCGGGCGGTGATGCGCGCCTACCGGTCCTACGTCGTCGACCACCCGTCCCGCTACGCCGCCATGAGCCAGCAGCCGCTCACCGACCCCCGCATGGCGGACACGGGCGAACGGCTGCTGGAGGTGGTGCTGGCCGTGCTGCGCGGCTACGACCTGGACGGCCCCGACCTGATCCACGCGGCCCGGTGCCTGCGATCGGCCGTGCACGGCTTCGCCGTGCTGGAGGCGGCGGGCGGGTTCGGGCTGCCCGAGGACCTGGAGACCAGCTACGACCTGCTCGTCCGGATGGTCGTCGGCGGCCTGCGCGCCGTGCCCCGGCCGGGCCCGCACGAGCCGCCGATAGGCTGATCGGCATGACCCGACCGCGCCGCCCCGACCCGCCGCCGCTGGAGACCAACGACGTGCGCGTCGCGGTCGCCGGGACGGCGGCGTGGGCGGTCGCGCTGGTCGTCTTGCTGATCGTCGGGCTGCCCGACGAGCGCCAGTGGTGGCTGTGGGTGTGCGTGGCCGGGATCGTCATCGGGCTGTTCGGCGTCTGGTACATCCCGCGGCTGCACCGGGCCCGCATCCGCCAGCAGTCCCGGCACGGGCAGCAGTCCCGAGGCGAGCAGCAGTAACGGCGCGAACGCGCCTCCGGCGGAGGGTGAGGGCGCCGGGTCTCAGGACTCCAGGTCGTTCTCGGCGAGGAGCGTCGGCAGCGCGCCGGGATCGCGCAGGACGGCCTCGGCGGGCAACCGGGCCTCCCAGCGGCCGCTGAGCCAGGCCAGCGCCCGGGCCAGCCCCCAGGGACCGGTGGCGTGCGCCTGGCCGTCCCCGCACCACCACGGCACGGAGACCCCGTCCACGACCAGGCGGTCATGTGCGATGTAGGTGCCGGGCGCGTCCGGCAGCACCGCGCGGACGACCGCGGGCACGGGCCGCTTCTCCCCGTCCGTCCGCACGACGCCCTCGATCTCTTCGCCGGCGAGCGGCAGGTCCAGCAGTTCGGCCAGGTGCTCGGCGGCGTCGCCGTGGGAGGCGATGACCAGCGGCTGGCCGCGCAGCAGGGGCAGCAGGTCCGGACGGTCCAGGACGAGGGCGTCGGCGGCGTCCACCACCTCCACCTCGCCGTCCACGACCGCCCGCACGCGTTCGGGCGGCTCCAGCGCGGACGCGTTGTCGGCGACGGCCGTCCAGAGCCGTCCCAGGCGTCGCCGGGGCACCGAACGCGCCGGGTCGCCCATCCGGTCCAGCAGCTCCTGCGCGCCGCCCGGCTCGGCCAGCAGGTCCGCGAGCGACGTGCGGACGCCGAGAGCCAACAGGAACGGACGATCGAGGCCGGCGGGCGCGGGATCGTACAGCCCAGCCAGCAGATCGTCCTCGCCGGGGAAATGGAACTCGGTCGGGCGGCGGCCGTTCAGCACCGGATGGCGCCGCAGCCACCACGCGGTGTACGACGGCACCGCCACCCGGCGGCCGTCGTGCAGGGTGACGTGCGCGGGCTCCACCACCGCCGCCCGCAGCGCCGGACGCCCGGCCAGCAGGCGCAGCGCCGCGTCCCAGCCGTCGACCAGCTCCAGGTCGCGCACGGCCTGGAACTCCGGCAGCAGCGGCGGCAGCTCCTGGTCGCCGACCCGGGCGAGGACGTCGTCGGCCCAGCGGTCCTCGTCGTCCAGGTGCAGCGACACGTCGCCGTCGGCGAGCGCGGCGGGCTCGACGTCCTCGGCGCGGGCGACGGCGAACACCTCCAGCACCCCGGCGGCGGCCAGCACGCCGGCGCCCCACCGCTCCACCAGCTCGGCGTCGGCCACGCCGAACGGGGCGTCCGCGGCGATCAGGTCGCGCAGCGGGCTGTCGGGCAGCAGCAGCTCACCGGCCGGATACAGGTCGCCGTCGGCGCCCGGCAGCGCCAGCTCCGCCAGCCACGGCTCCTCGCCGGGCTCGATCCCGGCCGCCCGCACCAGGCCGAGCACGGCCTCGGCGATCTCGTCCGGGTCGTCGGCGTCGAAGGAGCCCTCGACTGCGGCGCGCACGGCGGGGTCGGCCAGCACCGCCCGCGGCCCCGCCTCCACCGCGCCCAGACGCGGCAGCAGCGGGTGGACGGCGTCCGGGTGGACGAACCGCAGCCCCAGCGCGCCCAGACGCGCCGGGTCCACGCCGTCGGCGGCGACGAGCAGCCCGCGCGGGCCGCGCACCAGACGGTCGCCGTCGGCCAGCGGGACGGGCAGGGCGCCCAGGGCGTCGGCCGGCGCCCCGGTCAGCGTCTCGTACAGGCCGCGCCACCACGCCGGTTCGCGGTCCAGGGCGGCCAGCTCGTCGATCACGTCGGCCAGGTCCAGCCGCCGCACGCCCAGCGCGCCCAGCGCCGCGTGCCGCACCGGCCAGGCGGGCGGCAGCAGCCCGGGCACCACGGGCTCGTCCCCGCCGCCCAGCAGCTCCACGAACGCCGCCGGGCCGTCCACGGCCACCGCGTCCCGGCCGCGCACCCGCTCGGCGCCGGCGGCGGGCAGCAGCGGCACCTCGGGCAGGCGATCCAGGACGGCGCGGCGGATGCGGGCGTCCAGCTCCCCGGCCGCCACGGGTCCGGGCACCAGATCGAGCAGGCGCGTGGAGGTCGGCAGGGCGCGCAGGAGGCGGGCGTAGGCGTCGGCGGCCCGTTCCACCAGGAAGTCGGTGAGCGGTCCGGGCGCGACGTGGCGGCGGTCGGGGGCGAGCGGGAACGAGGCGATCAGCAGCGCGGGCAGGTCGAGCCGCTCGTCGCTGGGCGTGGGGGCGTGCACGACGGCGGGCGTCCCGGCCAGGTCGCCGGTGTCGGGCACGGCCCAGCGCACCTGCCACACCGGGCGGGCGCGCTCCTCGGTGGGCCGGTCGGCCAGCAGGTCGGGCCGCAGCACGCCGTGGTCCTCGGCCGTGCGCCACCGCGTCCCGTCGATCACGACCGTGCCCGCCGCCTCGTCGTGTTCGGCGGTGAGGGTGCGGGTCTCGCCGTCGACGTCGATCTCGACGGAGGTCAGCGCGGGCAGGGCCAGCAGCAGCGCGGGCCCGGCCTGGCGGAGCTGCTCGCGCACCCGGCCGGCGGCCTCGTCGTCGCGCAGCGGCAGCCGGACGACGGTGTCGAAGCCGTCCGGCACGTCCACGGCCTCGTCCAGCGGGAACGGCAGCCGCAGCAACGGCACGTGCCCGCCCCGGCGCTCCAGCTCCTCCAGCAGGGCCGGTGTGCGCGCCGCCAGCGCGCGGGCGCGCGCCGCCGACCACTCCACACCCCCCGTGCGGGCCGACACGATCGCGGGCCGGTCGCTCACCGCGACGACGGCCGAGAACCCCACGCCGAACCGGCCGGCGGCCCCCTCGTCGTCGCGTTTGGCGGACGCGCGCAACGTCGACAGCGCCTCCACCCCGGCCGCGTCGAGCGGGGCCCCGGTGTTGGCGGCGGTCAGCACGGCGCCGCGCAGCGTCAGCCGCAGGCGGCCCGGCACCCCGGCCCGCACGGCGGCGTCGGCGGCGTTCTGCGCCAGCTCCACCACCACGCGGTCGCGGTACCCGCCGAGCGCGAAGTCCTCCTCGGCGTTGGCGTCCTCCCGGAACCGCGCCGGGGACTGCGCCCACGCGCGCAGCACGCGGTCACGGATCTCCCCGGTGCCGAACGGGTCGTCGTTCACGGTCGATGTCACCGCAGTGCGGGATCAGCTGTGGCCGAGGGCCTCTTCCTCCTCCTCCGAGGGTGCCTCCGAAGGGGCCTCGGAGGAGGCGTCGGCGGTGTCGCGGACGGGGCTGACCTTGACGATGTCGTAGCCCACCTCGTCCAGCACCGGCGGGCCGTGCTCGGACGCCGGGGGGATGACGACGGCCTCCGAATGCGCGCCGCAGCCGTGGTCGGCCGACACCACGCGCCCGTCGTCGGGCGCGTACTCGTTGGCGCACACGCCGAACATCTGCCGCAGCTCACCGGCCAGCGGCACGTAGAACCCGCAGGTGGAGCACTGCGCGGGGGCCGAGGCGGCGATGGGCGCGCGAGGCCCGGCGATGCCGTCGTACCAGCGGGCGGCGGCCTCGGCGCGGCCCTCGCGCGACAGCACGCGGGGACGGCCCAGCCCCAGCTCCCACTGCATCTGCTGGTCGCCCGCGTCACCCACGTCGGCGTAGCCGGGCGCCAGCCGCGCGTCGTCGGTGGCGGTGGGCAGCAGGTCACCGGGGCCCAGGTCGCCGGGGCGCAGCCGTTCCAGCCACGGCACCCACTCGGGGGCCAGCAGGGCGTCCTCCCCGGGCAGCAGCGCGCACTCGCTGACCGTCACGACCTTGGCGCGGGCCGCCCGCGTCACCGTGACGGCCCAGTGCCAGCCCCGGTAGGCGGGATCCAGGCACGCGAAGTAGTGCGTGACCACCCGGTCGCCCTCGGCGCGCAGGCCGAGGTGGTCGCCGACCGGCGCCGACGGGGACCGGTCCGTCGCGCCCGCCGCGGCCACCTCCTGCGCGGCCTCCCGGGCGAGGTCGACGGCCTCGGCGCAGGCCGGGTCGACGACAGGGGTGCGGCGGCGCGCCGTCCCTCCAGAGCGCGCCGTTCCGCTGGAACGGGCCGCCCCGGCGGAGCGCGCGCCGGTGGAACGCGCGGGACTCGACTGACGGAGTGGGCTCACGCCCTCAATTCTCGCGCATGAATTGGCGTGGGCGAGACCACCGGGGACCTCCGGGGCGCACGCGAGTGAGCACGGCGCTCACCAGGGAAACGTACTCTCGATTGGATCGGCTCCCGAACACGCCGCACGGGGAGATCAGGACGCATGGGCATCCAGGCACGCGCGGGCGCGGTCGGGCGCTCGCTGCGCAGGGGCGTCCGCGGCGCGGGCCGTGCCGTGCGCGGCGCG